>JALOQF010000235.1 GCA_025459425.1 Myxococcaceae bacterium | reverse complement strand
CTCGCCTACCGCGAGCAGGTGCTCCTCGCCTCGGCGGCTCAGCGCCTCAAGAAGCGCCTCGACGCGAAGGTCGAGCCCACCCGCGCGTTCCTCGACGTGCAGGAGCACCTCGTCGCGCTCGCGCACGCCCACGTCGACCGCCGGGTGCTCGAGGCCTTCGACGCAGCCGTGCGGCGCGTCAGCGGAGACGAGGGCGCGGCGCTGGGCCGCCTCCGGGAGCTGCACGGCCTCTGCGTGCTCGAGCGGCACCTGGCCTGGTTCCTCGAAGATGGCTACCTCGAGGCGCCACGGGCCCGGGCGGTGCGCAGGCTGGTGCCGACGCTCCTGCGAGAGGTCCGGGTCGACGCCGTGGCCCTCGTCGACGCCTTCGGCATTCCCGACGTCTGCCTCGCGGCCCCCATCGCGTTCAACGACCCGGCCCACCCGCGGTGGTGACCGGAGGGGAGACGCCTGGCCGTTCCTCCCGGTGACGAACGAAGGCCGACGACGCGGCCCGACACGAGGCGGCACGCTGCCGACCCGGTGTGCGCCAGTCGCCGAGCGGTCCGGCTGTCGAAGCCCACCCGGTCGCCTGTTAGGGTTCGGGCCATGTTGACCGTGCTCGCGTCGCTCCTCGTCGCCCAGGCCCCGGCCCAGCCCGCCGGCAAGGTGAAAGTCGAGAAGGGCACCGCGCGCGCGAAGGCGCTCGCCCAGAAGACCCAGGCCGAGCTCGACGCCGAGGCCCGCCGCGAAGACGAGCGCCTGCGCTGCGCCGAAGACCCTGCGGCCTGCGGCCAGACCAGTGAGGGCCGCGCGAAGGAGCTGACCGCGAAGGAACAGGCCCTCAGGGCGAAAGAAGCCGAGCTGGCGGCGCGCGAAGAGGCCCTGCGCCGGAAGCAGGACGAAGAGAAGGAGTCGAAGGAGCAGGACGAGAAGAGGCGCGCCGAGCAGAAAAAGCAGACCGAGCAGCAGGGAAAGCAGATTCAACAGCTCATGCAGGGCCTCAACGGCGCCCTCGATGGTGAGTGAGTCGTCACCGACTCTCCCGCTCCGCCAGACCCGCGAACCCCTTCGACGACGCCGCGACTTGCGGGTGGATCTCACCTTGCACTGACGGGCTCCCATCGGGCGGACCTCCCTCCACCGCCCACGGGAGTCCACCATGGCCGGCGAAATCGAGCGCATCACCAACGCCCTGTCGATGAGCCACCTCGAGCCCGAGCTCGAGGCGCTCGCCCACCGCGCCGAGCTGGACGACGAGCAGCGCCGCGCCTTCTTCGCGTGGGCCGGCATGGTGCGCGAGCAGCTGCTGGCGCCTCCGACGATGGGGCTGTCGGGGCTGCGGGAGCGCCTCGAGGCCGTGCGCCGCGAGTTCCGCGCCGTGCACGCGGGCGTGGCCGCGGGGTGGCTGGCGCGCGGCGACATCGACGAGACGCTCGTCTGCCGGAGAGCCTTCCTCGGGGGCCTCATCGACCGCCTCGAGCCGCTCGTCGGCGCCGACCCAGCCCCCGGACGGCTGGTGAAAGCGGCCGCATGAGCGCGCTCGATCGCTTCCACGCGTCGTGGCCACGGGGCGTCGCGCCCTCGGTCGTCGAGCACTACGCCGGCGCCGCCGACCACGTCGCACCGGCGATGACGTTGTGGAGCGGCGCCGAGCGGGTCGCGGCGCTGCTCGCGTCGCATGGCCTGCAGCCGGGCGAGCGGGTCGGCTGCGCGCTCCCTCCAGGCGTGCGGTGGACCCAGACGCTGGTGGCCTGCCTCATGCGCGGCCTGGTGTTCTGCCCGCTGCGGCCCGGTCAGGCCTCGGCCGCCGCGCCCCGCGCGCTCATCGACGAGACGGGCGCCTTCACCAAGCGCCCCTGCGACCGCGCGCCCGACGAAGGCGGCGTGCTCGTCCGGTTCGATGACGGGCAGGCCTGGTCGGCGGATCAGCTCGACGCGCTCATCGCCGACGTCCCGACGCCGCGGCCGGGCGCGCGCATCGCCAGCGACGCCTCGTGGGTCGAGCCGGCCGGGCTCGTCGGCGCCGTCTGGTTCTCGTTGTCGTACGGCGGTGAGCTGCACGTCGGCCTGACCGACGAGGAATTGCACCGGCTGGGCCCCGAGGTGGTCTGCGCCCGCCCGGGACGCCTGGCCGAGCTCCTCGAGTCGTTGCCCACGGCCGTCTCGGGGCTGGCGGTGATCGGCCCGGCCCCCGCGCCAGGCGACGTCGAGGCCGCGCAGCGGCGCGGCTGGGCCCTGGCCTCGCTGCCCTTCTGATGCTCGTAGAAGCCCTTCTGGGAGCGGGTGGAAAAATCACCTGACATGGCGCGTTGGCCCATGGTACGGCGCGCGCGTTTCCACCCACTGAAGGAAGTCACACACCATGCAGATCCGCGCCGACGAAATCAGCCGCATCCTCAAGGAGCAGATTCAGGAGTACGGCAAGCAGATGACGGTGGCCGAGACGGGCACGGTGCTCGCGGTCGGTGACGGTATCGCGCGCGTGCACGGCCTGGACTCGTCGCAGTCTGGTGAGCTGGTCGAGTTCTCGAACGGCGTCCGCGGCCTCGTGATGAACCTCGAGGAAGACAACGTCGGCGTCGCCATCATGGGCGACTTCAAGGCCATTCGTGAGGGCGACACCGTCAAGCGCACCGGGCAGATCGCCCAGGTGCCGGTCGGCAAGGGCCTGCTCGGCCGCGTCGTCGACGCGCTCGGCAACCCCATCGACGGCAAGGGCCCCATCCAGTCGACCGAGTTCCGCCGCATCGAGCTCAAAGCGCCCGGCATCGTGAAGCGCAAGTCGGTGCACGAGCCCATGCAGACGGGCATCAAGGCGCTCGACGCGCTCGTGCCGGTCGGCCGCGGGCAGCGCGAGCTGATCATCGGTGACCGCCAGACGGGCAAGACGGCCGTCGCCATCGACACCATCATCAACCAGAAGTCGCAGAACGTGTTCTGCATCTACGTCGCCATCGGCCAGAAGCAGTCGACGGTGGCGCAGGTGGTCGACAAGCTGACCCGCTACGGCGCCATGGACTACACGGTGGTGGTGGCGGCGAGCGCGGCCGACGCGGCGCCCATGCAGTTCTTCGCGCCCTACACGGGCTGCGCCATCGGCGAGTACTTCCGCGACAACAAGATGCACGCGCTCATCATCTACGACGACCTGTCGAAGCAGGCCGTGGCGTACCGGCAGCTGTCGCTCCTGCTGCGCCGGCCGCCTGGCCGTGAGGCGTACCCGGGCGACGTCTTCTTCATCCACTCGCGCCTGCTCGAGCGCGCCGCGAAGCTCTCGGACATCGAGGGCGCCGGCTCGCTCACCGCGCTGCCCGTCATCGAGACGCAGGCCGGCGACGTGTCGGCGTACATTCCCACCAACGTCATCAGCATCACCGACGGGCAGATCTTCCTCGAGACCGACCTGTTCTTCGCCGGCGTGCGGCCCGCCATCAACGTCGGCCTCTCGGTGTCGCGCGTGGGCGGCGCGGCGCAGATCAAGGCGATGAAGCAGGTGGCCGGCTCGCTCAAGCTCGAGCTCGCGCAGTACCGTGAGCTGGCGGCCTTCGCGCAGTTCGGCTCGGACCTCGACAAGGCCACGCAGGAAGTGCTCGCGCGCGGTGCGCGCCTCACGGAGCTGCTCAAGCAGGCGCAGTACGAGCCGCTGTCGGTGGGCCGCCAGGTGATGCAGCTGTACGCAGGCACCAACAAGGACGACGCGGGCAAGCGTGGCTGGCTCCGCGAGATTCCAGTCGCGGACATCACGCGGTGGGCGAAGGAGTTCCTCGAGTTCTGCGACGCGAAGCACCCGCAGATTCAGAAGAACATCGAGACCGAGAAGCAGCTCACCGACGGCATCAAGGCCGACCTGAACAAGGCCATCACCGAGTTCAACGCGGGCTTCCAGAAGACGGCGGGCGCGAAGGTCTAACGCGCGCGTCTCGTCGTGCCGTCGCAGGCCGCTCGGGCAACCGGGTGGCCTGTGTCGTTTCTGGGCCGTGCTGGCGCTGCGCGACCGTTTCGTCTCTGAACGGCCGAAGGTTGTGGCGCCGCTCGAGGCCGGCAGCGCGCGCTGGGAATGGGCGCTGCTGCGCCTCGTTCACACCTCCCTGGGGTTCGCCCTCGTGGCCGCGTTCGGCTTCTGGGTGTGGTGGCGGGTGGTGAACCGTCCTGGCGATGACAATCCCATCGGGGGCGTGGCCCTTCTCGCGGCCGCGATAACCAGAGCGCTGGCCGTCACGTTCGGTGCCATCGCGGCCCTCGTCGGACGACGCCGGTGATGGTCGCTCGACGGTGACGGCATCACGTGCGCGCGTCGGAAGACACGGGTGATGGTCTCTCGACGATGACGCCGTCGCGTGCGCGCGTCGGAAGACACGGGTGATGGTCTCTCGACGATGACGCCTTCGCGTGCGCGCGTCGGAAGACACGGGTGATGGTCTCTCGACGATGACGCCGTCGCGTGCGCGCGTCGGAAGACACGGGTGATGGTCGCTCGACCGTGACGGCATCACGGGCGTGCGGCACCGACCTCGCGGAGCGTGAGGCGAGAGCGCCGGGGCACGCGCGCGGCGCCCCCGCGGCTTTCGGCCTTCATTCGCTTCATGGAGCGCTGGCCGCGCGCTTGCTTCTTCTCGAGCGGCGCTGGGACGGCGCTCTGCAACTGCGCGGGAGGTGGGCCGATGGACCTCGACGAGACGCTGAAGGACGCGGTCAAGCGCGACTCGGTGCGGGTGCCACCGTACCCCTCGACGGCGATGAAGCTGCAGCAGGTGATGGCGAAGCCTGACTACGCGACGGCCGACCTCGTCGCGGCGATGCGCACCGACGCGGTCTTCACCGGCAACCTGCTGCGACTGGCGAACTCACCCTTCTACCGGCGCGGAGACGCCGTCACCTCGCTCCCGGTGGCGGTGAGCCGCATCGGCGGAAAGGAGCTGTCACGGCTCGCGCTGGCGGCCACCGTCTCGAGCGCCGCCGCGAGCGCCGGTCCGCTGGCCGAATTGCGCCGCCTGGTGTGGCGCCAGTCGCTCACGAGCGCGCTGGTGTGCGAGGCGCTCGCGCAGGTCGACGGCGCTGACGCAGGCGAGGCCTTCGTCGCGGGGCTGCTCCACGACGCGGGCAAGTTGCTGGTGCTGGGCTGCCTCGAAGACGCGCTGGCGAAGTCACCTGGCGAAGCGGTGAAGCCCTGGAGCGAGTGGCTCCCGCTGCTCGACGCGCACCACGTCGCGTTCGGGCTGACGCTGGCGGCGAAGTGGCAGCTCCCCCAGGCGCTCACGCACGTCATCGCCCACCACCACGACGAGCCGGCGCCTGACGCCGCGTGCGCCCGCGTGGCCCGCGCCGACGTCATCGTCGCGCTGCTCGAGGAGAACGCGTCGCTGGACGCCGCCACGCTCGCGGCGCGCACCGGCCTCTCACCGGCAGCGGCCCAGCGCCTCGCCGAACGCATTCCCTCCATCCCCGCCACCATCGCGGCCTTCGAGGCCGAGGCGCAGGCCGAGGTGACGAAGCCGAAGCCGGCCGTCGAGGCCGAGGCGCCGCTGCGGCCTCCCGAGGTGCTCGAGCCGGTGGCGCTCGTGTTCGAGGTGCGCAGCGCCGGTGCGCCGCTGCTGCTCGACGTGCGCTCGGCGGGTGACAAGCGCTTCCTCGCGCTGGCGAAGGCGCCGCTGCAGGTGAACCGGCTCGTCGAGTTCCACGTCACGGGCGAGCCGCTCTCGGTATGGGCGGTGGTGCAGCGCGTGCGGAAGCTGGGCGAGGTGTTCGAGCTCGATTGCGGCCTGTTCGCGATGTCGGCCGAGGTGGCGACGGCGTGGCGGAGCGTGCGAGCCCGCGGAGCGGCGCCGGTCGCGGCCTGAGGGGGCGCCACGTCACGCGCCATGTCTCCTGAATACCTCGAGTCCCCGCGCGTCCGAGGCGCCGCTGCTGGGCTTTCAGCCCCGGCCGTCATATCGGGAGGCCCCATGGACACCCAGACAGAGATTGAAACCCTCAAGCGAGAACTCCGGCGGCTTCGCTTCCTGGTGGTGGGCGGGCTGGCCGCGTTCCTCGTTGCGGCGGCCCCCTCGACACGCGTGCTCCAGGCCGACCGGCTCGTCCTCGGACCGACCGACGCGCCGTGGCTGGTCGCTGAGAATGGTCAACTCGAGCTGCGGAGCGGCAAGGAGCCAGCGAACCTTCAGCGCCTCGTGCTGGGGTCGAACAGGGGGAGGGAGAGCTCGAGCGAGCCGGGGCCCTCAACGGCCTTGCTGACTCCGACGGAGCTCCTCATCAGAAACGGGCAGGGAGAGACAGAAATCCGTTCACGCCGAACCATCATCACCGGTGTGACTGAGGCCCAGTTCGAGCTGACCCAGCAGGGTCGTGAGGCCATCATCCGCCTGAGCGCCATCGAGCAGTCCGCGACGCTGAGCGTCGGTTCGGGCAAGCCCGGAAAGAGCACGGCCCAGGTCAGGGCGCACGCGCAGACGTCGAGCGACCATTCATCTTTCGCGCGTCTGAGCGTCACAAAGGACGACGCTACCGCCCTGCTGGAGCCCGAGGGCGTCGTCACCAAGTGACTCACTCGTCGCCGAGCTCGGCCAGGAACTCCTCGCGGGTCAGCAGGCCCTTCTTCTGCAGCGCGCGCAACAGCGCCCAGAAGCGCCGCTCGAGCGTCTCGAGGTCTTCACCCTCGGCCTTCTCGCCGAAGAGAAAGCCCAGGTCCTTCGCGAGCGCCGGGTCGAGGCGCTTCTTCGCCGGGCCCTGGCTCTTCGCTGGCGTCGGCACCTCGGGCGGCAGCGCGTTGTTGATGGAGATGATTTCTTCGCCCATCACCACCGGCTCGTCTTCGTCGACCGGCGACGGAAGGAGCCGCACGGTGGCGCCGCCGGGCGAGCCCGACGCGGCCGGGAGCGACGCCGCGCTGCCCGTCACCTTGTGGTAATAGCGCAAGATGGCCTCGCGCACCTGGCTGTGCGTCGCCACGCAGGGCGCCACGGTGAGCCCGGTGGTGAAGCCAATCTCGTCGAGCGCGGTCTGGTTCAGCGGGTCGGCCATCGCCACCACGAGGCGCTTCGAGCTGGTGCCCTTGCCGTCGATGCCAAACGGGAAGACCTCGTGGTTCTCACAGAAGCGCGCGCGCAGCATGTGCACCGCGCTCCAGTCGACCTGCACGCGGCTCAAGTCGACGGCCGGGAGCCCCAGCGACGCCGCGAGCGCGCCGGCGAGCTGCGCTTCGGTGAGGACGCCCTGCTGAATGAGCGTGATGCCGAGGCGCTGGCGGGTGCGCTTGTGCGCCGCGAGGCCGGCTTCGAGCTGCGCCTTCGTCAGCACCTGGCGCTCGAGGAGCAGCTCTCCGATTCGCTTCCGCGTCATGCGCTCCGACCTCTCGCACGAGTGGCGCCGTGTGATCCACCGGCAGCTGTCGGTTCTCTCGACTTCTGGGAAAAATCGCGCCTCGTCGCGTGTGCGCCGGGCAGCGATTTCAAGGGCCCGTGTCGCGCCTTGACACCCTTTTCAGCAGGCGCTTATGGTGCGCGCGCTTTTCGGACAGGTCCTGATCCGAAGACAGACAGACTCCCAGGGACACTGGACACTGGTTGGAGGCATTCCCGCAATGACGCTCGCATCGCTGATTCCGCTCGCTTCAGAGGCCGCAGGTGGTGAAGAAATGGGGCTGTTCGCCTCGATCGCCCATTCGTGGGTCGAAGGTGGCTGGGGTATGTACCCCATCGCCTTCTTCTTCGTGATTGGCATGGCCATCACCGTCGAGCGCACGATCGTGCTGTTCTTCGGCGCCGCCATCAACAAGGACGGCTTCCTCCGCGGGCTGAAGAAGCACATCTACGCGGGCGACCTCGACAAGGCGATCAACTACGTCGCGGGCCAGAAGCCCACGCCGCTCACCAACGTCGTGAAGTCGGGCCTGATGAACGTGCCCAAGGGTGAGGAAGAGGTGCAGGCGGCCCTCGACGAGGCGGCGCTGCGTGAGAACCCCAAGCTCGAGGCGCGCTCGGGCTACCTCGCGATGCTCGGCAACGCGGCCATGCTCGCCGGTCTGCTCGGCACGGTCGACGGCCTCATCGGCTCGTTCAAGGCCGTCGCGCACGCCGCCCCGGCCGACCGCGCCACCATTCTCGCCGGCTCCATCGGCGAAGCGATGAACTGCACCCGCTTCGGCCTCATCGCCGCCATCCCGCTCCTCATCTTCTTCTCGGTGCTCAACGGCCGCACCCAGTCGCTCATCAACGACATCAACGAGACGTCGGTGGCGGTGCTGAACCTGGTCGTGCAGAACAAGGACAAGTTCAAGAACCTGACCGTCCCGGCGCAGGCCGAGGAGTAAGCGGTCGGTTTCGTTCAGTGTCCCCCTGACGGCCGGGAGGAACCATTCCCGGCCGTCACTGTCTGGCGGTTTCAAGTCGTTCGCAGTTCGTCACCCGTGTTTCGGGTGACCCCAGGAGTCACTCATGGCTGGCGGTATGGACCTCGGTGGTGGTGGAAAAGGCGGCAAGAAGCCGCTCGACACCAACATCAACCTGGTGCCCTTCATCGACCTGATGGCGGTCACCATCGTGTTCCTCATCATGACCGCCGTGTGGACGCAGCTCGGGCGTCTGCAGGTGTCGCAGTCGGGGCAGTCGGCGCAGGAAGAGCAGCCGCAAGAGAACAAGCCGCCCCCGCCGTCGCTCCTCATCACCGAGAAGGAGCTCAAGCTCTCGGTTGGCGGCCTCCAGTACGACCCGATTCCCATCGTGAAGGACGAGAAGGGGCGCCTCGACCTCAAGAAGCTGCTCGAGAACCTCGGCAAGGTGAAGACGGAGCAGCCTGACCAGGCCTCCATCACCCTGCAGACCGAAGACAACGTGCTCTACGAAGACCTGGTGCGCATCATCGACGCCTGCATCGGCGCTCAATTCCCGAGCGTCTCGGTGTCGCCCGCCTCCAGCTGACAAGGACTCATCACCATGGCCATCGAAGCCCCTGGAAAGCGGTACGGTAAGCGGCTGGCGCACTCGAAGGTGTTCGGACACCCGCACGGCGCCAAGAGCGTCAACGCGGACCTGAACGTGACGCCGCTCGTCGACATGTTCGTCATTCTCGTGCTCTTCCTCATCGCCAACTTCTCGGCGACGGGTGAGATCCTCTCGATGTCGAAGGACATCGAGCTGCCCGAGGCCTCGAACACGGACGAGCTGCAGATTGCGCCCGTCGTGCAGGTCTCGAAGGACCAGGTCATCGTCTCCGGCACCTCGGTGGGCCGCGTCGACGACCTCACCCGTGAGGACTACCTCAACATTCCCGCGCTCGAAGAGAAGCTGCGCGACATGAAGAAGCAGTTCGAAGACCTGCACAACGCGGCGAACGACTCCGGCGCCTTCAAGGGCGACGTGAACATTCAGGCCGACAAGAAGGTGCAGTTCCGCATCATCAAGCGCGTCATGTTCTCGTGCGCGGCGGCTGGCTACGGCAACATCGCCTTCGCGACGATGGCGGCGAGCCAGGCGGGCGAGAAGAAGCCAGAGACCGCGTCGCGCGAGTAAGCGGCACGGCGAGCTCTGCAGGCCTTCGCGGGCGCTCCTGGAGACGGGGGCGCCCGTCGTCGTTTCGGAGCACTGGCCCGCCCGTCACGTCGGGCGCGCAGTTTCTTTCCGGCGCAGGCTCGTGCTACGGCCGCGTGCACATGCTCGACCTGATCCACACCGTCCTCGGCTGGCTGCGCGACCCCGGTACGCTCATCGACGGGCACTCGACGGCCTACGCGTATGGCATTCTGGCGCTCGTCATCTTCCTCGAGACGGGCGCGCTGGTGGCCTTCCTGCCTGGCGACTCGTTGCTCGTCGTGGCCGGCACCTACGCCGCTGCAGCCGCCAACAACCCCGACGCGAAGCTGCAGCTCAGCCTCCTGCTGCTGAACCTCTTCCTCATTCCCGCGGCCATCATCGGCGACGCGACGTCGTACGTCATCGGGTCGAGGCTCGGCGGCGCGCTCTACAGCCGGCCTGACTCGCGCTTCTTCAAGAAGTCACACCTCGAGGCGGCGCGCGCGTTCTACGAGAAGCACGGTGGCAAGGCGATCATCATCGCCCGCTTCATGCCGCTCGTGCGCACCTTCGTGCCCGTGGTGGCCGGCGCCGCGAAGATGCCCTACTCGCGCTTCGCGACGTTCAACATCGTCGGTGGCGTGGCGTGGGTCAGCTCGATGACGGTGATGGGCTACGTGCTGGGTCAGCTGGTGCCCAACATCGGCAAGCACGTCGAGAAGGTCATCATCGTGGTGGTGTTCCTTTCCATCCTGCCGGGCATCATCGGCTACCTTCGCCGTGGGAAGACGCCTGCCGACCCCGCGGCGCCCGCTCCGGGACCCACGCCCGCCCCCTGACGAGCGGGCCATGCCCGACCGCATCACGGCCAACCTTCCCGCGCGGGACTGTGGCGAGATGCGTGCGTTCTTCGAGCGGCTGGGCTTCTCGATGGAGTTTTGCAGCGAAAGCTGGCTCATCAAGGCGCGCGGCCCGCTCGAGCTGGAGTTCTTCCTCGAGCCGGCCACCTCTGCCTGCGTGCCGTCGGCGACCTCGACAGCCTGTTCCGCGCCCCGCTGCGCCGTCTGGGCTCGTGACGAGACGCGAGGGTGGCACCACGGGTGAGGCGCCGTTACGAGCCTGCCCGTGAAAGACGCACTCGAGCGGGTGAAGGCGGCCGCGCACCGGCTCAAGGTGTTTCCGCTCCCTTCGGCGGTGTTGCTGCCGGGCGGCGTGATGCCGCTGCACATCTTCGAGCCGCGCTACCGCGCCATGGTGCAGGACGCGGTAGACAGCGACGGGGTGTTCGCGATGGCGCAGGTGCTGCCGGGGCAGGAGCGCTCCATCTCTGGCGCGCCGGACCTCGACCCGATGCTCTGTGTCGGCATCGTGTCGATGCACGAGACGCTCGAAGACGGGCGCAGCAACCTGGTGCTCACCGGCGTGTGTCGGGCCCGAGTGATTCGTGAGTGGCCGCGCGAGAAGCTGTACCGCGAGGTCGAGGCCGAGCCGCTCCCAGACGCCGCCTACGACGGGCCCGAAGACGCGGCCCTGCGAACGGCCCTGTTCGAGTTGATGGCGCGGGTGCCCAACGAGGTGGGCCAACGCATCGCGCAGGTGACCACCGGCGCCTCGGGCGGCGCGCTCGCCGACGTGGTGGTGGCGAGCCTCGTCTCGGACCCCGAGCGCCGCTTCGAGGTGCTCTGCCTGCTCGACGTGCAGGCGCGCCTGTCGGCAGTGACGGAAGACCTGATGGAGCTGGTCTCGCGCATCAAGCCGCCCCGCAAGCCCGAGGGGTTGCTGAACTGAGTCCGCCCGAGGGTAACCGTTCAGGGGTTCGGGCCTCGATCAGCAGCACGCATCCGCGCGATCAGTTCCGACGCTGGCCAGAGTCGCGTCGAAGCTGCGGGCATGATCTAC
>JALOQF010000234.1 GCA_025459425.1 Myxococcaceae bacterium | reverse complement strand
GCGAGGCATAGGGGCCAGCGCCGTCACGCTCGAGCGTCTGGAGCACCCCGTTGAACGCCGACAACGTCTCGAACACCTGCGCCGACGTCGCCCGCTTGTACAGCCAGTCCCGAATGCCGTCGGTCATCGTCAGCAGCGACGCGCGCAGCTCGTTCAGCTTGAGCGAGGGCCGGGTCGACGCGGCCAGCACGAGGATCTCTTCGAGCAGCTCGAGCGTGGTGGCCACGTCTGCGGGCAGCTTCTCAGCCTCCTTGTAGTCGCTCAAGGTGCCCGTCAGCAGGAACCCCGTGAGGAACACGCCGGCCGTCAGCACCACCCCGACGTCGCCGAACTCGACCGCACCGCCCCACCCCACCCCGAACTCGAGGGCCGCCTTCACCCCGGTCACCAGGGCCACGAAGGGCAGCGTCGTCAACATCAACCGCCACTTGAGCACGCGCGTTCGCTCCTCTCCCGGTGTGCGACTGTACTCCCCGGGCGGGCGAAGTCCCTCGGTGAAAGCGGGCGCGCCGGTGGTTACGCTCCAGGGCATGCGCTTCAAGGGAACCGAGTCGTACCTGACGAGCGAGAGCCTGCGCTCCGCCGTCGATTGTGCCGTCGCGCTCCAGCGGCCGCTCCTCGTCAAGGGAGAGCCCGGCACCGGCAAGACGCTGCTCGCCGAGGCCATCGCGAAGGCGACGGGGTTTCAGCTCCTGACGTGGAACGTCAAGTCCACCACGAAGGCGCAAGACGGCCTGTACGTCTACGACGCCGTGCAGCGCCTGCACGACAGCCGCTTCAACGACAAGGACGTGCGGGACATTCGCCAGTACATCCGCCTCGGGCCGCTGGGTGAGGCCTTCGCCGCGCCCGAGCGCCGCGTGCTGCTCATCGACGAGATCGACAAGGCCGACCTCGAGTTCCCGAACGATCTGCTCCACGAGATCGATCGCATGCGCTTTCGCGTCATCGAGACCGACGAAGAGGTCGTCGCGAAGGTGCGGCCCATCGTCGTCATCACCTCGAACAACGAGAAGGATCTGCCCGACGCGTTCCTGCGGCGGTGCGTGTTCCACTTCATCGAGTTCCCCGATCGCGATCTCATGCAGCGCATCGTCGACGTGCACCACCCGGAGCTGTCCGACGCGATGGTCGACCAGGCCTTGTCGGTCTTCTACGAGCTCCGGGCCTTCACGCGCCTGCGCAAGCGCCCCTCGACGAGCGAGCTGATCGACTGGCTGGCGGCGCTCAAGAGCGCGGGCATCTCGAACGTGAAGCTCGACGCGCAGCTGCCCTTCATCGGCGCCCTGCTCAAGCGCGAACAGGATCTCATGGCCTTCGCCGATCAGTTCGGCAACCGCGCGCCGAAGCGAGCCTGACCCGTGTTCATTCCGTTCCTCTACGAGCTGCGCAGTCGCAAGGTGCCCGTCGGCGCGACCGAGGCGGTGGCGTTGTCGAAGGCGCTGCTGGCCGGCCTGCACGACAGCTCGCTCGAGGGCTTCTACTTCGTGGCGCGCGCGCTGCTGGTGCACGACGAGAAGCACCTCGACGCGTTCGATCAGGCCTTCGCGAAGCACTTCCAGGGCATCGAGTCGCAGTCCCTCGAGCTGACGGAGCAGCTCCTCGAGTGGGTGCGCGAGGCCAGGCAGCCCGACCGCGTGCTGACGCCCGAAGAGAAGGCGCTGCTCGACCAGCTCGACCTCGAGACGCTCGAGAAGCTCTTCCAGGAGCGCCTCCGCGAACAGCGGGAACGGCACGACCGCGGGAACAAGTGGGTCGGCACCGCGGGCACCTCGCCCTTCGGCAACAGCGGGAAGACCGATCGCGAGGGCTTCAAGGTCGGCGAGGGCGCGGGGCTCAAGAGCGCGGTGCGCAAGGCCGGTGAGCGCGCCTACAAGGAATACCGCGACGATCTGGTGCTCGACACGCGCCAGATGCAGGTCGCGCTCCGCAAGCTGCGGGCCTTCGCGCGCGAGGGCGCCCACGACGAGCTCGACCTCGACCGCACGATCTCCGAGACCGCCCGCAACCTCGGCGACCTCGAGGTGGTGCTGCGGCCGCCGCGCAAGTCGAACACGCGGGTGATCCTCCTGATGGACGTGGGCGGCTCGATGGACCCGTTCGCCCACCTCGTCTCACGGCTCTTCACCGCGGCGAAGAAGGCGACGCACTTCAGGGAGCTGCGCACCTACTACTTCCACAACTGCGTCTACGGCCGCGTGTACCAGCACGCGAGCTTCCGCGACCCGATTCCGCTCTCGCAGCTCTTCGCCGAGACCGATCGCCGCTACAAGCTGATCGTCGTGGGCGACGCGCTCATGGCCCCGTGGGAGCTGATGAGCGTCTCGGGTTGGAGCGACGACGAAGGCCTCGAGGGCGTGGTGCACCTGATGCGGCTGCGCGAACACTACCCGGCGAGCTGCTGGCTCAACCCCGAGCCTCCCAGCAGCTGGTGGCAGAGCACCATCGACGTCATCCGCAAGGTGTTTCCGATGTACCCTCTCACCCTCGAAGGTCTCGGAGACGCGGTCGGCCAGCTGACGAAGGCGAGGTGAGCCATGGCGAAGGACACCCAGGACCTGCGCACGTGGTTGCCGTCGATTGCCCTCTTCGGCGGGCTCGAAGAGGCCAGCCTGAAGCGCGTCATCGACATGCTGGGCGAGCACCACTTCGAGCCCGGCGCCGAGGTCTGCAAGCAGGGCGAAGCGGGCCGCGCGATGTTCCTCGTGCGGGCCGGCGAGGTGCTGGTGTGCCGCGACGACGAGGCCGGTGTGCGGCGCAAGTTCGTGCGCATGGGCCCGGGGGAGTTCTTCGGCGAGATGACGCTCATCGACATCCAGAAGCGCAGCGCCACCGTCGTCGTCGAGAAGCCGTCGCTCCTGTTCTCCCTGGGCAACCGCGACCTCTACCGGCTCTTCCAGGAAGACACCCAGGGCTACGTGATGATCCTCCAGAACCTCTGTCGCGAGCTCTCGCGGCGGCTCCGGGTCACCAACCACCGGCTCCAGACGATGGCGAACGAGGTCGACGACGAAGACGACCGCACGCTGATTCGGCCCGCCGTCAAGCGCTGAGCCGCACCGTCACCTTCACCTCGGGCTTGAGCTTCAACGTGCCCAGCATCGCCGAGTACGGCCGGATGCCGAAGTCGCGTTGATCGAGCGTGAACTCGGCGACCCGGGCCGATCCGTCGCGGCGCCAGGCCGCGCGGAGGTGGCGCTTGACCCCCTTGAGCACGAGATCGCCCTCGACCTCGGTGGGCCCGATGGCCGTGGTCTCGAACCGGGCCTCGGGGAAGCGGGCGGCGTCGAGCACGTCGGTGACGATGTTCTTCTCGATCTCGGCCCTCATGGGCGAGAGCAGCGCGCTCGACGGCACGCCGTCTCTCATCGCGGTGACGACCTTCAGCGAGCGGGTGTCGAAGGTGGCGACGATGTGCTCCGGCTCGACCTCGACGGAGCACCGCTCGACGCGGATCTTCAGGTCGTGCGCCACCGCCGAGAGGAGGCCCTCCTTGAAGGTGTACACGAGGACTTCGACGTTCGAGGCATCGACGCGCGGCATGAGACGAGTATAGGGCCCGCCATGCTTCGGCGGGTGGCGCAGGGCGTGGTGGTGGCGGTGCTGGTCGCGGCGGTGGTCGGCCTCGCGCTGCCGCGAACCTGGCGCGTCGAACGCAGCGTGCGCGTCGACGCGCCTCCGGAGCGGGTGCAACCGGCGGTGGCCTCGCTGCGGCGCTGGCAGGCGTGGGCGCCCTGGGCGAAGAGCGACCCGAAGGCCCTGCACACGTTCGTGGGCCCCGAGACGGGGCCGGGCGCGCGCTGGCAGTGGAGCGGCCCCTCGCTCGGGCACGGCGCGCTGACGGTGACCGCCGCGACGGCGTCGGGCGTGACGCTCGAGGGCGCCATCGAGTCCGACACCGTCAACACCACCTCGCGCTTCACCCTCGAGCCCGTCGCTGACGGGACGCGCGTCACCTGGGTCGACGAGGGCACCCTGCCCCGCTTCGGCGGGCTCTTCGTGTCGCAGGTCGAGGCCCGGCTGGGGGAACGGCTCGAGCGGGGCCTTTCGCTGCTCAAGGAGGTCGTCGAGCGCGAGCCTCCCCCGCGCCCGCTGCCGCCCCCCTCGTCGCTCGAGGGCCTCGACGCCGGCGTCAGCGCTGGGCCCTGAACCAGGCGATCGTCCTGCGGAGGCCCTCGTCGAGCGGCACCTTCGGCTCCCAGCCCAGCAGCGTGCGTGCACGGGTGATGTCGGGCCTGCGCTGCTTCGGGTCGCCTTCCGGCAGGGGCCTCGAGACGATGGCGCCCCCGCTCCCCGCCGCCGCCCGCACCGCCTCGGCGAACGACTTGATGGTGCGCTCGTCGGGGTTGCCGATGTTGACGGGATCCATCACGTCCGAAGCGGCCAGCCGCACCAGCCCGTCGACGAGATCGTCCACGAAGCAGAACGAGCGCGTCTGAGAGCCGTCGCCGAAGAGGGTGAAGTCTTCTCCGCGCAGGGCCTGCCCGACGAAGGCCGGCACCACCCGCCCGTCCTCCAGCCGCATGCGCGGGCCGTAGGTGTTGAAGATGCGCACGATGCGCGTCGACAGCCCGCGTGACCGCCGGAACGCGCTCACCAGGCTCTCGGCGTACCGCTTGGCCTCGTCGTAGACGCTGCGCGGCTTCGTGGGGTCGACGTTGCCCGAGTAGCTCTCGCGCTGGGGGTGCTCGAGCGGGTCGCCGTAGATCTCCGACGTCGACGCCTGGAGGAACACCGCCTTCTTCGCCTCGGCGAGCTCGAGCCCCCGCAAGGTGCCCTCGGAGCCCACCCGCATCGTCTCGAGCCACAGCTGCGCGTAGTCGATGGGCGAGGCCGGCGAGGCGAGGTTGAAGACGTAGTCGACCGGCCCCTTCACGGTGATGGGGTTGCAGATGTCGTGGTGCACGAAGTCGAAGCGCGCGTCAGACTCGAGCTCGGCGAGGTTGCGCCGGTTGCCCGTCACGAGGTTGTCGATGGCGGTGACGGCCTCGGCCCCCTCGCGCAGGAGCCGCTCACAGAGGAACGAGCCGACGAAGCCGGCTCCGCCCAGCACCACGATGCGCTTGCCACGGTAGGTGTTCACCCGCCGGGGTGTACCCCACGGGCCGCCGCGACTGGAGCCCGTCGTGACGGGCCCGCTACAGCCCGGGCAAGCGGTCCTGCCCCGGGAGCTGGTCCTTGTATCGCTCGAGCACCAGATCGATCCCCTGGCGGATGTACTCGGCCACGGGCACCTTGGTCTTCTGGTTGAGCAGCTTCAGCAGCTCATTCTGCTCGGGCGTGATGTAGATCGTGGTGCTGATCTTCTTGCGCGCCATGGCCATATGTGACGCTATGTCGGCTCGGCTGGAGGGCAACAAAATGGCCTCGAAGAACCTGGTGGTGATGCTGGCGGCCCTCGCGGTGGGGGGTGGCTGTGCCTCGAACAAGGCGGCCGAGAAGGCCGACGGGAAGCCCGGCGAAGGCGGCGACGGCACGGTGGTGGCCGAGAGCATTCGCCAGAAGAAGGCCGGCGACGAGACCGTCACCGAGACCGACCTCAACGGCGACAAGAAGCCCGACGTGTGGACCTACACCGTCAAGGGCAAGAGCCCCGACGGCAAGGACATCGACCGCCTCGCCCGCAAGGAGCTCGACATCAACGGCGACGGGAAGATCGACATCAGCCGCTCGTACGACGAGCGAGAGCAGATCTCGCGCGAGGCGCTCGATCTCGACTTCGACGGGCGCGTCGATCAGGTGAACTTCTACGAGAAGGGCGTCATCGTCCGCAAAGAGCGCGACCTCTCGTCCTCGGGCAAGCCCTCGCTGTGGCTCTTCTACGAGAAGGGCAAGCTCGTGCGCCGTGAGCGCGACACCAACGGCGACGGCCGCGTCGACTACTGGGAGTACTGGGAAAACGAACAGGTCGATCGCATCGGCGAAGACCTCGACGGCGACGGCAACGTCGACAAGTGGACGAAGAACCCCGACTCCGAGACGTGACCGTCAGTTGTTGGTGACGATGCCGGCGATCGACGTCTCGCGCTTGAAGTCCGCGAGGTAGGTGCTCGCGGCGTCCTTCGAGCCGAAGCGCCCCATGCGCACGCGGAACCAGAGGCCCTTGCCCGGCACGTTGGCCTCGATGATGTAGGGGGCGTAGCCCTTGTCGCGCAGCCCGGCGGCGAAGCGCTCGGCCTCGGCCTTGTCCTGGTAGGCCGAGAGCTGCAGCGTCCACGCGCCATCACCGGCCGCGGGGGGCTCGGCCTGACGCGACACCTTGCCGAACGCCTCCTTGAGGGCGCCTGCGTCGTTCGTGCGCGTGGTGACGGGCTCGGCCTTCGGCGTCTCGGGAAGCCGGGGCTCCATGGGCTCGGGCTTCGGCGCGGCGACGGCGACGGCCTCGGGCTCGGTGGGCTTCACCGGCTCGCTGGGCTTCGCGACGGGCTCGGCGGCCTTCGGCTCCGGCGGCTTCACCTCGATGGGCTTCACCACCACCACCGTCTTCGGAGGCTCCACGGGCGGGTCGACCGGCTTGCGGGTCAGCTCCTCCTGGAACGTCAACGGCGCAGGCTGCTTCTCGGCCTGGGCCAGCGCCTCGGTCTTCTGATCCGCCGCCGAAAGGATGTCGGCCGGCTGCGAGAGCTTCTGGGTCTCGTTCGCGAGCTTCTTGCCGACGACGACGCCGAGCACGAAGACGCCGCCGAGGACGACCATCGAGGCGACGGTGAGGGTGACGATCTGCCGGCTGTCGAGAGACAGCTCGTACTTCTCTTTGAGGCGGTGGGAGTCGCGCATGCGTCGAGGAGTGAGCGGCGAAGAGCGCCCCTCACCTGAAACACGACGGTAGCGCGATGGAGCAGCCGGTCAATTTCGCGAACCGGCCCGAACGGATCAGTTGTTCGGCGCGCCCTGGAGGATCCAGCGGCGGATCAGCTCGGTGCCCGCGGGATCGGTGCTCGAGAGCTGCCCGCCCGGCGGCATCGGGTTGCCCGCGAGGCCCGTGATGCGCTGGTAGATCACGCTCGTGTTCGGGTTGCCCGGCGTCACGCGCGCGCGCACCTCGGCGTACGTGTCTCGCGTCGGGTGGCAGCTGGTGCAGTTGGCACCGAAGACGGGCGCCAGGTCGGTCATGAACGACACCGGCGGCCCCGCGTCCGGCGGCATCACGCCCGCGTCGATGCCGGCGTCGAGCCCCGCGTCGGGCCGGGGCCCTGCGTCTGGCTGCCCGGCGTCCACCATCGGGCCGGCGTCGGGAATCACGCCTGCGTCCAGCCCGGCGTCCGGGCGGCCCGCGTCCACCATCGGGCCGGCGTCGGGCCGGCCAGCATCGGTGCCCGCGTCGATGGGCATCGGGCCGGCGTCGAAGGTGCCGGCGTCGACGTTCACCGAGGCGTCCCGCGCGCCGGGAAAGCTGGCGTCGTAGTCTCCGCTCGAGAAGCGCTCGCAGGCTCCCGCGGTGCACACCTCGTTCGCGGCGCAGGCCTGGCACATCGCGCCGCCGGTGCCGCACTCGAAGACGGCCGTACCGCCCAGGCACTCGCCGTTCTCGTCGCAGCAGCCCTGGCAGTTCGAGGGACTACACACCTTCGGTGGCGCGCCGCACGAGGCGACCGAGAGGGCGAAGCCGAAGACGACACCGACGACGAGAGCGGGCGTGACGCGCATGGAGCGTGAGACCCTACCCGAAAACCGCCGCGCTTCAGCGAAGCCGCAGATCCATCGGGCCTTCGAGCTCGACGCGCTGCCCCTCGTCCACCAGGGTGGCTTCCGCGCCGTCGGGCAGGACGAGCCGGCTCGCGTGGGCCAGATCGTAGATCTCGTCCTCCAGCATCACCGCGGTCGCCAGCTCGTCGCTCTCGGCGAAGACGAACTCGTCTTCCACCTCGAGGCGGCGCAGCGTCGAAAGCCCCAGCGGCCCGGCGTGGACGGACGGCACCCGCACCCGCTGGGACGGCGGCGGCAGCTTTCGCGGCCCATCGGCGCGCGCGCCCTGGCCGAGCTTCGACAGCCCGTCGGGCGTGAAGAAGGCGCGCAGGTAGTCTCCGCTGGTGGGCTCGTCGCTCTCCAGCGCGCTCCTGGGGGTGTAGCGCGTGTCGGAGTACCTGGCCGCCATCGCCATCGGCGGCGCCTCGTCGAGCTTCACCAGCTTCAGCGCGCGGAGCTCGTACCGGGGCAGCGTGGTGGCGACGATCTTCGCTTCCTTCAGCGTCCCCACGACGAGCCGGTCGCCCTTCTCGAGCACCTTGAGGGCGCCTCCGAAGCACTCGAGCAGCGTCGGCCCCTGCGCCTTCACCTCGTCGAGCGTGCCGAGCTTCGAGCCGACGGCGATGGGGCGCTCCGTCGTTCCCAGCATCAGGAGCGGCGCCGCGGCCGAATGCAGCCCACACACCGGCACGTTGGCGGGCTTCTCACACGCGCAGGCAGCGGCGACGACGGCCACCGCCAGCGCTCGCTTCACAGAATCCACCCACCGCCCACCACCACGTCACCGTCGTAGAAGACGGCCGCCTGGCCCGGCGTCACCGCCTTCGCGGGCTCGTCCAGCCGCACCTCGACGTGGCCATCGTCGTCGAGCACCACGTGCCCTGGCGTGCCGAGGTGCCGGTGACGAATGCGGATCTGCAACGAGCGGCCCGTGGGCGCCGCGCCGTCGACCCACTTCGGCCGCAAGAGGTGAAAGCGCTCGCGCGCGATGACGTCGGCCGGGCCCACCACCACCTTGCGGGTGTCGGCCTCGATGCGCTGCACGTACCGGGGCGCGCCCTGCGCCGGCACCGGGAGGCCACGCCGCTGCCCCACCGTGAAGCGGTGCACACCATCGTGCGTACCGAGCACCTCACCGTCCGTCGACACCACCTCGCCCTTCGGCTGCGGGCCCGCCACCTTCTCGACGAAGCGCGCGTAGTCGCCGTCGGGGACGAAGCAGATCTCCATCGACTCGGGCTTGGCGCTGGTGACGAGGCCGTGCGCCTCGGCGATCGCCCGCACCTCGGGCTTGGTGAGGTGCCCGATGGGAAACAGCACGTCGGCCAGCTCGTCCTGCCCCAGGGTGAAAAGGAAATACGACTGATCCTTCGAGGCATCGACGCCGCGCCGGAGCACCTTGCGGCCGCCCACGTCTTCCACCCGCGCGTAGTGCCCCGTCGCCAGCTTCGCGCCCAGCGCCCGCGCGCGCTTCAAGAGGAAGCCGAACTTGACGTCTTCGTTGCACGACACGCAGGGAATCGGCGTCTTGCCCCCCAGGTAGCTCTGCACGAAGGGCGTCACCACGCGCTCCTTGAAGAGCTCCTCGACGTTCGCGACGTAGAAGGGAATGCCCAGCGTCTCGGCCACCCGGCGCGCGTCGTCGATGTCGTCGGGGCTGCAGCAGCTGCCGCACTGGGCCTTCGACTCGTAGCTCCACACCCGCAGCGTGATGCCGATCACCTCGTGGCCCTGGGCCTTCAGCAGCGCCGCCGCCGCAGACGAATCGACGCCTCCCGACATGGCCACCACGACGCGCATGGGCGACGGATGCCACAGCCCCCTCGAAGCTGAAAGCCCCTCTACGGGCGGCGGTTTTCCACAGCAGAACCACCAGCACCTACATGGGCGTCACGAGGGAGTGACGAGCTGCGTCGCGAGGAACGAACAGGCCAAACCCATGAAATCATTTTGATTGTGGAGAACTTCCAGGGGCTTTCCACACCGGGCCCCGAATGTCGTCAGGCGAGCCCCGGTCTTGGGGGCCCCCGGTGTGGGAAAGCCTGTGGAGAGGCCGGCAGCCGCGCCTGACGGGGGTCAACCGGGCCGTGGAACGCCCTCGAGGAGACGTCGCAGGGCCTCGGGGGTGTTGAGCGAAGGCTCCTCGAGGACGCGCTCGAGCAGGAAGGCCGTGGCCTGGCCGACGAGGGGTGAGGGGCCGACGCCGAGGGCTTCCATCACCTGCGCGCCGTTGAGCGCGAGGGCCTTCGTCGTGAGCGGTGGGCGGGCGGCGATCTGCGCGCGGAGTCGGCCCTCGAGCGTCGGGTCGGCCCGGCCCAGCGCCCTGGCGAGCTCGAGCACTGGCTCGGCGGCCTCGAGCCTCACCTTCGAGAGCCACCGGCGCAGCGCCACGTCCGACGCAGCGGGCTCCGGGAGCGCCTGGTGCGCCACCAGGTGCGCGACGTCGGTGGCCACCTTGTTCGGGAACTTGAGGCGGTGGACGAGCTCGTACGCGCCGTTCGCGCCCGCCAGCAGCACCGACAGCCGCAGCGTGAGGTCTTCGCGAGCGCGGGCGACCGCCGCGAAGTCGGCCGCGACGGCCTCGGGGAGGAACTCGGCCAGAAGGCCCGTTCGCCGCGAAAGCTCGAGCCCGGTCGCCACCCGCGGCGACAGGAGCATCTTGGTGAACTCCTGGTTCACGCGCTCGGTCGCCACCTTGCGAAACACGTGGAGCGTCTGCCCGATGGCGGCCTCGGTGCCCGGCTCGATCTCGAAGCCCAGCACGGTGGCGAAGCGCACCGCGCGCATGGGGCGCAGGCCGTCTTCCAGGAAGCGCTCGAGCGCGCTGCGCACGCACCGCACGAGCCGCGCGCTCAAGTCGGCTGCGCCGCCGAACGGGTCGACGAGCTTCTTCGCCACGAGATCGAACGCCATGGCGTTGATGGTGAAGTCGCGCCGCGAGAGGTCGGCCTCGATGTCGGTGTGGAACTCGACCTTCGAGGGCCGCCGGCCGTCGAGGTACTCGGCCTCGGCGCGAAACGTGGTGACCTCGACGTGGGCCTTGTCCTGCACCACCGTCACCGTGCCGTGCTCGATGCCCGTGGGGATCACCCGGCGGAACAGGCGCTGCACCTGCTCGGGCCGCGCGCTGGTGGCGACGTCGAAGTCCTTCGGGGGCTGGCCGCGCAGCACGTCGCGCACGCAGCCGCCCACGAGAAAGGCCTGGTGGCCCGCCTGCACCAGCGCTTCGACGACCGTCCGCACCGGCGCTGGAACCGTGAACTGCTCGAAGCGGGCGATCGCGTGCTGCTCGTTCACAGTGAACGCCCACCTTTCGACATGATCCCAGCAAGAATCGAACTTGCGACCTGCGGTTTAGGAAACCGCCGCTCTATCCAACTGAGCTATGGGACCGGTGTTGCTGCCGCGCGGTGAATATCAGCGGCGCCACTCGCGGGGAACGCCCTCGAAGCTGGCGCGGCGTTCGAGGTCGGCGGCTTCGGCCTTGACCCGCGCCAGGGCCTTTCGGTTGAGCTCGAGGCGTTCCTTGGCGCGCTCGTACTCGGGGTTGAAGGCGAAGACGCACGGCTGCGCGATGACGCCGGGCGTCGCGGTCTGGACGAACTGGCTCTGGGTGACGACCACGCCGCGCCGATGGCCCCGGGCGTCACCATGACGGTCTGCCCGGGCACGGCGAAGGGGCCGAAGCCGGTGTTGAAGCACTGAAAGCGCGCCCCGACCGGCAGCCCGCCGACGTCTTCGACCTTCCGGCGGTCGACCTCGATCTCGTCCTCGAGGCGGGCCTGGCGCTCGGCGACGTCACGAAAGGCCGCGCGCCACTCACGCTCGATGCGCTGCGGGTCGGGAGCCGTTGGCGGGCTCGCCTTCACGTCGACCGGCGCGGCCGCGGCCGCTGGCGCCTTCGTCGGTGCCGCTCCGGACACGGTGCTGATCTCGGCGCCCGACGTCGTCTTCGCCTTCGCGCCGGGCGGAACCGCGGCCGGGTTGTCGGTGTAGTGCACCGTGCCGTCCGGGTCGGTCCACGTGTAGACCTCGGCAGAGGCGAGTGCGCCGACCAACGACACGAACAGGAGCGTCACGCGATGCATCACCGAGACCGTACCCGCTTCGGGCCCCTGTCGACCAACCGCCCCGCCGGAAACGAAAAACCCACGGGTTTGCCGTGGGTTTGTTCGAGTGGGCACACCAGGTTTCGAACCTGGGACCCCCGCCGTGTGAAGGCGGTGCTCTACCGCTGAGCTATGTGCCCGGTATTCAGCTGTTCCTTCAGCCTGCGAAGGGAGGCGCTACCTGCCACGCGCTCCCAGGGGTGTCAACGAGGAAACCCGACGCCATCGCCGTTGGGGCCCTGACGACGCCTCAGAGCGCCGACAGCTTCTCGTCGAGCGACTTGATGCGCTTCTTGAGCGACGAGATCGACCGCCCGAGGTCCTTGAAGTCGGCCTTCGTGGCGAAGTTGAGCTGGTGCATCACCACCGTCTGCGTCTTGTCGACGGCGGCCTTGCCGCGCTGCACGGCCCCGATGGCCTCGGCGATCTTCGCGGCGCGCTTCTCGTCGGCGAAGAGCTTCTCCATGGCCTTCGCCGACAGCCCCATGGCCTGCTGGGTGAGCTTCTTTCGCAGTCCCATCGTCAGCCTCCCTGGCGGAGCCGGGTGAGCCAGCGCTCGGCCAGCCCGCGGTGGTTGAGGCGCGCGATGATCGGCTGCAGATCGCCGCGCACCCACAGGCGCTTCTGCACGATGGCGGCGATCGGGTCCAGCCCGCCGTCGATGAGGGCCCGAAAGGTGGCCTCGTCGGCGCGGGCCTCGTAGGCGACGCGCGCGTCGGCCAGCTCGGCGGGGCTCACGAAGCGAGGAGGCGGAAACCGGCCAGCCACCGGCGCGGCGCACAGCACACAGAGCGCCCCGGTCGATCGCTCGATGGTGACACCGAAGTCGCCGGTCCACCCGGTCGCCGCCGCCGGCAGGCCCGGATCTTCGTTGAGCAGCGCGATGGCGTGCGCCACGAACGCCTCGGTGAGGAGCGGGACCATCAGCCGCCTCCGAGCAGCCGCTTGATGCTCGAGAACAGGCCGCCCTTCTCCGCGGCCTCGCGCTCCTCCTGCTGCGAGCGCTTCGTCATGGCCTCGGCGATGGCCTTCTTGAGCACCTCGGGCGTGTCGCGGGTGGCGAGCTTCACCTCGCGCGGCTCGCCCGCGTCCTCGAGGAAGACGTGGAGCAGACACTCGTCGTCGACCCGGAAGTCGATGCGCTTACCCGTGGCGGCCGCGGGCAGCTTCACCGTGCCCAGGTACTCGTTGTCGACGATGAACTCGCTGTCGCCCTGGAAGATGTCGATCTCGATGAAGGGCGCGCCCGGCTTCGTGGGCGGCGGCACGCGGAAGCTCTTCTGCGTCGGCACCCGGTGGTTCTTGTCGATGATCTTCCGGAAGCGCCCCGTGGCCAGCCCGTAGCCGATGGGCATCGACACCGCGTCGAGCAGCGTCACCGCGTCGGTCGCCGTGTCGAGCGACTCACCCAGCAGCGCCGCCCCCAGCGCCACGCACTCGTCCGGGTGAACGCCCTTGCGCGCGGGCTTGCCGAAGTGCTCCTGGATTCGCTGCTGCACCAGCGGCATGCGGCTCTGGCCCCCGACGAGGATCACCTCGTCGATCGACGACCGGGTGATGCCCTTCTCGGTGAGCACGTCGTCGCAGATCTGGAAGGTGCGATCGACGAGATCGCGGGTGAGCGAGTTGAGCTGCTCCCGCGAGAGCGGCACCTTGAGATCGAGCGGGCGGCCCTTCTTCTCTTCGACGTAGGGCAGCTCGATCGTCACGTTCTGCATGAGCGACAGGTCGATCTTCGCGGCCTCCGACGCGTTCTTCACGCGCTGCATCGCGATGGGGCTCTTCGTGAGATCGACCTTCGTCTCCTGGTGGAAGGCGTCGACCACGAAGTCGATGATGCGGTTGTCGAAGTCGATGCCACCGAGGAACGTGTCGCCGCCGGTCGCCACCACCTCGAAGACGTTGTCCTTCACCTCGAGCACCGACACGTCGAAGGTGCCGCCGCCGAGATCGTAGACGAGGATGCGTTGGTCGAGGCCGCGGTTGAACCCGTAGGCGAGCGCCGCCGCCGTCGGCTCGTTGACGATGCGCTTCACGGTGAGCCCGGCGAGCTGCCCTGCCTGCTTCACCGCCTGGCGCTGGTTGTCCGTGTAGTAGGCGGGCACGGTGATCACCGCCTCGGTGATCGGCGCCTGCAGGAACTGCTCGGCGATCGTCTTCACCTGCCCCAGCACCATCGCCGAGACCTCGGGCAGCGAGTACACGCGCCCGCCGATGGACACCGCCGCGTCGCCCTCGGGGCCCTCGACGATCTCGTACGTGTAGTAGCTGCGCAGCGCCTGCACCGTCTTCGAGTCGAACTTGCGGCCGATGAGGCGCTTGGCGCCGTAGACGGTGTTCTTCGGGTTCGTCACCATCTGGTCGCGCGCCACGCCGCCGACGACGAGATCGCCACGCGGCGAGAGCGACACCACCGAGGGCAGAATGAGCGTGCCCTTGTCGGTCGGCACGATGCGGGGCACACGATTGCGCACCGACGCCACCAGGGTGTTGGTGGTGCCGAGGTCGATGCCCACGATGCGGCCCTTCTCCGCCATGAGGGGGCGAGTCGTAGCATGGCCGATGCGCGGCCCCCGCGTTTTTCCCCGGTCGGGCCCCTGCCCTGCGCTACACCTCGACGTCGATGAACGGCGTCTTCTACGGCCTCGTCCTGCTCGCGTGCGCGTCGACGCTCTGGTTCCAGTTCAACGATCCGTGCGTCGAGGCCCTCGCCGCGGCGAAGGCTGGTGGCGCGGCTGCTCCAGGCTGCACGCCGGTCACGGCCCAGGACGTCGGCAAGGCGGCGATGGAGAGCGCGAAGTCGGCGGTCGAAATCGCCATCGGGCTGGTGGGCGCCATCACGCTCTTCCTCGGGCTGATGAAGATCGTCGAGCAGGCCGGCGGCCTCGCCTTCATGGCGCGCATGATCCGCCCCGTCCTCGAGCGGCTCTTCCCCGACGTGCCCCCGGAGCACCCGGCGATGGGCGCGATGATCATGAACCTGGCGGCCAACGTGCTGGGCCTGGGCAACGCGGCCACGCCCTTCGGGCTCAAGGCGATGAAGGAGCTCGACGAGCTCAACGCCGAGAAGGGCACCGCGACGAACGCCATGGTGCTGTTCCTGGCCATCAACACGAGCGGCGTGGCGGTGCTGCCGACGGGCGTCATCGGGCTGCGGGCGCTCAAGGGTTCGACCGACCCGGCGTCGATCTTCGCCACCACGCTGCTGGCCACCGCGTGCTCGAGCATCACCGCCGTCATCGTCGCGGTGGTGCTCTCGAAGCTGCCGATGTTCAGGCCGCCCGAGGCGCAGCGGCTCGCCGATCGGGCGCGTCAGGCCGAGCGCGCGAAGGGGCCGCCCATCGACCTCCCCGGGGTGGTGTCGCTGTTCGTGCTCGTGCTGAGCCTCGTGGGGTTGCTGGCGGCAGCGCCCTTCGCGAAGTGGACCGCGCTCGCGGGGCTCGTCGGCGTGCTGGTGCGTCAGGTGGTGCCGCGCCTGCTTCGCCAGCCGGCCGTCACCCAGCGTCGCTTCTCCGAGTTCGTGCCACTCGCCTTCTTCCTCGGCGGGCTCGTCGGCCTCGTCGTGCTCGTCTCGGTGTACGGCGACAAGGCGAGCGGGTGGATTCTGCCCGGCCTCATCCTGCTGATGCTCACCATCGGCGTCGTGCGGCGCGTGCGCATCTACGAGGTGTTCGTCGCCGGCGCCCGCGAGGGCTTCCAGCTCGCGGTGGGCATCATCCCCTCCCTGCTGGCGATCCTCGTGTCGGTGGGCATGTTCCGAAAGAGCGGCGGCCTCGAGGTGCTGACCGGCTTCTTCGGCCGGTTCACCGGGCCACTCGGGCTGCCCGCCGAGGTGCTGCCGCTCGCGTTCTTGCGGCCACTGTCGGGCTCTGGCGCCTTCGCGCTCACCGGCGACCTCATCGTCGCCCACGGCCCCGACTCGTACATCGGGCAGCTCGCGAGCACGATCAACGGCTCGACCGAGACGACGTTCTACGTGCTGGCGGTGTACTTCGGCAGCGTCGGCATCAGCCGCACGCGCCACGCCGTGCCCACCGGGCTGGCCGCCGACGTGATGGGCCTGGTGGGGAGCGTGGTCGCCGTGAAGCTGCTCCTGTCGCACTGACCGGCCGCAGGCTTCGTTCGCGGCGTGGGCTGAACCCGCCCAGAGAAGCGCACGGCGCTCGAACGCCGCCGGTCAGCCGCCGCCATTCACGGTCGGGCGGCCGAATGCATCGACTGAAGAGGTTGGTGCCGACGGTTGAGTGCCACCCCGCCCTCCGTCTTCGTGGTGAGGGACTGCGCGACGAGTGCGACCCGGCGCATTCTCGACCCGGCGGGTCCGCGACGAGACGCTCGCCGGAGTGCGCGACCGCAGCTGACGGCGCACCGGCTTCGAGAGGCAACGAGGGCCGCAGCGCCGGGTCGACGCGCGTGAGGTCGGCGACGCGCTCGGCCAGCGCCTCGGGCACGTCAGAGCGCCCCGGCGAGGCTCGGGGCTCGCGCGCTCGGCCGTATCTGAAGCACCGTGCTGGGGCTCTGGTCCTGGGAGCCGAGGATGCCCATCAGCCTGGGCCTTCACGTCGCGCGCACGACATTGGGCCTCCATCGACCAACGCCGCCCAGGCGGTCGCCAGGACGACCACGACCTCAGGCGACCCATGCCAGCGCGTCGAACGCTCGACGAAGCGGGGCTGCGGCCGCTCATCGCGCGGTGGCGCGCACCTTCGGCGACGGGTCGCGCAGCTGGACGAGCTCGACCCATTGCGGCCACTCCTTCGGGGGCCGTGCCTTGAGTGCTTCGAGCGAAGCGATGCGCTCGGCCTCTCCAGCGGCCACGCGCTCGGCCAGCGGGTCTTCTCCGCAGCGCCGGGCCCGCGGGTCGCGCTCGAGCAGCACCAGCTCGGCGTCACGCAGCCGGGCCTCTGCCAGTCGCAGCGCCTCGGTCGCGCGCACCTCGAAGCCTTCGAGATCCTCGGGGAACTCCACGCGCTCGCGGCGCGCCGCCACGATGGTCGTCTTCGCCAGCGTCGCCGCCTGCTGGGCCGCGCACAGCTCGCGGGCCACGGCCAGCGCCGTCGCGGGCGTCGGTGGCTCGGCCTGGGTCGTGGTGTCCTTCGCCCACGCAGCCAGCTGACGGGCGGTCACGGCACCCGCGAAGAACTGTCGGCGCTCGGTGCGCAGCGCCACCCACCGGCGCAGGACCACCGGGTCGACGGCCTGCGGATCCCACGCGCGCTGGTACTCGGCTGCGGCACGCTCGAGCTGCCCCGAGACGTCGAGCAGCACCGCGCGCGTCAGCAGCAGGCCACCGTCCTGGGCCTTGCTCTCGAGCGCTTCGAGACGAACCGCCAGCTCGTACTCGGCGACGTGCCGGGGCAGCAGCCGCACCACGGCCTGCAGGCTGTCGAACGCCGCCTGTCGAATGAGCGCGTTGCGCGCCCCGCGCAGCTGCTCGAGGAGCGGATCGATCACCTTCACCGACACGAACTGACCGAGCTCGGCGGCCGCCTGCCAGCGGTCGAGCGGATCGGTCGCGCGCAGCGACGCCAACACGTCGGCGAGCGCCCTCCGCGTCCACCCGGGGAGCGCCTTCGCGCGCACGGGATCTTTCGTCGCCTCGAGCGCGACGAGCGCCTTCGCCTTCGCCAGCCGGGCGGGCCAGTCGACGAGCCGGGGCGAGAGGGGGTGCTTCGCCGCCAGCGCCTGGGCCTCGTCGACGGCGCCCGAGACGAGCAGCCCATCGAGCTGCGCCGAGAGCAGCCGTACCTTCACCTCGTCACGGTGGGCTCCCGCGGGGAAGTCGCGAAGATAGGCGAGCCAGGCGGCCGCCGTCGTCGCACGCGAGAACGCGACCTCGTCGAGCCGGGTCGAGACCTCGGCCGCGCGGGGATCGTCGGGGTTCTGCGCCGCGATGCGCGCGAGCGTCGTCGGCTCCTCGAGCGTGGCCACCTCTGCGAGCTCGAGCGGCCGGAGCAACGCGTCGGCCTCGTCGCGGTGAACGCCTTCCGGGTGCTCCCGGATGAACTGGCGCAGGGCCTGCGCGGTTCCCTGGTCCTTCGCGGCGTTGAAGCGCAGCGTCTCGAGCAGCGCCCGCGCCGCGCGCGCCTGGCCGGCGTCCGGGTGCGCCTCGAGGAACCGCTTGTACGCCACCACCGTGTGCGCTTTGCGCGCCTCGGCGAACTCGAGCTCGGCGAGCCTCGCCCGCGCCGGGTCGACGTTCTCGTCCTGTGGGTGCTGCGCGAGGAACTGCTTCCAGCTCGCGATGGAGTCGACCTTCGAGGCCGCGCGATAGGCCGAGTCGCGGCACCCGCTGGCCCCCGCGCCCAGGACGACGATCAGCGACAGCGCCGGCAGCATCGAACGAAGCACCATGGGGAATGCCTGCGTAGCGAAAAACACGGTCCGAGAGCACCTGGTTCAACTCGCACGCGAGGTGACGAGCCGACCGCGAGCGCGCGCGCGAGGCAGCGCGCCTCGACGCCCCGAGCCCGCCGCCTGGTCGGGTCCCCTTCTTGACCGACGGCGCCCTTGCGCCACCATGCCCCCCGTGCGGTGGCTCGGCAGGTCACTCCTCTTCCTGTTCCTCTCGGCCTGCGCCGCGGGCCGACCGCTCGGCGCCCGGGTGGGGATCGACGACGGCTTCCGTCCCTTCGCGGCGGCGCCGTCCGCAACGCTCGTTCCCCCTGCGGTCGCAGGTGAGCCCAGGCCGCTCGAGGTGGCGCCCGGCGCCCGGGCGTCGGCCGTCGAGCTCGCCCGCAGCCTCGTGGGCTCGCGGCGCGTGGAAGTGGGGGGCAAGCGCTTCGGCGACGACTGCACCGGGCTGGTTCGTGGCGTGTACGCCGCGCTGGGGGTCGACATCATGAGCGCTGGCCAGGCCGGCGACAATGGCGTGACGGCCATCTGGCGCTTCACCGCGCAGCGCGGCCGGCTCTACGACGGCGGGCGGCCACTCCCCGGCGACCTCGTGTTCTTCCGCGAGACGTACGATCTCAACCGCGATGGCCAGGTGAACGACGGCCTCACCCACATCGGCCTGGTCGACGACGTCGAGCCCGACGGCACGGTGCTGGTGATCCACCGCGTCGCGCGAGGCGTGGTGCGGTACCGCATGAACCTCGCGGCCCCCACCCAGGCGAAGGATCCCGCCGGCAAGGTGCTCAACGACGGGCTTCGTCTCGCGGGCCAGGGTTCGGCGCCACGGCTGACGGGCGAGCTCTTCGTCTCGTTCGGAACGTTGTTGCCGGTCGAGGGCTCACTCGCCCGGCGCTGACCTTCG
>JALOQF010000233.1 GCA_025459425.1 Myxococcaceae bacterium | reverse complement strand
GCACGCCCGAGGGGGCGCGATGAAGGGCGCGCTGTTGACGCTGCTGGCGCTGGTGCTGCTCTCGTTCGAGTCGGTGCTCGTGCGCAGCATCGGCTTCGAGGTGACGCGCATCGACGTCACCCTCGCGCTGGTGGTCTTCATCGCGGTGCGCGGCGCCACCATCGAGGGCTCGCTCACCGCGTTCGCCATCGGGTACCTGCTCGACGTCTTCACCGGCCGGCCCTCGGGTCTCTTCCCGGCGCTGGCGGTGCTGGTGTTCCTGCTCGCGCGGGGCGCGGCGCAGATCCTCGACGGGAAGTCGCGCCTGGGCTTCGTGTTGTTCTCGGCAGGAGCGAGCGCGGGCCATTCCCTGCTCGCGTTCCTGCTGACGTGGCTGACCTCGAAGAGCGCAGAGGGCCGGGTGTTGTCGCTGGCGGGCATGCCCGGGCAGGTGCTGCTGACCGCCGCGGTGGCGTGGCTCCTCTTCCCGTTGCTGGTGCGGATCGAGCCGGGCGAGCGCTCCGAGAGCGGAGGGCGGCTGGCGTGATCAAGCTCGGCCAGAAGTCCGACGCGAAGGAGCTGAGGCCCCGCATCGTCGGGCTCGGCGTGTTCTTCGTCGCCGGGCTCCTGGTGCTCGCCGTCAACCTCTATCGGTTGATGGTGGTGCGCTACGAGGAGTTCCTCGCGCTCTCGGTCGACAACCAGTTCAAGGACGTGCGGCTGCGCGCGCCCCGCGGGCTCATTCGGGATCGCCGCGGTGAGGTGCTCGTCGACGCGCGGCCGAGCCTCGACGTCTTCATCACGCCCGCGTTCTGTCAGAAGTGCACCGCCGAGGTGCTGCCACGCCTGGCCGAGGTGCTCGGCTGGGACGAGGCCGAGCGGGCCCGAGTCGAGGGCCTCATCAAGAGCGCCCACGGGCCGCAGCGCTACCAGCCGCTCATCGCCGCCGTCGACGTCAGCCGTGACGCCTTCGACCAGCTGTTGGCGCGGCAGTTCCTGCTGCCTGGCGTCGATCTCGAGCCGGTGCCGCACCGCAGCTACCGGGCCGGCCCCACGCTGGCGCACCTCGTCGGGTACATGAACGAGATCACCCAGGACGAGCTGTCGCGCCTCAACGGCTCGGCCGAGCGCCCGCCCTACGCCCTGGGCGATTACATCGGCCGGCGCGGCGTCGAGCGCAGCTTCGAGCACGAGGTGCGCGGCACCGACGGCTGGGACAAGCACGTCGTCAACGCCCGCGGCGAGGTGATGCGTGACGCGCGCGGCAACGTGCTCAAGGGCGCGCAGCAGCTCCTTCCCCAGCCGGGGAACAACGTGGTGTTGTCGATCGACGCGCGGCTCCAGGCCGAGGCCGAGCGCGCCTTCCCCGGCACGGCGGGCGCGGTCGTCGCCATCGAGACGAAGACGGGCTTCATCCGCGCGATGGTGAGCCGCCCAGCCTTCGACCCCAACGAGATGACGGGCCGCGTCTCGCCGAAGCGCCTCGCCCAGCTCAACCAGGACCCTCTGCAGCCGATGATCTTCCGCGCTGGCGCGGAGCACTACCACCCCGGCTCGACCTTCAAGGTGGTGACGCTGCTCGCGGCGCTGCAGCAAGGCATCATGACGCCCACCTCGCAGGTGAGCTGCGGCGGTGGGTACACGCTCGGCTCCCGGCGCTGGCGCTGCCACAACGAGCGCGGCCATGGCCTCGTCGACGCGAAGCGCGCGCTCCAGGTGAGCTGCGACACGTATTTCTACCGGGCGGCGGATCTCATGGGCATCGAGCCCATCGCGCAGATGGGCAAGGCCTTCGGGCTCGGCTCGGTGACGAACCTGGGCGTCGCGGCCGAGGTGCCCGGCGTGATGCCCGACAGCGCGTACCACAACAAGGCGACGCCCGGCGGGTACACCAAGGGCATGGCGCTCAACACGGCCATCGGGCAGGGCGACACCAACGTCACGCCGCTCCAACTCGCGGTGCTCTATTCCGCCATCGGCAACAAGGGGAAGGTGCTGCAGCCCCAGCTCGTGATGCGGCTCGAGTCACCCGACGGGAAGGTGACGAAGACGTTCGACCCGAAGCTGGTGCGCGAGATCCCCATGACGGACGAGCAGCACCAGCTGCTCATCGACGCGCTGGTGTCGGTGGTGAACGAGCCTGGCGGCACGGCGTTTCGCACGCGCAGCGCCGAGTACACGGTGGCAGGCAAGACGGGCACCGCGCAGGTGGCGAAGCTCGGCCAGGTGCGCCTCAAGAAGGAGCAGATGGACTACTTCGAGCGCGACCACGCCTGGTTCGCGTCGTTCGCGCCCGCGGAGGATCCGGAGCTGACGGTGGTGGTGCTCAACGAGCATGGCGGCCACGGCGGCAGTGACGCGGCGCCCACGGCGGCGGCGGTGTTCGCGAAGTACTTCGAGCTCAAGAAGGCCGACGCCTTCGCGTTGGGTGAAGACTGGGTCGCGCCGAAGCCGCCAAAGCCGGTGTTCGTTCCGAAGCCCGCCGCGCCCGCCGACGTGAGCGAGCCCGCGCTGGCCTCAGACGTGCCGGCGCCGCCGGAGTCCACCGTGCAGGCGCCCACCCCGGCTCCGACGCAGGTGCCGCGATGATGAACCTGTCGCCCGAGCGGCGGAGCGTCTCGCAGATGCCGTGGCTCCTGCTCCTCGCCACGCTGCTCACCACGGCCGTGGGCATCTACAACCTCGCCAGCGCCTCGCGTCCTCCCAGCGCGCCCATGTGGACGTCGCAGGCCGCCTACTTCGTGGTGGGCTGTCTCGTCGCCGCGGCCGTGGCGTGGGTCGACCCGAAGCTGCTCGAGAAGCTCGCGGTGCCCATCTACCTCGCGAACCTCGCCGCCCTGGTGGCGCTCAAGTTCTTCGGCCACAAGGCCAAGGGCGCCGAGAGCTGGTTCGTCATCGGGCCGCTGCGCGTGCAGCCCGCCGAGTTCATGAAGATCGGCATGCTGCTCATGCTGGCGAAGTACTTCCACGACGACTACCGGCCACAGCAGCCGACGTACGGCTTCTTGCGCCTCATTCCGCCCGCCGTCATCGCGCTCGTGCCCACCGCGCTGGTGTTGGTGCAGCCCGATCTCGGCACCGCGCTGATGATGGCCTTCACCACGATGACGGTGTTGCTGTTCGCCCGGCCGAGCCTGCCGGTGCTGCTGGTGCTGGGCGTGCTCGCGCTCGCGGGGGTCGGCGTGTTGTGGAACGACTACGTGCGGCCACAGCCCACCGAGGAGCGCTTCACCGTCATCCGGCACAAGCTGAAGAAGCACCAGGACGCGCGGATCACCGGCTGGCTCGACCCGACGAGCGATCTGAAGGGCTCGAACTACCACGCGATGCAGTCGAAGATCGCCGTGGGCTCCGGCGGGACCGAGGGCAAGGGGTGGATGCAGGGTACCCAGACGGGGCTCCGTTACCTGCCCGAGCAGCACACCGACTTCATCTTCTCCGTGTTCGCCGAGGAGCAGGGGTTCCTCAAGTGCCTCGGCCTGCTCGTGCTCTACGCGGGCATTCTCCTCGGCGCGCTGTGGGTCGCGGCCGGCGCGAAGGAGCGCTTCGGGGCCTTCGTCGCCGTCGGCGTGGCGGCGATGATCTTCTGGCAGGTGTTCGAGAACATCGGAATGGTGACGGGGCTGTTGCCCATCACGGGCATCACCTTGCCGCTGATGAGCTACGGCGGCAGTTCGATGGTGTCGGTGATGATCGGCATCGGGCTGCTCGTGAACGTGGCGCTCAAGCGGCAGCGGTCGGGGCTGGGCTGAAGAAACGACGACGGCGACCCGCTTTGGAGTCGCCGCTGTGCTCGCGTCAGGTCGAGGCGGCTTCAGCTACAGATGCCGTACGAGCGGCCCTGGAGCGCCCGGCACTGGTAGCCAGCCCGGCAGTTGCTCTGGGTTCCCGGGGTGCTGCACTTCGCGAAGCAGACGCCCATGCCCTGCTGGTCGACGCACTCGCCGGTACCGCACTCCGCGCTGGACCGACACGTAGCGGTGCAGAGCCCTCCGGGGCGCGAGGTGAGGCAGGCGTAGCGGCCCTCGCAGTCATTGTTGGCGCCGCATCCCCCGCCGAGTGAACCGAAGCCGGGCGTGGGGAAGGTCGTCGAGCCGCTGCCGCCTGAGCTCGGCGTTGGCAGACAGTGGCCGCCGGGGCTGCAGGTGAGGCCCGTACCGCAGAAGCTCGAGGGGCCGGGCGTACACGGCCGCACGCAGATGCCGCTTCCGGTCGTCGTCCGCGCGCAGACCGGGCTGAGCGAGCCGTCGTTGGGGCCGCAGTCAGCGGTCGTCGTGCAGGAACGGGTACAGATCTTCGTCTGGCTGTTGCTCCCACCCGCGCAGGTCAACTCGGTGCTCGCGAGCTCGCAGTCTGACTGGACGTCACAGTTCATCCCCGCGTGGTTGATCGCGCCGGGCATACACACCTTGACCGACTGCGACGTCCCCCGTTCGTCTCCCAAGACCGTCGGGTTGCAGAAAAACCCTGCGGCGCAGTCGCGGACGCTGGTGCACAGGTCGAGACACAGTGGCAGGCCGTCGGTGTATTGGGCGCCGAAAGTCCCGCGAGGGCAAGGTGCCGAAACAGTCCCGCGCAGCAGGCACTGCTTCTGCCCCGGGATGTTCATCGAGCTCACGCAGATGCCGCGACCGTTTCCGCAGCTGCTGCCGTCGGTCCCCGTGCAGGGGCCAAGGACCGTCGCGCTGCCGGACGTCATCGGCGAAGGTGATGGGTCTGGCGACGTGGGTCCGCCGAGGTTGATGGAGGCGCCACCGTCGGGCATCGAGGGCATCGGGCCGCAGGCGGTGAGGACGAAGAGAAGGACCAGGGCAACGCGGGACATGGAGGAACTCCGGGGTGAGAGGTGCGCCCCGGTCGTGCAGCCATGCAACCGTTCCAAGTCATTGAAATGGCACGCAGTGACCCTCACGCTGGTGCACGAACACGGACGTTTCGGCCACGCCCCGGGGCAACCAGGTGCAGTCGTCTCTCCGAGGGTCGGCCTGAGAAAAGCGCAGCGACCGATGGACGCCGACGGTGGTCAAGAGCACAACCGCGCCATGGCCGACTCCATGCCGCTCGCGTTCGTTCGCCGTGAAGTCTCCGAGCAGCGCCAGCGCGCCGACGAACTGTATGCGCTCATGCAGCGCCGGCGCTCGGTGCGGGAGTTCTCCGACGAGCCCATCGATCTCGAGGTGGTCAGACGGTGCATCGACACCGCCGCGCAGGCTCCGAGCGGTGCCAACAAACAACCGTGGACCTACGTGCTCGTCACCTCACCCGCGCTCAAGAAGCGCATTCGCGAGGCGGCCGAGGCCGAGGAGCAGGCCTTCTATGGCGGCCGGGCCTCCGACGCCTGGCTGGCCGACATCGCCGTGCTCGGCACCGACTGGCGCAAGCCCTTCCTCGAGACGGCGCCGGCGCTCATCGTCGTCTTCGCGCAGAGCCGGGGCGCCACCGAGGCCGACAAGCACTACTACGTGCAGGAATCCGTCGGGCTCTCGGCGGGCTTCCTCATCGCGGCGCTCCACTTCGCGGGGCTCGCGACGCTGACCCACACGCCCAGCCCGATGGGCTTCCTGTCCGAGTTACTCGAGCGCCCGAAGAATGAGCGCGCCGTGCTGCTGATGCCCGTCGGGCTGCCCGCAGAAGGCTGCACGGTGCCCCGCCTCGAGCGAAAGCCCAGGGAGGCGTACCTCGTCGAGCGGTGAGGTCCACCGCGAGCGTCGAGCGCACGCACCACGGTGCCTGTCTCGACGGTGGGGCGCGCCGTCGTTCTCGTGAAGCCCGGCGTCACGCCGACGCGGGCTCAGGTTCTTCGAAGACACTCGTGAGGGGACGGTCGCCCGCGACGACGGCTGCCGAGGCCGATGGCGAGCCCCATCGAGAGCTGCGCCATCTCGCGCGCCATCACCTCGAGTTCGCACCGGCGCACGTTCTCACGCTGAACCAGCCCGATGAGGTCCCCTTGCGCGAGGCGGCCCACCTCATGGGCGACGAACCCGGCGAGCGCGTCGTCGGACGGCGCTTCAGAACGCCTCGTCGGGCATCGTCATGAGGTCGAGGCTGCTCGCCTGCACGTGCTTCGGCAGCATCGCGAGGTTCGGCAACACCTCGCTCGCGAAGAATCGCGCCGAGGCCACCTTGCCGTCGTAGAACGCCACGTCGTCACCCGTCGCGGAGCCGCGCTTGCCGACGGCCACCGCCGCGTGACGAACCAGCAGCCAGCCGATGACGAGCTCGGCGAGGCCGAAGAGCAGCCGGTTGCCCTGCAGACCCGCGTGGTAGAGCGACTCGCCCAGCTTCTCGAGCAGGTGCCCGAAGGCCATCTCGACGTTCGTGAGGGCTTCGCTCAGCGCCGCGCGCTCCTTCGCCAGCGCCTCTCCGCCTTCATTCGTCTCGAGCGTGGTGCGAATGCGACCCAGCAGGCCCTGCAGCGTCGCCCCGCCGTCCTTCGCGAGCTTGCGGAAGATCAGATCGAGCGCCTGGATGCCAGTGGTCCCCTCGTAGAGCGTGTCGATCTTCTGGTCGCGCACGTACTGTTCGATGGGGTAGTCGGCGAGGTACCCCGAGCCGCCGAGCGTCTGCAGCGAGAGCGACAGGATCTCGTAGGCCTTCTCGGAGCAGTAGCCCTTGATGAGCGGCAGCAGCAGATCGTTGAGCGCGTCGGCGCCGTGCGCGCGCTCGTCGTGCCGGCCGCCCAGGCGCTCCACCTCGTCCTGGAGCGACGCGGTGAAGAGGATCATCGCGCGCATGCCCTCGGCATGGCTCTTCTGCATCATCAGCATTCGCCGCACGTCGGGGTGCTTGATGATCGCGACCCGCTTCGCGTTCTTGTCGCGCGCGTTCATCAGGTCCGAGCCCTGGAGCCGGTCCTTCGCGTAGGCGAGCGCGTTCAGGTACGCCGTCGAGAGCGTCGCCGCCGACTTGAGCCCCACCGCCATGCGCGCGTGCTCGATGACGTGGAACATCTGCTTGATGCCCTCGTGCACATTGCCCACCAGCAGGCCCCGGCACGGCTTGCCATCGCCGAACGTCATCTCGCAGGTCGCCGAGGCCTTGAGCCCCATCTTCTTCTCGAGGTTCGTGCAGAAGACGCCGTTGCGCTCACCCAGCGAGCCATCGGCGTTCACCCAGAACTTCGGCACGATGAACATCGACAGGCCCTTGGTGCCAGCGCCTGCGCCCTCGGGCCGCGCCAGCACGAGGTGAATGATGTTCTCGACCGCGTCGAAGTCGCCGTTCGTGATGAAGCGCTTGACGCCTTCGATCTCCCACACGTCGTCCTTCACGTGCCGGGCCTTCGCGCGCGCGGCGCCCACGTCGCTGCCGGCGTCGGGCTCGGTCAGCACCATCGTGCCGCCCCAGCGCTTGTCGATCATGCGCTGCGAATAGAGCGCCTTCTGCGCGTCCGTCGCGGTGCGGTCGATGATGCGCGGCAGGAGGTTGCCCAGGAAGTAGAAGCCGAGCGCCGGGTTCGCGCCGAGCACCATCTCGAAGGCGCCCCAGGCCAGCGTCGGAGGCGCGCCCAGGCCCCCGAGGTGCGTCGGCAGCTCGAGCGCGTTGAGCCCGTTCTCGAAGTACGCGTGGAAGGCCTGCTTGAAGTCCTCGGGCAGCGTCACCGTGCCAGTCGCCTTGTCCAGCGTCGGGGGCTGGCGCTCACCGGCAGCGAACGACGGGGCGAGCTGGTCGACACAGATCTGCTGGTAGCTCGCGAGCGTTTGTCGTGCGGTCGCCTCGTCGAGCTCGCCGAAGGGCTTCTGCCCCAACGACGTCTTCCCGATGTCGAGGAACTCGAAGAGGTTGAACAGCGTGTCTCGGAGGTTGGGCTTGTAGTGGTTGGCGGCAGCGCTCATGGCGGCGCGCAGAGAAAGCACCTTTCGCGCGCAGGCGGAAGCCTCAGGCCGCGCCCGGCTTCTCGACCCGGCAGATGCCCGAACGAAAGGCAGGAAAACCACTGATGGGATCGCGAAGCGTCGGGCTGATGAGTCGGTTCGGGTTCGCTTCGGCGAAGCCCGCGGGCATCACCGCGCACTCGGGGTGGACTCCGTCGGTGACGACCGCCGTCAGCATGATGCGCCCGTGTGGTGACGTCACCGCCACGGTGGTGCCCGTGCTGATGCCGAGCGGCGTCGCGACGGTCGGGTGGAGCAACACCTCGGGCGTGCGCATGCGGGCCTTCACGCTGGGCACGTCGTGGAACTGCGAGTTGATGAAGGCCCGTGGGCGCGGCCCGGTGACGAGGCGCAGGGGGAACTGGGCGGTGGGTTGTTCGGTGGGAGCGGTCCACTCCGGGAGTCCCGGGTGCCCGTGCTGCTCGAGCAGCTGCGAGGCGAACTCGGCGCGGCCCGAAGGCGTGCCGAAGCGGGGTACCTCGACGGTGGGCGCTGGCCTGGGCTGCGAGGCGTCGTCCTGCATGAAGGGCACGTGCGGCTGGCGCGCTGCCTCGTGCATCGTCGCCCAGGGAAAGAAGTCGGAGAGCCCAAGGCGCTTCGCCAACTCGACGACGATCGTCCAGTCCGGCTTCGCTTCACCCTGCGGGGCGACGAGGCTCTGGGTGGCGACGCGCTCGGCCTCGTCGACGTCGGGCGACTCGGCGAAGGTGGTGGCCGGGAGCACCACGTCGCTGCGCCGCGCCGAGGCGGTGAAGAACGGGTCGATGGTCACCAGCAGGTCGAGCCGCTCGGCCGCTGCCTCGAGCCGCTGCGTCCCCTGCGACGTCACCAGCGCGTTGCTCGCCACCAGCATCACCGCGCGAATCGCGCCTGGCCCCTCGCGCAGCACCGCGTCCGCGAGGAGCTGCCCCTGCGCTTCCCGGTTGTAGAGCTCGTAGAGCGGGTACTGCGAGCGGCCGAGGGGCTTCGCCTTCGGCTCGGGCGGAACTGGCATGGGGGTCGACATCGGGTACAGCGCTGGCAGCATCACCTCGCGGAAGTCGGGGCCCGGCGGCGTCAGCACCGAGCGCGCGTCTTGCCGGCCGTCGAAGCGACCCAGCAGCACCTCGAGCGCGCTGATGGCCCGCACCGTCTGCACGCCGTTCTCGTGGTGTTCGACGCCGAGCCCGACCCACACGCCAGTCGGCGTGTCCTGTGCCATGCGCCGGGCGAGCGAGTCGATCTCCTTCGCGGGTACGCCGGTGAGGCGCTCGACCTCGGGCACCGGGTACTTCGCAGCCAGCGCGCGCAGCTCGTCCAGCCCGCGGGTGTTGGCTTCCATGAAGGACCGGTCGTACCAGCCATGCTCGAGCACGAGGTGGATGACGCCGAGCGCGAGCGCGCCGTCGGTGCCGGGGCGAATGGGGATCCACGTCGTCGCTTCTCGCGCGAGCGTCGTGCGCACCGGGTCGATGACGATCAGGTTCCCACCAGCGGCCTTCTTCGCGATGACGTGCAGGAAGGGCGGGGCGGTGACGCCGGGGTTCGAGCCCCACAGCACCAGCGTCTTCGTCGAGCGCACGTCGGCCGAGTACTTGCTGCCCACCGTGAGCGCCTGGCCCATGCGCAGCGACGCCTCGCACAGGCTCGCCACCGTCGACACGTTGGGTGAACCGAACGCCCGCGCGAAGCGGTGGAGCCAGTTCACCAACGGGTGTCGCACCATCGGCCAGCCGGTCTGGATCAGCAGCGCCTCGGGGCCGTGCGTCGCCTTCACGCGGAGCAGCTTGTCGGCCACTTCATCGAGCGCGTCGCTCCAGGACACCTCGTGAAAGGCGTCGCCGCGCCGCACCAGCGGGCGCCGGAGCCGCGCGCCCGAATGCACCATCTCGCGCAGCGCGAAGCCGTGCTCGCACAAGAAGCCGCGCGTGCGCGAAGTGGGGTCGCCTTCGACCTTCGTCAGCCGGGTCCCGCGGGTGTGTCCCACGATGCCGCAGTGCATGAGGCAGAACCGGCAGGTGCCCTTCGTCGACGCGAGCGCCGGGGCCGCGAGGCGGCCCGCGGCCACCACGCCCAGCCCCGCGAGCGCCGCACCCACCGGAGCGGCCTTCACCAGGTCGCGTCGCGTGAAGGGCTTGCGGACGACGGTCGACAGCGGCGCGCGCTTCTCGCTCATGTTGGGCCTCGGCGGAGCGACCCGCGGCCGGGCGTGGACGGCGACTTCATGACATCGCGTCGCGTGAAGGGCTTGTGGACGACAGTCGACAGCGGCGCGCGCTTCTCGCTCATGTTGGGCCTCGGCGGAGCGGCACGCGGCCGGGCATGGACGGCGACTTCATGACATCGCGTCGCGTGAAGGGCCTGTGGACGACGGTCGACAGCGGCGCGCGCTTCTCGCTCATGTTGGGCCTCGGCGGAGCGGCCCGCGGTCAGGCGCAGGTGGCGGCTCGGTGCCCAGCGGCACGATGACGATGGCCTGGGCGCCGTCGGGGCAGGCCTCTTCACACAGGCCACAGCCCACGCAGGCGTCAGCGTGGAAAAGCGGCGCCTTCTGCGGGCCCACCAGCTCCACCGCCGCGTCCGGGTATGGGCACACCTGGTAGCAGAGCCGGCACACCCCGGAGCCGTTCCACGGCAGGCACTTCGGCCGCGTCAGCACCGGCAGGCCCAGCTTCACCTCGCTGGCGATCACCTGCGCGTCGGCCGCGATGGGCTTCAGCGCGTCGGTCGGGCACACCTGCGTGCACTTCATGCACAGGACGCACGCGCGCTCCGTCAACTCGAGCTGGGGCAGCGCCTGCTCGAGGGAGAACGCCGCAGGAAATCGGATGCAGCTCGTCGGGCACACCTCGGCGCAGCGGAAGCAGCCGATGCACGCCTGCTCGAAGGCTCCCGGCGGCAGCGCGCCCGGTGGCCGAATGCGTCTGGCTCCTGCGCGGGCTTTCTTCGGGGCCGCCACCAGCGCCAGGGCCGCGGCGACGGCGCCAATGAGGCGGCGACGGTTCATGCGAACCATCCCTTCAGCGTCCGCCCGTGGTCGTCGGGAATGGAGCTCCGGCGCAGCGCAGGCGCAACGCGAGGCTCCCTCGGCCTGCTGCTCGTCGATGGGCGCCCCATACCGTGGCGGATGCACGTCGTCGCTCGGCGCCGGGCAGGCCTTGCTGACGTCATCGCGCTCGCACCTCGTCGCGGCTGGGTGGCGTCGCGTGAGCTCCTGTCCAGAGCATCTCCGTGGCCGGACCGCGGCGCCGACGGTGACTCGAGCTGAGACGTGCGCGACTGGGTGGTGTCGAGCGAGCTCACGTCCAGCGCTTCTCCGTGGCCGGACCGCGGCGCCGACGTGCGCGCCTTCGCACCTCGTCGCGGCCGGGTGGTGTGGAGCGAGCTCACGTCCAGCGCTTGTCCGTGGCCGGACCGAGGCGCCGACGTGCGCGCCTTCGCACCTCGTCGCGGCCGGGTGGTGTCGACCGAGCTCACGTCCAGCGCTTCTCCGAGGCCGGACCGCGGCGCCGACGTGCGCGCCTTCGCACCTCGTCGCGGCCGGGTGGTGTGGAGCGAGCTCACGTCCAGCGC
>JALOQF010000232.1 GCA_025459425.1 Myxococcaceae bacterium | reverse complement strand
CCAGCCGATGCCTTCGACGGCCGGCAGCGTCTTCGCGAGCCCCGTGGTGGCCCAGGCGCGCGACACGGCGAAGTGGAAGTGCCGGTCCGGGTCGGCCGGCGTGCGGTCGGCGTAGAGGAAGACCCCCGCCACGAAGGCGAGCACGAGCGCCAGCCCCACGGCGACGTCGAGCGCCCGCGGCACCGTCGTGTCCGTGTTGGTCGACCTGGCCGGAGCATGCACCACGCCCAAAGCGCACCAGACTCGCCACGCGCTGTCGATGCTCGCGTCGAGACGCCCGTTGCGCCGTCGAGGCCACGGTGGGCGCGTGTCGGTCTTCCATTCCGTCGAGGCACTCGTTGAAGCTGTCGCAGTCGGGCGCCTCGCGGAGTCGCGCTTCGACGAACGCGCACACCTGCGCTGGCATCGAGGCGCGCCAGGCCGTCGCTGCGGCGCGGCACGTCACGATGCGCCCTCGACCGCGCTGCACGAAGGCCCCGGGTCCGTCGCCGAGGCGTCGTTCGCCCCGTGCAACCCCAACGCCGTGACGGGCAGCAGCACAACGCCCATCGCGAGAGCCGTCGGCCCTTTCAACGCGCACCCGCGTGGAGGTTGGAGCACTCCGCAACCAGTGCTCCCTCCTCGAGGCAGTACACCGCTGCGTTCTGGAGGAACCCCGGGACGCTCCGGGGTGTGCAAAGTTGCCAGCGCGGAACGACTCTTGAGCCCTGCGGCAGGCGTCAGCGAGTGCAGTCGGCTCCAGGCCCGGGGGTACGGTGAAATGAGTGAGCGTGGTCCCGGTTCAACCTGACATCGATCGACTCCTGGGCGTCGAGCTGGGTGGCTTCCGGGTGAAGCGGCTGCTCGCCTCGGGCGGGATGGGCCTGGTGTACGAGGCCGTGCACGAGGCCATCGGGCGCCGAGCGGCGGTGAAGGTGCTCAAGCCCGAGGTCGCGCGTGACACGGAGTGGACGCGCCGGTTCCTCTCGGAAGCGCGCACCCTCGGCGCGCTCAAGCACCGGAACCTCATCGAGATTCTGAACTTCGGGAAGACCCCAGACGGGCGCGAATTCCTGATGATGGAGTTCCTCGACGGCGAGTCGCTCCAGGACCTCATTCACCGCGAGGCGCCGCTCCCTCCGGCGCTGGCGCTCCAGCTCGTCGACCAGGTGCTCAACGGGCTGGCCGAGGCGCACAAGAAGGGCGTCGTGCACCGCGACCTCAAGCCGTCGAACGTGCACGTGCTGCGCGAACACAACGGCGAGCGGCTGGTGAAGGTGCTCGACTTCGGCCTGTCCCGGCAGGACCCCGTCTCGTTGCTCGACGGCCGGCCGACGCCACGCACCATCGCCGCGGGGGCTTCGTTGGTGGCGGGAACGCCCGAGTACATCGCGCCGGAGCAGGCGCTCGGGAAGGCCGTCGATGCCTCGGCCGACCTCTACTCGCTGGGCGTGATGTTGTTCGAGATGCTGTCGGGCCGGTTGCCCTTCTTGAACGAAGGAGGGTTGACGGCGCTCCTGCTCAAGCACGTGAACGACCCGCCGCCGAAGCTGTCGGCGCTCGTCGACGGTCTCCCGCCGGGCCTCGAGGCGCTGGTCGAGGGGCTCCTCGAGAAGAACCCCGCAGCCCGCCCCCACAGCGCCGACGAGGTGCGCGGCCGGGTGCAGGGCCTGCTCAAGCAGCTCGCTCGCGAAGCCACCGGGGTCGGCCAACGCGCTCTCTCGGAGAAGGACGTCGTGCCCGCGCGCAACGCGCTCGACCCCACGGTGCCGTCGATTCCGGCGCTTCGCACGGGCCGTACCCGCCGCGCGGTCCAGGCGCTGGCCCTGCTCGCCCTCGGTGCGCTCGCGGTGGTGGTGTGGCGCGGGCTCGAGGGGCCAGAGCCCGCGTCGACGAAGCCCGACGTCGGCCGGGCGGCGACAGGAGGGGACATCACTGGCGCAGCGACTGGCGTGGCCGACGGCACCCCGAGCCCGCCAGCGAACGGCGTAACCGACGGGACAGCCAGGCCGCCGGACACCGCCGGTGCAGCGATTGGCGTGGCCGACGGCACCCCCAGCCCGCCAGCGAACGGCGTAACCGACGGGAGAGCCAGGCCGCCGGAGACCGCCGGTGCAGCGAACGGCGTGGCCGACAGCACCCCGAAGGCGCCGGACACCGCCGGTGCGGCGAACGGCGTAGCCGACGGCACTCCGAGCCTGCCTCACACCGTCGGTGCAGCGATCGATGGGACCCCGAAGCTGCCGGACACCGCCGGCGCAGCGACCGGCAGCACCACGAGCACACCCACGAAGCCGCCCGAGGTCGCCCACGCTGCGACCGGCCCGTCGCAGGGCGCAGCTGCCAACTCGCCCGGCTCGACCGGCGAGTCGAAGGCCGTGGGCGCACAGCGGCCCCCGCCCGCGGCAGGCAACGTCGCGCAGTCCAGGGGCTCAGGGGCGACGCTGCCACCGAGCGCCGGCAGCAGGCGCGCTTCACGCCCGGGCCCCGTCACCGCACAGCCCGCACCGGCTGCGGCCTCGGCTGCCAACGACGCAGTGGCCGACGCGCGCTGTGACCCCGAGTTCAAGGAGTTCCTCCTGCGCAAGCTCAGCACCCTGAACAACGACCCACGGGTGACGGCCGACGAGGCGGTCGCCGAGCGCTGGGAAGCCGGCGCCGCGTCGATGCTGTCGACCATCAACGCGCGCCCCCGGCGGGCTTCGACGCGCGAGCCGTGCGCGGCCGCCGAGGCACAACTGCGCGCCGAGTTCGGGTTCCCTCCATGAAGGACTTCGGGTGCTCACCCCGAGCGGGCTCCCACTCGCGCGGCCGCGGACGCGTAGCTGCGCCGGGTGCGCGCCGAGTTCGCGCTCGCTCCGTGAAGGCCTTCGGCTGTGCGCTCTGGCTGTTGCTGCTCTCGGCGTCTGCGATGGCGCAGGACAGGCGACCGGTCGTCATGCCCGTGCCCCTCGAGGTGGCCGAGGGCACGCCGCGGCTCGTCGACGCCGACCGCGAGCGCCTCGCACGCGAGTTCCGGCGGCTGCTGAAGTTGGCCGGAACGAACGCGCCCGACCTCGCCCTCTCGGAGCTCGCGACGACCGAGCTCTCGTCCAGAGGGTGCGCGACCGATGACGCCTGCGTCGCGGCCTTCGCGAAGAAGGCCGGTGCCCTCTACGCGGTCTTCGTTCGCCTCGAGCGTCGCCGTGACGGAGGCATCGTGGCGTCGGGCCGCGCAGTGCGGGACGACGGGGTCTTGAGCCGACCAGCGACCACCGTGGAGCGCCCGGCGGGGCCCTTCGTCGAGCAGGCGCGCGCGGCCCTCGGCGACCTGTTGAGTGCGCTCGACGTCGCCTCACTGCCCGCCGAGCGAGTCATCGAGCGCGCGGTGAAGGTCATCGTGCCGTCGGTGACGCAGCCTGCGGCCCCGGCCGTCACGACGACGCCGGCTTCCGAGCTGCCGCGTGGCGCCGCGCTCGTCATCGCCGGGAGCACCGCCTTCGTCGCGGGCCTCGTCACTCTCACCGTCACCAGCCTGCCGGCTCTCGGCGTTCGAGGCGCTGGCGTACCGCCCCGCGCGACGTCGGTCGAAGACGCCACCACGCTGTTCCGAGGCTACGTCGGCTCCATCGTGGGCCTGGGCCTCATGGGCCTGGGCGCGGCGCTGGGCGGGCTGGGGGCGTGGCTGTGGGCGACCGCGCCGGGCCCCCGCGTGACGGCCTCGGTGTGGCTGCTCCCCGGCGCCGCTGGTGCCACCGTCGGAGGTGCGTGGTGAGGCGCCTCGTCGTCCTGCTCGTGGGCCTCCACGCCGCAGGGTGCACCTATGGCTTTCGCACCGACTGCGACGGTGACGCCGGCGAAGCTCGCGTCGGGCCGTTCTGCTACCCGGCCGGGTCAGCCGGTGGGGCAGCGGGCGGCGCTGGCGGAGTCGGTGGTGGTGTCGGTGGCGGTGGCGGCGGTGGCGGTGGCGGCGCGGGCGGTGGCGTCGTCGAGCCCGATGCTGGCGGGCCGTGCGACTTCGAGCCGCTGGTCGAACGCTGCGCGTGCCGGCCTGGCGAGCGATGCCTCGAGGATGGCGGCTGTGGCGTCGCCGACCCGCTCGCCCTCGAGCTCGTGCAGGTGCCCGACCCTGTGCTGGTGACACCCGCGCTCGTGTGTGGCCGAGTCACGCTCGCTGACGGAGGCACGGTGCCGACCGACGTGGCGCTCCCTGACGAGGTGACGGTCTCGGCGCCGGGGCTCGAGGTCGGGCCCGCGCCGCTGCGCGTCGGGCGTGCCGGCCGGTTCACCTTCACCGTACGTGTCTCACCGGGCCAGTGGGTCGACCGCCGGATGGAGGTCAGCGCGCCCGGCGCCATGGGCCTCATCATGCTGCCGCGGGCCCGGCAGGTGTCGGTGTCGGCGCCGCCGCTCCTCGACGTGAACCCGTCGACGCTGCGAGGCCCGCAGTGGGCCGTCGGGGCCTTCGCGCCGGCCGACCCCCGCGTCGACGACACCACGGTGACGGTCCGTGCACGTTGGGAAGACGGCGGGCCTGGCGCGACACCTGGCGCGCCGCCCGCGCTCAGGCTCGACGGCGGGCTGCTCTCCTCACCGTGCGCATGTGGGGTCGGCTGGCTGTGCGTGTGTGCCGCCATTCCCGTTCCGGAAATCCAGGAGTCCGACTTCGCCAGCACCTTCGACGCCGTGGTTCGCTACGACGACGGCGGGCTCGAAGCGGCGCGGACGACATTTCCGGTGACGCGGTACCGCTGGGTGACGCAGGCGGGCGGGGCGGTGGTGGCGGCGCCGGCCATCGACTTCGAGGGCAACGTCTACCTCGGCACCCGCACCGCGCCGGGCGCCGGTGCGCTCGTGTCCTTCGGGCCGCTGGGTGAGCTGCGGTGGAGCCTGCCCCTCGGCGACGTGCAGAGCGTCGCCCTCTCGACGCTCAGCGATGGTGGCCTCGTGGGGTACTCGACGGCGATGACCGAGACCTCGCGCTGGTGAACGAGGGCACGAGCTACACCCCGATGGTTCACCTCTTCGACGGCGGCGGCTTCGTCGTCCAATGGAACCCCGAGGCGCCCGAGCGAGCGCTCTTCGCCGTGGTGGGCGACGACGAGGCGCCGCCGTCGGCGAGCGCTCCGGGGGCGCGGGCCAACGTCTCGTCGAGTTCGTCGTTCCTGGGTCGCGAGGCCCGCTACGTGGGCCGCTCCAGCGGGCGGCCCGTGGTGTTCTCGGTTCGCAGCGACGCGGGCGTCTTGTCGCGGCAGCCCGACTCGGCCACGGCGTTGCCCAATGGACTCACCGTGGCCATGGCCTTCGGCCAGCTCACCCGCCTGTGGGGCCCGGGGGCCGGGCCCGTCGTCTCGTCACCCGGGGGCGTCGGCACGCTGGTGTCCGAATGCCCCATCGTGCTCGACCGGCAGAGCAACCCTCGGGCGTGTACCGTCGTGCCCGGCGAGCGCTTCGAGGTCACGCCGGTGCTGTCGCGCCGCTTCACGCCACCCATCTCGAGCAGCGAGGCGTACCTCATGCAGGTGTCGTCGAGCCGCACGCTGGTGCTGGCGCGCCCGGACGGTGGCATCGCAGCCCTCGAGCGCCTCCCGCTCGACGGGGGCCGGCCCTTCGCGCCGCTGGCGCTGGGGTGTCATCGCCCCGAGCCCGGCCGCGCCGCCAACCTGTCGCTCTCGCTCCTGTACGTCACCACGGACGACGGGCAGGTGCTCTCCATCGTCACGCCCTCGACTGGGCTCAACACTGACGCGGCGTGGCCGAAGCACCAGGGCGGACTCGTCAACCAGGGCACGGACGAGGGCGAGGTCGCGCTGCGCGCCGAGTGTCCGTGAGGGGGCAACGCGTCGCGACTGAACCGACGAGGGCAAGGCCCGCGCGCCGCGCCGAGTGTCCGTGAGGGGGCAACGCCTCGCGACCGCGGGGACGAGGGTGAGGGCCGCGCTGCGCGCCGAGCGCCCCTGAAGGGTCAGCGCGTCGCGACCGCGCCGACCACGGGCCGGGCGGTCTCGAGGAGCGACACGAACTCCCGGCGCTCCGCGGCGTCACCTGCTGCGCTCCGCGCAATCTCGACCAGCGCGTCCCAGTTCCACCCCCGCGCGTGCGGGCTCTGGCGGAACACCTCGGCCGCGCCCATCACGGCGGTGGCGAACCGCAGGTCGGCCGACGCACCGTCGAACCGCGGGGCCAGCGCGGCCGCCGGGAACACGAAGGCCTGCTCGGACGCCTCGACCCCACGGGGCGCCTTGGCGCGCACCCGCACCGTGCACAGCCGCTCACCGGCGCCCGGCGCCAGCTCGACCTCGTACAGCGCCGTCACCGTGTGGCCCGAGCCAATCTCTCCTGCGTCGACCTTGTCGTTGCGGAAGTCGCGGTCGGCGATGTCGCGGTTCTCGTAGCCCACCAGGCGGTAGCGCTTCACCTGCGCGGGGTCGAAGTCGACCTGGAGCTTCACGTCCTGCGCGATGACCTCGAGGGTGCCGCCGAGCTCGGTCTGGAAGATGCGCTTCGCCTCGAGCAGGGAGTCCACGTAGTAGTGGTTGCCGTTGCCCTTGTTGGCGAACTGCTCCATCAGGTCGTCCTTGTAGTTGCCGGTGCCGAAGCCGACGGTGGTGACGGTGATGCCCTCTTTCACGTGACCCGCGATGAGCCTCAGGTTCTCTTCGTGGCTGACCGGGCCGATGTTCGCGTCGCCGTCGGAGAGAATGATGACGCGCGAGAGCGAGCGGCTGTCGAGCACGCGCGCCGCCATCGCATAGGCCAGCTCGATGCCCGAGCTCATCGCGGTGCCTCCGCCGGCGGAGAGCGCGCTGATGGCCTCGTGGATCTGCACCTTCTTCTCGAGCCCCGTGTGCGGCAGCACCACGCGCACGCCGCCGGCGTAGGTCACGAGCGAGACGGTGTCGCCGTCACGCAGGTTGTCGACGAGGAGCCGCAGCGCCTTCTGCGCGAGCGGGAGCTTGTCTGGCGACTGCATCGAGCCGGACACGTCGACGAGGAACGTGAGGTGCGCGGGCTTGCGCTCGCTCATCGACAGCCGGCGCCCCTGCACGCCCACGCGCACCAGGTGCGTGCCCTTCGTGAAGGGAGAAGGCGCCGCGTCGAGCGTCACCGAGAGCGGGCCCGAGGCAGGCTGTGGGTAGGTGTACTTGAAGTAGTTCACGAACTCCTCGACGCGCACCGACGTGGGCGGAGGCAGGTGGCCCTGCAGAATCTTCCGTCGCGCGAGCGCATACGACGCGGTGTCGACGTCGGCGGCGAAGGTCGAGAGGTGGTCTTCGCGCGTGTCGGTCCACCCGTTGATGCCGTAGTCGCCGTATGACTCGGCCGACGCCGGGGCTCGCGGCGCGGCGGCGCCCGACGCGTACGCCATCGAGCCCATGCCCGCGGCACGCCCCCGGGCCATCGCTCCCAGGGACCCGGTGGACGAGCTGGTATCGACGGCCGGCCCGCTTCCCACGCCGCCGATGCCGCCGATGCCGTTGAGCGCGCTCGTTCCACCGCCGCCCGTCCCGAGCCCCTTGAGGCCCAGGCCTGCGCTGCCCGAGACCCTGCTCTTGCCACCGGAGGTGCCCAGCGCGTCGGCCCGCACGACCTTCACGCCCTGGTTCGCCGTCGAGGCACCGCCAGTCAGGGCCTTCAGCAGGCCGTCCTTCGCTCCGGTGTTCTGTCCAGAGAGGTCTCCCGAGGTGACAGCCGATGTCGGCGCGGGCTCGGCCTTCTTCTCTGCCACGGCCTCGCCCCGTTCTGGCTTCGGAGCCGCGGCTTCGGTGACTCGGCTGGGCGCTGGCGGCGCCTCGGGCTTCGAGCAGGCACCCAACACACACACCACTGCGATGGCGGACACTCGCATGCGCACGACTCCAGGAAGGTGGGGCGCCGCCTCTGGTTCGACGTGGCGGCGACGGCTCAGGACACCACGGGGCCGTTCAGGTTCCCGGCGCGGCGAGTCCGTCACCACACGGTGCCCGTCGACGCGGCGCTGGCGATGGGGTGTCCCAACGCGGCGAGGCAGGAGGCGCCGGCGTGCTCAGCCCCGGCTCGCCCCGTCGTAGTGGATGCGTAGCGTCTTCATCGCCACGCCCAGCAAGCGCAGCACCGCGCGGGTGTCTTCGTGCTTCACCACCACCACGCCGTCACCCTCGTAGCTCGGGTTCTTCGGGCGCCCGACGACCGGCAGCCGCGCCTCGACGAGGTGTCGCGCCAGCACCTGCCAGGCCTCGTTCACGCCGCTGATGCCGGTGATGCGACCTTCGCCCACCCCTCGCACGTAGGCGCACCCGGCGGCGAAGTGACGGCTCCACCCGCCGTCGAAGGCGCGGTCGACGACGGCGCGCGCCCAGGCCCGGTAGATGTCGACGTCGTTCACCAGGCCCACCATCTGGCAGAGCTGTGGGCCGGGCGGGCGCTGGGCAATCTCGCCGATGGCGATGCTGCCGTCGGGGCGGGCGAACCACTCCATGTGCGTCATGCCGTCGTCGAGGCCGAGCGCCCGAATGGCGGCGAGCCCCGCCTTCTCGGCGGCCTCGTAGTGTGGACCCACCGGCGCGCGCGGCAGCACGCAGGCCCACTGCATCCACGGCGTCTCGAGCACCTCGAGGCAGCCCGGGTGGTAGTCGGCGAACGAGGTGGCGCGGACGCGCCCAGCGACGGTGATGGTCTCGAAGCTGTGCTCGGTGCCCTGGAGCAGCTCCTCGGCCAGCACCGGCGCCTGGGCCGACGGCCGCATGGCGGCGAGGGTGTCTGCGAGCTCGGCCTCGGTGCGCACCCGGAACGTCGACTTCGCCCCGACGCCGGCGGGCGGCTTGAGCACGAGCGGCAGACCGACGTCCTTCGCGAACCGCAGGGCCTCGGCCGTCGAGTGAACGAGCGCGTGCCGGGCGACGGGGAGCCTCGCGGCGCGCAGCGCGTCCTTCATCGCGGCCTTGTCGCGGAAGAGCCGCGCGGTCTTCACGGGAGTGCCCGCGATGCCGAGGCGCTCCCGCACGGCCGCGAGCTGGCCCTGGATGACCTCGTTGATGCCCAACAGCCGCTCGACGCGCCCGTGCCTTCGCTGGAGCAGGGTGACGGCCTGGGTCACGTCGTCGACGTCGAGCGCGTCATCGACGACGGCGAGGCCCTGACAGAGCGACGCGGCCTCGGCGCTGGGCTTCTGGAAGACACCGAGCAGGCGAACGCCCTCGAGGCGCGACACCGCGCGGACGAAGCGCATGACGTCGTAGGTGGCGGACGGGGCGACGAAGGCGATGGCGCGGGACACGGTGCGTCACCCTGCTGTGCCCGGGCGCGCGAGTCGAGAACCGAAGTGTTGGCTCAGGTGCGAGGGCGACGCGCGGAGCACTCGGCTCGCAGGCCGATGACCCGTGTCGCCAGCGCGCGACAGGGCAGGCTCGAGTCGCGATGGCGAAGCGCGGCGCGCGGCCCTCGGTGCACCACGATGCGCCGCAGTCACCCCGGCGCTGCCGCCGCGTCGTGGAGCCTGTTTCGTCGCTGCCAGGCCTGCATACGAGCCGGCGCGCGAGCGCCTCGAGCGGCCGGCGTTGCGTCGTCACCGAAGTCGAACCCGCACGCGCACCGTCGCCATCGCTCCCATTCCATCGCGACTGAAAGCGGCGGGGCTGGGTGACAGAGTGAAGGGAAATGTGCGATGGCGCCGCGCCGTGCTCTGGTGGAGCCTTCCACCAGGGCGTCTCGAGGAGCTGCGCCGCACATGTCGACTCGTTCACCCATCGTGTTGGTCGTGTTGTCGGTTCTGCTGTCGGCCTGTCAGTGCGGCCGTACGCCCCCGGCGATGGCGACGCTCAAGCAGGAAGGCGAGGAGTGCCAGCGCGACGAAGAGTGCGCCACCGGCCTGTGTGAAGGCGCGCCCGCGACGCAGCCCGTGTGCCGCCGCAAGTGCGCCGATGGTTGCCGCACCGCTGAGGTGTGCACGCAGCTGACGCCGCTGCGCTACGCGTGCGTGCCTGACCGCGGGGGCCTCTGCCAGGCGTGTCAGCTCGACTCCGATTGCCCCTACCCGTCGGACAAGTGCATCGTGGTGAACGGCGAGGGCATCTGCGGTCGCGACTGCGCCTTCGACCAGACGTGCCCCACCTCGTACCGCTGCCTCAACGGCGTCGGCACCGACGGGCGGCCCAAGGCCCAGCAGTGCTCGCCCTCGTCGGGCAGCTGCGAGTGCACCGCCGCGAACGCCGGGCAAATGGTGTCGTGCATGAACCAGAACGGCTTCGGCACCTGCAACGGCACCCGCACCTGCGACGGCCTCATGGGCTACTCGGCCTGTACGGCCGAGACGCCAGCCGCCGAGACCTGCAACGGCCGCGACGACGACTGCGACGGTCGCACCGACGAAGAGCTGCCCACCGTCACCTGTGGCCTCGGCGTCTGCCAGCGCACCGTGCCTTCCTGCGCCGACGGCGGCACCTTCGTGTGCACGCCCGGAGACGCCGGCGTCGAGGTGTGCAACGGCCTCGACGACGACTGCGACGGCACGCCCGACAACGGCATCAGCCTGCAGACCGACGTCACCAACTGCGGCCGCTGCGGCACCGTGTGCATGGTGACGAACGCGACGCCCCGCTGCGTCGCCGGCCAGTGCGACATCGGCCAGTGCACGATGCCCTTCGACGACTGCAACGGCCGCCTCACCGACGGCTGCGAGGTGAACACCTCGAACGACGTGAACCACTGCGGCATGTGCGGGCGGCGCTGCACGGCGGGCGGCGCGACGGGCACGTGCACCAATGGCCAGTGCGGCTTCACCTGCAACGCGGGCTTCGTCGACCTCGACCAGGACCCGGCCAACGGCTGCGAGTACCAGTGCACCGTGTCGAGCCTCGTCGACCTGCCCGACGTCGGCTTCATCGACGCCAACTGCGACGGCATGGACGGCGAGGTGACCAACGGCATCTTCGTGTCGCTGGTGGGCGACGACACCAACCCCGGCACGCGCGACGACCCGGTGTTCTCCATCGCCGAGGGCGTGCGCAAGGCCGTGCAGCAGGGCAAGCGCGACGTCTACGTCGCCGGCGGCACGTACCAGGGCCCGCTGGTGCTGACGGGCCTGCAGGGCCGCATCATCGCCGGCGGCTACCTGCCTTCCACCAACCGCTGGCTGCGCACCTCGTCGACGTCGTCGGCCATCATCGGCGGCAACCCGGCCCTCGTCATCGCCGACGCCGGCGCGGCGCAGGCCGACGCGGGCATCACCGTGCAGTTCTTCACCGTGCGCGGTGACAACGCGACCGGCCAGGACGCCCTTGGGCGCGGGCAGTCGGCGTACGGTGCGCGGGTGCAGAACTCGCAGCAGGTGAGGCTCGAGCTCTTGAACATCACGGCGGGCAACGGCGCGCCGGGCACGAACGGCGCTCCGGGAACGCCGGGTGACGATGGGAGCCGGGGCGGCGACGGCGTCGCGGGCCTCATGAACGACTCGTCGGTGATTCCTTTCCTCTGCGGGCAGAGCAACCCCCGCCCCGCGGCGTCGTCCGGGGGCGCCAGCACCTGTGGGCGAACCGGCGGAGCAGGCGGGCGCCCCGGCTACTACGGGAGCGACAGCCCGGGTGCGACGGCGTCGGGCCTGGGCGGTACGGGAACCATCGGCACCTCGGGTGGCCTCGGTGGCGCCAGCGAAGCGGCGGGCAGCGTCGCCGCCAACATGGTGGGCACGGCGGGCACGAGCGGCGGGCCGGGCTCGAATGGCAACGCAGCCACCCAGCTCGGCACGTTCTCGGTGGCTGGGCTCTATACGCCTTCTTCCGGCGGCCTCGGCCTGACGGGCCAGCACGGGAACGGAGGAGGCGGCGGTGGCGGTGGTGGTGGCGGCTGCCAGTACGAGCGCGTGTTCGGCGTCGACATCTGCCGCTGCTGGACGTGGGGCAGCGTCGGCGGCGGCGGCGGTGGTGGTGGTTGCGGCGGGTCGGGTGGCCAACCCGGGCGGAGCGGCGGCGGCTCGTTCGGGCTCGTCGTCACCAGCGCTCAGGTCATCGCGCGGCAGACGACGGTGCGCTCGGGCAACGGTGGTGGCGGCGGCAACGGGGGCGCTGGCGCCTCGGGTGGCACTGGCGGCCTGGGCGGCAGCTCGAACTTCGCGCCCAACGCGCAGTACACGGCCGGGCGGGGTGGCCCCGGTGGCCGCGGTGGCGACGGCGGCCAGGGAGGCCACGGCGGCGCGGGCTCGGGCGGGCCCTCGGTCTCGCTGCTGCGCGACTCGGCCTCGACGGTGAACGTCATGACGGGCTTCACGCTCAACCTCGGCACGCCGGGCACCGGGGGCACGTCGCCCGGCAACCCGGGCCAGACCGGCTTCCTCTCGCAGGACTACCAGTACTGAGTTGAGCGGCTGCCGCGCGAAGCGGTAAGAGGCTCGTCGCTGCGCTCACGCGTGGCGCCCATGATCGCCTGAGTCGAACCACCGTCTCCGTCACCAGCGTCGCCTTCGAGGGCGGCCGGGTGGCGTTTCGTGTCTCGAACCCCGGGCTTCTTCATGTCAGCGCTCACCCTGCATCACCTCGGCGGCGAGGCCGCCGGCCGTGTCCTCTTCACCGACGTCACCCTCACCCTCGCGCGCGGCTGGACCGGCCTCGTCGGTCCCAACGGCGCGGGCAAGTCCACCCTGCTGGCGATGCTCGCCGGCCAGCGCGTCCCAGATGCCGGCCACGTGCAGCACGTCGGCGGCCCGCTCGTGGTGGCGTTCGTCCCGCAGTCGAGCGAGGCGCCAGGACGCGACGTCATCGACTTCGCTCTGGCGAACGACGCGGAGGCGCGCCGCTGGCGGGCCCGCCTCGCGCTCGACGAGGCGACGTTCGCGCGCTGGCCGACGGCGTCTTCAGGAGAACGGCAGCGGTGGCTGCTCGCCGGGGCCCTCTGGCGGCGGCCCGACGTGCTCCTCCTCGACGAGCCGACGAACCACCTCGACGCCGACGCACGCGCGCTCGTCACCAACGCCCTGCGCCATCGCGACGTCGTGGGCCTCGTCGTCTCGCACGACCGCGCCTTCCTCGACGAACTCACCACCCGCACCTGGCGGCTCGTGCGAGGCCGCGTCGAGGCGTACGACGGGCCGTACTCGCTGGCCCGCGAAGCGTGGCGGCGCACCGAAGCGAGCCAGCGCCACGCGCACGCGTCGCTCGGGCGCACCGTCGAGCGCCTCGACCAGAGCCTCGACGAGCGCGCCCGCCAGCACGGCGCCTCGACGCGCAGCCGGTCGGCCGGAGCCCGAATGCGCTCGAAGGCCGACTCGGACGCGCGGGGCGTGGGCGCCAACTTCCGGGCGGAGCGGGCGCAGCGCCACCTCGCGCACGCGCAGCGGCGGGTCGAACAGCGGCTTTCGGCCGTCGAGGCGGCCCGCGGAGCGCTCCCCGTGGTCTTCGACGAGACGCGGCCGCTGGTCCTCGAAGGCCCGCCCTGTCCCCAGCCGGTGGTGGCGCGGCTCCATGCGGGGCCGGTGTGCGCGCCCGACGGGCGGAGGCTGGTCGACGTGACGGCGCCGCTCGAGGTGCGCCGTGACGCGCGCCTCGCCTTCGTGGGGCCCAACGGCGCTGGCAAGACGACGTTGCTCGAGCGGGTGCTCGCCGGGGTGACGGCTCCCCCGGAGCGCTGCCTCGTCCTCCCGCAGACGCTCACCCCAGAGACCAGGGCCGACGACCTGTCCTGGTTGCGGTCGCTCGAGCGCCACCGCCGGGGCCGGGTGGCCCAGTGGCTCGACGCGCTCGGCCTCGACGCCGACGCGGTGCTGCGCGGCGGTGAGCACCTCTCGGTCGGTGAAGCCCGGCTGCTGAGGCTCGCGCGCGGCCTCGAGGTTCGCCCCTGGCTCCTGGTGCTCGACGAGCCCACCAACCACCTGTCGATGGAGCTCATCGAGCGCCTCGAAGGGGCCCTTGCCTCGCTCGAGGTGGCGCTGCTGGTCGTCAGCCACGACGCGCGCTTCCTCGAGGTTCTGGACTGCGAGGTGTGGCGGCTGGCAGGCGACGGGACACCGTTGTCACGGTCGCCGACTATCGGCGCGTCGCGCATTGGGTAGCATGCGCGGCGACGTGACGACGCCACCCCCCGCTGGCTTCATGGGCCGCCTGCCTCCCGAGGTCGCCGCGGCGTTCGACGCGCGGATGACGGAGCAGCGCGCCGACATGGCCGTGCCCACCGCGGGCTTGCGGCTCATCGCGGTCGGCGTCTGGCTCGTGCTGGGGCTGACGAACGTGTGGATCGTCGCCGTCGCGCCGGTGGCGGTCTACTTCGGCGTCTCGCTGGTGGTGGCGGCGACGCTGCTCGCGAGGCCCGCCTGGCGTGCGCGCGCGCACTGGTCGGTGGCGCTCATCGACGTGCCGATGATCTTCATGGCGCAGTACCTCGCGATTCCCCTCGAGCAGACGCCGGGCATCGCGGGCGCGCTGTCCGAGTCGATCTTCCTCACGGCGCTGCTGCTGGCGATGCTCACCTTCGACCAGCGCGTGCTGCTCACGGCCGCGGGCCTGTCGGTGCTGAGCGAGACGCTGCTGGTGCTCCAGGCCGGGCAGGAGGTCTCGCACACCCTGCCCACGGTGCTGCTGCTGACCACGACGAGCACGGCCGCGGCCTGGTTCGGCATTCGGCTGGTGCAGAAGCTCGCGCACCAGCTGACGCTCGACGAGACGCGCAAGCAGAAGCTGTCGCGCTACTTCTCGCCGCAGGTGGTCGAGCGCCTCGAGTCACTCGACGAGTCGAAGCCCGAGCACCGCGACGTCAGCATTCTCTTCAGCGACATTCGTGGCTTCACGGCCATCTCGGAGAAGTACGACAGCGACGTGGTGGTGCGCTGGCTCAACGAGTACCTCACCGAGATGGTGAACGTCGTCTTCCAGCACGGCGGCACCCTCGACAAGTTCATGGGCGACGGCATTCTCGCGTACTTCGGGGCGCCGCTGTCGCAGGACGACCACCCCCGGCGGGCCGTGGCGTGCGGCCTCGAGATGCTCGACCGGCTCGAAGCCCTCAACGCCCGCCGCCGTGGCCGTGGGGAGCCCGAGCTGCGCATCGGCATCGGCGTTCACACCGGGCGCGCGGTGGTGGGCGACGTCGGCAGCGAGCAGCGGCGCGAGTTCACCGTCATCGGCGACGCGGTCAACACCGCCTCGCGCATCGAGGGGCTCACCAAGCAGGTCGGCGCGCCGATGCTCATCAGCGCCGAGACGCGCTCGAGGCTGGGAGCCGAGGGAACCTGGAAGCCCGCCGAGCCGCTGGCGGTGAAGGGCAAGGCTGAACCGGTGCAGACGTTCGCGCCCGGCACCGGCGAAGCGTAGGCGCCTCGGCGTTCGAGCGTGGCCCCTGGGCCGCGTCCACCGGGGCCGCATCGGAGCGCCGTCGTTGGCCGCGCGGGTGGTCGATTCGGGGCCCTTTCGCCTCGATGCGTCTGGCTGGGCGTGGCGAGGCGCGAGGCCTCGGTGTCGAGAAGGGCTGTCTGGCCGTCCACGTCGCCATCGCTCGACGCCGCGCATCGAGGGGACGCTTGAGGCCACGCTGGCCGCGCTGTGTCAGTTCGCGCCGTGGCCAGTGGCGAGGGCCGTTTGCGTCCCCGTCGCGGCGCAGCTCGCCCAGCCCCACCTCAGCTCACGGGTTCAGCGGGCCGTTGCGCAGCGCTGGGGTTCCGAGACGAAGGCCGGGTCACTCGGGCGAACGAGCCCCTGGCGACAGCGGCGTGGCGCCCAGCAGCGAGAGCGCGCCCCGCGCGCGGGCCACCGAGCTTCGTTCGAGCGCGACGTCGACGGAACAGACGACGACCAGGGCCACGCCGACGCCGCGGAGTCGACCCGCGCGGGTGGACACCACCACCCCGGCGACGGCGCACAGGAGCAGCACGCCCGTCAACGTGTCGCCGGTCTCGATGCGGCGCTCGAGGCGTGGGCCGACGTCGTCGCTCACCAGGTGGGGCGCCTCGCGCACCCAGGCAGGAAACGACTCGAGATCGCGGCTCGCGGAGAGCCAGGTGTGCGCGCCCACCGCGACGTCCACGAGCCCGAACAGCCCCAGCGGCACCGCCGCTCCCAGCGCCCACGGGCGCGCCCAGCCCAGCCACAGCGCCAGCGCCGAGAGCAGCGCCGCAGCGCCGACGGCGGTCGTCAGCAGGCCGGCGGTGCGCTCCGCCGACGCCCACGCCACCAGGGCCTCGAGCACGGCGAGCTGCGCGTCGGCGGTGGGTCCCATCGTCGGCACAGCGTACGACGGCCTTCATCGGCGTTGGCGGCAGAGGTGGCTGGGCTACAACGCCCGTCATGGTCTCTCTCTTCGTCGCCACGGTGCTGGCGGCCGACGCCGGCGTCGACGCTCCGGCCGACTTCATCGACGACGTACGGGTCGTCTTCCAGGTGGTGACGTGTCAGGGCGGCGCGCTCCCGGCCACGCTCGACGCGAAGGTGGTGGGCGCCTACTGCCAGCGCATGACGCCGAAGTTCG
>JALOQF010000231.1 GCA_025459425.1 Myxococcaceae bacterium | reverse complement strand
GCACGAATCTGGACGTTCTCACGGCCGAAGACGACGCGGTTGGTGAGGAGCGCCACGACGAGCTGGCGGTCGAAGTCGATCCAGAGGCTGGTCCCGGTGAAGCCGAGGTGCCCGATGGCGCCGAGCGGCCCGGCCCGGCCCAGGCGGGGCCCGCACGAGGCGCCCTCGGGCGAAGGGGTGTCGAAGCCGATGGTGCGGGTCGACGCCGGCGTCGAGGTGTCGACCGCGAAGCCCGCTGGAGCCAACAGCCACCCGTCGAGCACCGCCTGACCGAACGCGGCGACGGCTGGAGCCGTTCCGAAGAGCCCCGCATGTCCGGCCACGCCGTCCATCACCCAGGCGTTGTCGTCGTCGACCTCACCGGGCAGCGAGGGAAACACGGGGCAGGACCACAGGCCCTCCTGACCGGGCGCTGGCGCACGAGGACGCGTACCGCCGGTGTCGACGACCGAGGCGTCGGGCATCGCCGTCGACACGCGCCGGAAGCCAGCGTCGAGCCCCAGGGGAGCCGCCACCAGGGCGTCGAAGGCCGAGTCCAACGGCAGGCCACACACCTGCTCCACGACGGCACCGAGCAGGATGAAGCCGAGATCGCTGTAGACCGCCGCGGCTCCGACGCTGCGCTCCGGCGGTTCACCCTCCACCCGCTCGAGGACGCGCGCACGAACGGCGGCGCGCAGCGAGGGCTCGGGGCGCCGGGGCGTGTCGTAGAGAAAGGGCTCCGAGCGGGTGACGTCGGCGAAGAACGGCCTCCACGCCGGGAGGCCCGCGCGATGGAGGGCGAGGTCGACGAGCGACACGTCTGCGGCGCAGCGTGGCAGCCACCGCCGCAGCGGCTGGTCGAGCGAGAGCGCTCCGTCGCGTACGAGGCGCAGCAGCAGCGCCGTGGTCGCCATCACCTTCGTCACCGAGGCGAGGTCGAAGCGGGCCGCCGGCGCGGCGGGCCCTCCGTCGAACACCGTCTGCCCCTTCAGTCGAACCACCGCGCGCGCGTGCGAATAAACGCCGAGCCGTCGGCCTTCGTCGAGCAGCGCCTCGAGCGAGGTCACGCGAGGCCCTCGAGCGGCTCGAGCGTTCTGGCGCCTGCGTCGAGGCGCACGCGCGCGCCGAGCACCACGGGCTGGTTGATGGCGCCGTGACCGATGGGCAGCCCCTCGAGCGCTGGAACGCCCAGCGCCCCGACCAGCTCGCGCAGCACCTCGGCGCTCGAGAACGCCGCGTCTTTCTCTTCGCAGTCGGTGAACTCGCCCAACACGACGCCCGCGACCCCGGAGAGCGCGCCCGAGAGGGCGAGGTGGGTCCACATGCGGTCGAGCCGATAGGGCCGCTCACCGACGTCTTCGAGCAGCAGCACCGCGCCCGAGAGCGAGGGCATGAAGGGACTCCCGACGAGGCTGGCGAGGAGCGAGAGGTTGCCGCCGAGGAGCGGCCCCGAGACCAGGCCGCTGCGCACGGTGTTGGTCCCCTGCAAGGGCGACACGGGCCGCCCCTCGAGCAGCGCGAAGGTTCGCTCCACGACGTCCGGCGGCTGGGAGCCGAGCTGCGTCACGACCGGCCCGTGAATCGAGCGCCAGCCGCGGGCCTGCCACGCCAGGTGCAGCGCGGTGACGTCGGAGAAGCCGAGGACCGGGACGGGGCGGCTCCACGTCAAGCCCTGCAGCAGCCGCATGGCGCCGTAGCCGCCACGCGCTGCGACGATGGCGCCGATGCTCCCGTCATCGAGCGCGCGTTGGAGCGCGACGCGGCGGGTGTGGTCGTCGCCCGCGAGGTAGCGATGACGCGAGAAGGCCTCGTCGGCCACCTCGACGTGGTACCGCCCCGAGAGCACCGCGAGGCCCTGCTCGAAGCGCGGTCGGTCGAACGGCCCCGACGGGGCGACGACGGCGAGGCGATCGTTCGGCGAGAGGACAGGCATCGACTGGAACGACATGTCGGCGTTCTACTCCCTGAGCGCGGCGGTGACGCGCGGAGTACGCTCGTCGCCGTCCGTCATGGCCGTTCACGAGTACCGCCCCGCCGCACCGAAGAAGCCGCCGCGACCGCCCTTCCCCGTGCCGTGGGGGCTCTTCGTCGTGCTGGCGATCTACGCCCTGCTCGTCTGCGGCTACGTCTGGCAGACGTACTACGAGGCGCCCGAGTACCAGGCGGCCCAGCACTACGCGAAGGCGCTCGCGCTGCTGGGCGTCGACGACGGGCGAACCTGCGCCGAGCCGAAGCTGCGCGAGGCGTTCCGACACGTGGTGCACACGGAGCGGCTGCGTTGGCGCTTCGACGAGCGGGGCTTCAAGGCCGACCCGGAGGACGTGCGCCGCGCCGAGCTCGTCTCGCAGGCCGCGCGGAGGGTGGACGAGGAGCGGCAGCCGTGGCTCGTGACGGGCTCGCGCGACCGGGGCTGGGCGCCGGACCAGCTGCTCGCGGGCCCGGAGCGCGTCCTGTGGTGGTCGTCGCCCGGCTTCGTGCTCATCCTGGCGGTGTGGGGCTACGGGCAGTTCGCCGCGAAGAAGGCCCGAGAGCGTGAGCACGAAGCCGACTTGAAGAAAGGCGAGGCGGACCTGGAAGGCCTGGCCTCGTACCGGAGTGGACTCGGGGAAGCGCCTCGCAAGTACACGGACGAGGCCGGGGACGACGCGACGCAGACCGACCCACCGCCTCGCGTGGTTCGCCCATCTGGCGCCCGACCTGCGGTGGCGCGCGCTGCGGCCGAAGCAGACCGGCCACCCAGGCGTACCAGCGGCGGCCGCCCAGCCGTGTCGCGCAGCAGCGGAGGTCGGCCGGCAGTGAGCCGAAGCAGCGGGGCCCCGGGTGACGTCCCGGGGAGTGCCTCGAGTCGGCCAGCCGGGTCGCGGAGCAGTGGCGGTCGGCCAGCGGTGAAGCGGGAAGAGCCCGAGGAGTGACGTGACGTCCCCATCCCGTCGCTGCGGGCTCGAAGTGGCCGAAGTCGCCTCGCGCCGCGGCCCCCGCCCGTTCACTTCGCAGCGCCTGAAGGCCTCGAGTTCATGCTGTCGCTGGGCCTGGGCGCACCTTTCTGTTCAAGCCCCGCGCGCTTCGCGATCGAGATCGAGCTCGAGGCGGCACCGCCACCAACCCCTGTTCACTTCGCAGCGCTGGGGAGCCTCGTGCTCACCGTGTCGCGGGGCCTGGGTGCGGTTCCAGGTTCGGTGCACCGGGTTCCTTCGGCTCGCGCCTTCTGCTGACCCTCGTGCTGCCCGCTCCTTGATGGGCGGGAGATCCCTCTCTCGTCCGTGCAGGGATGTGCGAGACGGTGATGAGTCCAGGAAACTCCATGCCGCCGGCGCCCTTGCCCAGCGGCGCTTCGACGACCCGCAGCGTCTTCACCACCTCGAAGGGACCGGTGCGCTCGCCGCGCGCGAACTCCTGCGCGAGCGCGTCGAGGGCGCGCTCCATCACGGCCTGCGCCTACGCGCGCTCGTAGGCCGCCTCGGGCGACAGGCCGTCGTCGACGAGGAGCCGCTGGCCATCACCTCGTCGATGGCCACCGTGGCCGCGCCCGGTAGTGCGCCTTCACCGCGCAGACGGCGCGCGAACACGGGCCACTCGAGGAGGGATGCCTGCACGAAGTCCCTCGGCACGTGGACACTTGCTCCCGAGCCTCAACCACGCGCGCCCGCGCCGGGTGCTGGTACGTGTCCACGAGCGCGCCTAAGCAGTGCGGCCCATGCACCACCTCGCCGCGCACCTGCCCTGGCCCCGCGTCAAAGCCCTCGCTGACGGCGGCGCGTGGGCCCTGCTCCCGGTCGGATCGACGGAGGCGCACGGGCCACACCTTCCACTCAACGTCGACGTCGTCATCGCGCAGGAGGTCTGCCGCCGCGTCGCGCGTCACCACGACGCGGTGGAGTTCCCGCCCGTCGCGTACTCGCTCACCGACTTCGCGGCGCCCTTCGCCGGGACCGTGACGATCCCCGCGGAGACGGCGAAGGCCATGCTGGTGGGTGTGCTGCGCGGGCTCGGGCAGTCGGGCTTCGGTCGCATCGCCGTCATCAACCACCACCTCGAGCCGGCGCACTTCAAGGTGGTGCACGCGGCTGCGGCCGAGGCGCAAGCCGGCGCGTCGTTTCGCGTCGTGGTGCCCGACCACCGCCGCAAACCGACCGGGCCGCAGCTCGGCGACGAGTTCATGCACGGTGGAAGCCACGCGGGGACCTACGAGACCTCGCTCATGCTGGCGGCCGCGCCGCAGCTCGTCGACGAAGCGCTCCGGCGGGGACTCGCGCCAGTGGCGGTCGACCTGCCTGGAGCCATCAAGCAGGGCGCCACCAACTTCCTCGAGGCGGGTGGACCTGCGGCGTACTTCGGCGACCCGGCCGCCGCGAGCGCCGCCGAGGGCGAGCGGCTGTTCGACATCATCGTGCGCGCGACGCTCGACGCGATGGGCTGAGGCCGCGCACGCGGGCCGTGCGCCGCAGCGACGGTTCGAGCGACGTCGCTGCGAGGTTCCGCGCGGCCAGCGAGACGACCTGCGCCGGCCGAGAACGACCCGCGCCCGTTGCGCAAGTGTGCACGGCAGGTGTGAGCACCCAAGGTGGCACTCAGGCACACCTCTTGCGCGCATGAAGCGCGACGAGCGCCGCCGAGTTGGCGACAATCACGGCATGCGCGTTCTCGGGTGTATCGCTCTCGTCTTCCTCGCCACCGTCACTCATGCCGCTCCGAAGAAGAAGCCCGCCGCGAAGGCCGCCGCGGGCGCGAAGCAGGCCGTGGTGATCGACGCGCCGCCGGCGATGGCGAGGGTGCTGCAGACGACGCTGGCGCCCCGCTTCGCCGTCACCATCAACCGCAACGCCCTGTCCGACGCGCCGCTGGCGAAAGAGGTGCGCAGCGTCACCACGCCGGTGAAGGCCATCGCCGTCGTGCTGGCGCGGAGCGCGGGAGACACGTGGAGCCTGACGGTGCTCAACGGCGCTGACGGCACGCCGCTCGACAACCAGCAGTTCCGCGCGCCGGCGCGCAAGCCCCTCAAGGCGCTCCCGAAGAACGTCGCCGGCGCCATCGTGCTGGCGTGCGCCACGGGGCAGGCGCCTGCGACCGAGGCGGCGCCAGCGCCTGCCGAGCCGAGCACCGCGAAGGTCGAGCCGAAAGCGACCGAGCCGAAGGGTGAGCCGAAGAAGTCGGAGCCGGCGGTGGCGAAGGCCGAGCCAGCGAAGTCGACCACCGGCACCTCGAGCTCGACGGCATCGTCGTCGTCCTCGACCGCGGGCGAGACGACGCTGGTCGGGTCGACGGAGGCGCCGGGTCCGCGCTCCGCCCTGCCCGCGCTGCGCGTCGGCCTGGGCTTTCGTGGCTTCAACCGTTCGCTCACGTGGTCTGGTGACCCCGATCAAGCCCTGGCGCGGTACGCGCTGGGCTTCGCGCCGGCGGTGGCGTTCGACGTGAACTGGTACCCGGGCGCCCACGTCACCACCGGCGTGCTGGCCAACCTCGGCGTGGCGTTCCAGGGTGACATCGGCGTGGGCATCTCGTCCCGGCAGGACGCGTCGCGCTTCGGCACGCGGGCGCAGCGCTACCGCATCAGCGGCGCGTTCCGGCTCCCGCTCGGCAGCGTCGTCTCGCTCGAGGGCCTCGCGGGCTTCTCGACGCAGAGCTTCAGCATCGACGCGGTGGCGGCCAACGACGGGTCTCCGCGCCCCAACATTCCGTCGGTGACGTTCAACGGCCCCCGGGCCGCGCTCGGCGGGCGCTTCGGCTCGTTCGGGCCGGTGTCGATCGACGCACAGGTGGGCTTCACCTTCCTCGCGTTCCTCGGCGAGCTGGGCAGCGCCGCCTACTTCGGCCGGGCCGGCGGCTTTGGCCTCGACGCCGGGGCTGGCGTGGCGCTGGAGCTGGTGTCGAACATCAACCTGCGCGCGGGCTTCGACTTCACCCGCTACTTCCTGACCCTGCGCCCCGAAGAGGGCGCGCGGTTCACCGCCCCTTCCGCGGCGGACCAGTACCTGGGCGTCAACGTCGCGCTGCAGTGGGTCATGTAGGCCCCACCTCAATCTGCACTTTCACTGAAACATCCATTCATGAGTTGCACTCATGCGTGCGGGTCGTTACTCGCCGCGGGCTCTCACGAATGGAGGTCGCATGCAGCTCGAGTCGCTGAAGATGTTCGTCGACGTGGTGGAGACGGGTTCGTTCTCGCGGGCCGCGCAGCTCAACCACGTGACGCAGAGCGCGGTGAGCCAGCAGATCCGCGCGCTTGAGACGCGGTACGAGCAGCGGCTGTTGTCGCGGAGCGCCCGGCAGGTGACGCCGACGCCGGCCGGAGAGCGGTTGTTTCGTGGGTGCAAAGAGATTCTGGCGCGCTTCGCCGAGGTCGAGGGCGAGATTCGGGAGCAGGCGGCCGACGTGTCGGGCACGTGCAACGTGTCGGCGATCTACTCGGTGGGCCTGCACGAGCTGTCGAACGTGCAGCGCGAGCTCTTGCGCGCGCACCCGAAGGTGAACCTGCGCCTCAACTACCGCCGCTCGGACCAGGTGTACGACGACGTGATTCTGGGCGCGGCCGACCTCGGCCTGGTGGCGTACCCACAGCAGCGGGCGGGCGTCGACATCATTCCCTTCCGGGAAGACAAGCTGGCCGTGGTGTTGCCACCGAACCACGCGCTGGCCTCGAAGGCGAAGGTGGCGCTCTCGGCCGTCGCGGGCCTGCCGTTCATCGCGTTCGACCGCGAGGCGCCGTCGCGCAAGGGCATCGACAAGCTCTTCCGTGACAAGGGGCTCGAGCTGAACGTCACGATGGAGCTCGACAACGTCGAGACCATCAAGCGCGCCGTCGAGCTGGGCCTGGGCGTCTCGGTGCTGCCCCAGCCGACGGTGTACCAGGAGGTCTCGCAGGGCAGCGTGGTGGCCAAGCCCTTCGCCGAGGGCTCGTTCACGCGGCCCATCGGCATCCTGGTGCGCAAGGGCAAGTACCTCTCGCGCGCCTCGCAGGCGGTGCTCGACACCTTCAAGAAGTTGGCGACGGCCGACGAGTGACACCATGCCGCTCGTCGTTCGAAGGGTTCGGGTGTCGGATCTGCCAGTGCTCGAGACGCTCGAGCTCGAGACGGTGAAACGTTTTCCCACGCGCACGAAGTGGCTCGACACCTTCCGGACGCTGCTCGAGACGAGCCTCTCGGACGAGCCTGAAGGGTTGCTCGTGGCCGACTACGACGGGCGGGCGATCGGCGCGGCAGTGGCCCGGGTGGGCGCGGCGCACCCGCTCACGGGCCAGCTCGTCGGGAAGATTCTCGCGCTCTCGGTGGCACCCGGCTGGCGCACCCAGGGCATCGCGGAGCGGCTGGTGCGCGAGGCCGAGGCGTACCTCAAGTCGCGCGGCTGTCAGGTGGTGACGTTCTCGCTGCCGGCCGACGCGGGCGCCGACGGCGAGCTGTTCAAGGCCGCCGGGTTCCGGGTCGCCGCGTGGGAGCTCGAGAAGAGCTGATCAAGGCGCCGGCTCGGCGGCCTTCTGCTTCGCCTCTTGCATCAGCTCCTGCATCGACTTCTCCTTCACCGGCGCGGCGGGCGCGTCGGCGGGAGCGGCCTCACCGCCCTGCCCCTTGCGCTCCTGCATGAGCTCCTGGAGGGACTTCTCGCGAGGGGCCTCGGCGCCTTCTCCGCCGCCCTCCTTCGCCTTCTTCATCAGCTCCTGGAGCGACTTCTCGCCACCCTCGGCCGGGGGCGCGTCGGAGCCGCCCTGCTGGCGCTCCTTCATGAGCTCCTGCAGCGACTTCTCTCCCGGAGCCGGCGCCGGTTCGGTCGGCGTCGGCGTCGGCGTCGGCGTGGCGGGCGCGTCGACCTTCGGCTCGTTCCGCAGCGCGTAGACCAGGCCCGTCGACATCGCGGGGACGTACGCAATGATGCCCAGCGAGACGAGCATGATGGCCAGCGTCGGCACCACGGCGCGAATGACGAAGCCGATGCTCTCTTTGAAGAGCGTCGAGCTGACGAAGAGGTTGAGGCCGACCGGCGGCGTCAGGTAGCCGATCTCGAGGTTGACGATGAAGATGATGCCCATGTGAATCGGGTCGACCCCGACCGCGGCCGCCATCGGCGCCAGCATCGGCGCGATGATGAGGATCGCGCTCATGATGTCCATGAACATGCCGACGATGAGCAGGAGGATGTTCACGAACACCAGGAAGCCGACCTTCGACAGGTTCGCTTCCTTGAGCCGGTTCACCATCAGCTCCGGCACTTCCTGGTCGACGAGCACGTAGTTGAGCGTGAGCGCGAGGGCGAGAATGACCAACAGCGAGCCCATCACCGACATCGAGTTCTCTGCGACCGACAGCAGCTTCTCCTTGTCCATCTCGCCGTGCACGAAGACCTCGACGGCGAGCGCGTAGACGACCGACACGGCCGAGGCCTCGGTGGCGGTGAAGATGCCCGTGTAGATGCCGCCGAGGATGATGACGGGCAGCATGAGCGACCAGAAACCCTCACGTGTCGCGTGCCACAGCCGCTGGGTCGAGAACGGCTCGCGCGGGATCTTGAACCGCACGCCCTGCGTCACGGAATAGAGGGCGAGCATGCCGCCGATGAAGAGTCCCGGGCCGATGCCGGCGATGAACAGTTCGGTCGGGTCGACCGGCGTCGAGCCGGACACCATGATCGAATAGATGATCATGGGGATCGACGGCGGAATGAGGATGCCAAGCGACCCGGCGGTGGTGAGCAGGCCGATCGAGAAGTCCTTCGGGTACTGAGCCTTCAACAGGGCGGGAACCATGATCGAGCCGATCGCCACCACGGTGACGGGCGACGAGCCCGAGATGGCCGCGAAGAAGACGCAGCCAGCGACGGCCGAGACCGCGAGGCCGCCCGGAATCCACCCGAAGGCGGCGCGCATGAAGTCGATGAGGCGCCGCGCGAGCGTGCCCTGCGTCATGAGTTCGCCGGCGACGACGAAGAACGGAATGGCCAGCAGCACTTCCTTGCCCGCGAGCTCGAGCACCTTGCGCACGGCGACGGGCAGGTCGTCGCTCGTGAGCAGCCCGATGCACATCACGCCGATGCCACCCATCAAGACGAAGAGCGGCAGGCCCAGCAGCAGCGAGCCAAGGATGATGGCGAAGACGAGGAAGCCGACTTTTCCGGTGAAGACGAACAGAGCGGTGAGAATGCCGAGCCACACCAACAGGCCCACCTTGCGCTGGCGGTAGGCGAGGCCTGCGAGCGCGGCGACGCCCAGGTACGCGGCGATCTTCGCGAGCGAGAAGTCCATGATCAGGCCGGCTCCTTCCCGACCTGCTCGGCTTCCTTGGCGAGCTGTTCCATGTCGACGCCGTGGGCATCGACGCCGCCCTTCGGCGGGCCCCACACGAAGTCGCGCACGCCGGCGCCGAGGAAGCGGAAGGCCATGGTGCCGAACGTGACGGGGAGGCAGAGCGTGACGATCCACCGGGGAATCGGCAGCGCGTCGAACACGCCGACACCGTCACCGTCGCGCCACAGCACGAACTCGTCGTGCAGCTGCACGAAGCCCAGGTACGCGAGCAGCCCGCAGAACGCGAAGACGACGAGGCCGCCGATGAGCGAGAAGAGGTTGCCCATCTTCTCGTCGAGCTTCTTCTTCACGGTGTCGAGCACGATGTGCCGCCGCTCCCGGGTGGCCACCGACGCGCCCAGCATGCCGCTCCAGAGCATGAAGCCGAGCGCGAACTTCTGCGCGCCCGGCACACTCGACGGGAACACCCACAACAGCCCCTTGATGAACACCGCCAGGCCCACCCACACCCCGACACCGATGCCCACCGAGAGCCCGAAAGCCGGCGCGGGCGCCTTCGTCTTCTCGGCCTTGAACGAGCGCGACGAATGGGCCGCCATCACGATGAAGACCAGCGAACCGATGTTGAAGAGCCACGGCCCGACGGTGTCGATGACGAGCGCCTTCGTCTCGGGCGAGGGATTCGACAGCATGCCGAGGATGAGCGTGGACGTCTTCGAAACCTGCCGTGAGAAGGTGCGCTGGATGACGTCGAGCGTGACCAGCACCGTCATCATCGACAGCGAGACGAGGAGCAGCACGCGCTCGATTGCGAGCACGACGTCGTCGAGCTTGTCGACGGACTTGCGGAGCGATTCCACGGGAACGACCTCCACGGCGGGGGACGGGAGTGCAGGAACGACAGCGCCGGCTGGGCAGCGTCACCCAACCGGCGCGAACGACTTCGACTCAGGGCGGCGTCGGCGTCACTTCTTGCCGGCGGCGAATTCCTTCTTGGCGGCGATCATCGCGTCGAGGAGCGCTTTGTTCGACGCGCTCTTCTTCGCGTAGATGTCCCACACCGGGCGGGCCTTGTCCTGCCAGAGCTTGAGCTGCTCGGGCGTGAGCGAGCACACCGTCTTCTGGGCTGCCTTGAAGTTGTCGAGGAGCGGGTTGGTGAGCGCCCGCACGCCCTGAATGCCAGCGCGCTCGTCGTCGCGCTTGAGCATGAGGTCCTGCAGCTCCTTGGGCTGGGCGTCGAACACCTTCTTCGACATGACGATGATGCCCGGCTGGTAGATGTGCTTCGTGTACGTGTAGTGCGAGATGCCCTTGTACCAGCTGGTCGCCTGCGACAGCAGCGGGCTGTTCGAGTAGCCGTCGACGGTGCCCGTCTGGAGCGCACCGAGCACCTCGGGCGTCGACATCTCGACGGGGGCCGCGCCGAAGGCCTTGTACGTCTCGATGTGAACGTACGACTCCTGCGCGCGCATCTTGAGGCCCTTCAAGTCTTCCGGCTTCTCGACGCACTTGCCCTTGATGCCGTAGCCGTGCCAGCCGTTCTCGCCCCACATGATCATCGTGAAGCCCTTGTCGGCGAGGAGCTTCGTCACCTGCGGGCGGATCTTGTCGAGCACGTAATCGGCTTCGGCGTCGCTCGAGAAGAGGTACGGCAGCTCGATGCCGGCCAGCTCGGGCACGTAGGTCGCGAGCGCGCCGGCCGAGCCGCCGAACATGGCGAGGTTGCCGTTGCGGGTCTCTTCGGCCATCTCCTTCTCGCCGCCCAGCTTGCCGCCGAGGAAGAGCTTGAGCTTCACCTTGCCGGCCGAGTCCTTCTCGAGGCGGGCCTTCACGCCGTCGAGCCACTCGGACCAGGGCGTGCCTTCAGGCGCGACCGAGCCGACCTTGATGGTGAGCGGCTTGGCGTCCTGAGCGAGTGCGGACGTCGAGAGCAGCAGGCTTGCAGCGAACAGCGAGACGAGACGCTTCACGAAGAGACCTCCAGGCAGACGGGCAGACGGCGCCCGCGGGGTGTGGTGTTTCGAACGACGCAGGGCTCCCGGCGAACTTCACCGCCCGCCAGGAGCGCCGTGCGCGAACTTCAGAACTTCTCGTCGATCTGCGCGAGCAGCTTCTTCGCCTTCTCCTGCTCGAGGAGGTTCTCGGCCTCGATCTCGGGCTCGGCGGCGGGGTTGGCCGCCACCACGTCCTTCAGGAGCTTCTCGAAGGTCGCCTTGTCCTGGCGCTTGACGCAGAGGTAGTCGGCCCACAGCACCTTGGTGCCGAGGTAGCCGGGCGCGAGCTCGACGGCCTTCTTGAAGTTCTCCTCCGACTTCTCGAGTGAGCCGCCCGCGAGGCCGGCCGTCTGCGCCTCGTAGCCGCCGAGGTACCGCCAGGGCGCGGCGTAGAAGTACTTCTCGTCGAAGCCCTTGATGTGGTCGATGGTGGCCTTGATGTCGTCCTTGTAGCGCAGGCGCGTGGCGAAGCCCTTGCTCGCCGCCCACTTCCCGAGGTTCGCCGCGTACCAGTACATGGCGGGCACGGCTTCCTTCGGCGCCTTGGTGATGGCCTCGGCGTGCTGCTTGCCCTGGCTCATCAGCGTCGCGAACTCGGGCGCCGCCAGCTTGAGCGACTTGGTCGCCCAGTCGAGGCCCTTCTGGTACGCCTCGTCGCGCTTGTCGTTCTTCTCTTCGAAGGCGTAGCGCTCGCCCGCGAGGTACCAGGCGCGCGACAGCTTCGCGAAGAGCTCGGCATCGGCGGCCGAGGCCGCGACGGCTTCCCACTTGCCGATGGCCTCCATCAGCTTCGCCGGGTCCTTCCGGGCGGCCCACGCGGCGTCGGCGTCACCCGCCGTGCTGGCGTCGACCGTGCCCGTCGCCGTCGTCGGCTTCTCGTCCCACTTCGCGGCGTACTGGGTGGCACACCCCGTCATCGTCAACGCCGCGAGCGCGGCCGTCATCAGCTGCTTCATCGTTTGCTCCTGTGAATGGCGAAAGCGCCGGTGTTCGAGAAAACCCCGCACTTCCTAGTGGGTCGGTGTCGGGAGTCTACAGGGCCGAAGGTTGAGCTTTTCGAATGACGCGTTTCGTCAGGACCGAAGCGTCACTCGGCATGTCCGCGGCTTCCGGAGCGGAACTCGACGAGGCGGTAGAGCCAGTCAGCGGGCCCGCGCACGGCCACCTTGCCGACGTTGGGCGCGTAGTAGTGCGTGTAGGGCTCGCTGCCATCGAGGCCCGACTCGAGCACGGTGAGGCACCCGTCGAGCGTGCCGTTGGGGAGCTCGACCTGCGCATCGAGCGCGATGACCTCGTACTGCGCCAGCTCGCGCGTGCCCTTTTCGATCGACGCCGGCGCCTGCCAGCGCGTGCCGCGTGTCATCACCGCCGGCAGCACGACGACCTCACCGTCACCCCGCGCGCCGGAGCGCTCGAGCCAGTGCCCCTCTTTCACCCGCCAGGTGCCGCTCGCCGACCTCTTTCCGAGCGAGAGCGAGAAGGACGCCTTCCAGTCGACGAAGGCGTTGATGGTGACTCGCCCTCTGCCGCCGCTCTGGAGTTGGTAGGTCCACGACGCGCCGGCCTTCTGAATGAAGTACTCGGCGCCCAGCCGCGTGGCCTCGGTGGTGGCCGTGGCGGGAGTGCGCGACGTGGGCGGGTTGGCCCAACCGGGCGCAGCGAAGGACAGCACGATGAGCGGGAGCGCGCGGTGCATGCCTGACTGACGCGAGACTCTGACGCGCCGGGGCACGGAGTAAAGCAGCATCGTTCGCGCACGCGCCCGTACGGCCATTCCCCGAGGCACGCGGCGGCCCGGCTCGGAGCGGCGAGTCGCCCCGGCTCAGCGCAGCGCCGCCTCGAGGAAGGTGTTCGTCTGGCGCCAGGCCTCGCGCGTCGCCTGGCCGTTGGCCTGCGGTGAGCCGCCGAAGACGTCAAAGACGCCGCCATCGTCGCGCTCGAACGCGGTGGCGCGGCCCATCGGCAACCCGACGTAGCCCGGGTTCAAGACGTGGCCCGCGCCCGGGAAACACACGCGCCCATCCAGCGGGTGGCGGCTCGCGTGCCCCGCGTCGACGAGCCGGGCGAAGGTGGCCTCGGCGAAGTCGCACGAGGGCCACACCTGGTCGTCCTGCGCGGCGAGCAGCAGCACCGGCCCGCCGATGCGCTCGACGGGAATGGTGGCAGCCTCGAGCTCGGCGGGGTTGGCGCGACGAAGCGCCTCGCCCCACACCTCGCGCAGCACCACGTCTTCTCCGCCGTCGGGCCGGGCGCGCCGCAGTGGCAGGGCGTTGGCCCAGGGCACCGCGGGCACGCCAGCGTCGCGGTAGGTCCACGAGGGCTCGGTCCACACGTCGAAGGCCGGCCACGAGAAGCCGGCGGCCTCGGCCCCGCGCGACACACCGACGAGCGCGATGCGGTCGGCGCGCGCGCCCGGGTATTCCTTCACCAGCTCGATGGCCTCGAGGAAGTACTCGAGCGGAATGCGGCTGAAGACCTGCGGCAGGCCCTCGGTCTTCCAGTACGAGAGCGCGAGCACCAGGTACCCCTGCTCGACGTAGGTGCGCTCGAGTTCGCTGGCCACGGCGAGGCCGCCCTCGGGGCCGCCGAGCGCGATGAGCACGGGCCACGGCGGCGGCGTGGACGGGAGGAAGAGGTCTCCGTAGACGCCGCGGGCGCCGCGCACCGGGAGCACGTCGACGCCAGCCGAGCTCGCGCGCCGCGGCCAGGTGAGCTCGAGGTAGTCGCCAGCGCCCCAGTCGGCGAGCACCCGCACGTCCTGGACGAAGAGGTTCCCCTCGGCCGTGGTGATGGGCGCGTCGGGGTCGGCGCCTGCCCACGAGCCCCGCAGCGGCGCCTGGGCCGACGACACCCGCCCCTCGAAGTCGGCCTGGAAGACGGCGTAGGCGATGCCCCCGAAGGCCTGACCGAAGACGACGTCGAGCGGACGGCACGGAGGCAGGCCTTCCACGACGACCTCGGCGCGCTCCCAGGCGAGCAGGCCTCCATCGGGCACGCCCCCGTCTGCGACGAGGCGAATGGTGGGCGCGAAGTCTCGCCTCGTGGGGATGCAGCGCGGGTCTGACACGTCGTACCGGAAGTCGCCGGTGCCCTGGCCGGTCAACCGGGACGCAGGACCGCACGCGAGCGTCAGCGCCACCACCCACCCCGCCAGCGCGCCGCGTCTCACCAGCGGCGGACGATAGTCGGTTCATCCGCCCCGTGCGCGCAGCATTTCGGCTCACGGCTGCGTGTTGATGGAGAGCGAGTACGCCCCGGCGGTGAAGCTCGAGAAGCTGTCGACGACGACGAAGACGGTGCGCGGCGCGGCGGTGGTGTTCCGCCACGAGAGGTTCTCGGTGGCGTTGCTGCCGATGTTGTCGCTCACGCCCTGACAGACGCTCCCGGTGAGCTGACAGGCGCTCGCCGGGCCGTCGATGATGGTGAGGGCTCCGTCGAAGTTCATGGGCGTCATCACGGCGGTGAGCAGGTGCCCAGCTGGCACGGTCACCGAGTACACGCGATCGAACCCGGGCAGGCTGGTGCCGCTGCAGCTCACGTCATGGGTGAAGCCCACCGTCGTCTGGCCGGTCAACGTCGCAGGTGGCGTCACCACCTGGGGGCTCGCGCACGTCTCGCCCAGCGCCGCCTCGATGAAGAGCGAGAGGTCGAACGTCCCCGGAGTCGTCATCCACGTGTCGACGACGAGGAAGGCCGTCACCGCCGTCGAGCCGGTGTTGGTCCACTGGAGCGTCTCGGTGCCCCCGGTACCCTGGGAGTCGGCACCGGCAAGGCAGGTGGCGCCCGTGACGAGAGGACACGCGAGGGTGAGGTTGAGCGCCCCGTCGAAGTTGGTCCCCTGCAGCGTCGCTCGCAGGCGCTGGCCCGGCGGCACCGTCACCGCGAAGGCGCGGTCGGCGCCGGACGACGACGAGAAGCCGCAGCCGCTCCCCGACCAGCGGTAGTCGTCGGCGTAGCCGCTCAGCGATTGGGCCAGGAAGGTGGTGCTGGCGGTGATGGGCGCGCCCGCGTTGAAGCACGTGTCGCCCACTGGCGGGGTCACCGGCACGAAGGCGAGGCTGAGGGCGAAGCTCGCGGCCGCGTCGGCTTCGACGACGAGGAACACGACGCGCGCCTCGGCCCGGTTCGTCCACGTGAGCACCTCGGTCTGGCCGAAGGTGTCAGCCGTTGCAAAGCACGAAGCGAACGGTGCGGCGCAGTCCGCGAGCGTGCCGACCAGGCTGAGCGAGACGTCGGCCCCGGTGGTCGTCGCGATGAGCTGCGAGCTCTGAGGCACCTCGATGGCGTAGACCCGGTCGGGCCCGGCGCGGAACGAGCACCGCCCCTGGTAGGTGTTGGTGAAGCCGCTGGTGCTCTGGGCGCTGAGCGTCACCGGCCCCGTGACGGGCGGCCCGGTGACGAAGCAGTTGTCATTGGCGACCGGCACCGAGGTCGTGACGTCGAGGTCGAAGGTCGCCCCGGGGCCCGTCGCGGCCGACGAGTCGACGACGAGCACCACGTTCGCCACACCCGCGTCGGGGTTCTGGTTCGAGAACGTCACGGTTTCGGGCCCGGTCGTCGTCTGGTTCGCGCTCCGCAGACAGAACGACGAGCCGCACTCCGAGGCCGTGCCCACGAGGCTCAAGGTCACGTCGGTCGACGGCGAAGACGCCCGCGCCGTCAGCACGCGCCCCGCCGGGACGGCGATGGAATAGGCGCGATCCGGACCGGGTGCGTAGGCACACGCGGTGAAGCTCGAGAAGGAGTCGTAGTGGTTGACGAAGCCCGCGAAGCTCGAGGCGGTGACGCCCGTCGGCGCGGCCGGGGCCGAGCTGCACACGTCACCTGGTGGCGGGGCCACCGAAGCCAGGCTCGTCACCAGCGTGTAGGGGCCGCCGGTCGACGAGGGCGTGTCGATGGCGACGATGACCGGGAGCGGCGAGGTGGTGAGGTTGTCATGGCTCACCACCACCCGGTTGCCGCCGACGGGCGCGACGCCCGCGAAGAGGCAGTTGGTGAACGAGCAGGAGCCGCTCATGATGTTCACCGCCGGCCTGAAGCCGACACCACCGTCGACCGACGCGCTGGTGACGTCGATGGTGAGGCGCGAGTTGGCCGGAATCGTCGTGGTGAAGAAGCGCTCCGGGCCCGACGCAGAGAGACAACCGAAGTAGCTGTCTTCGACGTAGCCGGCGAGCGTCTGGGCGGTGCTGGCGCCGAGCGGCAGCGTCTCGGCGGTGCCACAGCGGTCGCCTGGTGGAATGGGAGCCAGCCGCACCGTGAGGCTGAAGGGCCCGTTGCCCGTCGCCCAGCCGTCGATGACGACGTAGATGTCTCGCGCCGAAGTGCCGGTGTTGTCCCACGCGACGGGCGCGTCGTCGGGTTGGTCGCGCCCTGCCACGCACTGCACGCCCGACAGCCCGCCATCGGCGAGGGCCGCGCCGCAGCTCGCGAGGTCGGCGATGAGGTTGACGGTCGAGTCGAAGCTGGTGGCCGCCTCGACGAAGAGCCGCTGGCCGGCTGGCACGTTCACCCGGAACACCCGATCGGGCGCAGGGCCGAAGCGCTGGCAGCTCCCGAAGAAGCCCGTCAGGTCGTTGATGGCCCCAGCGGTGGTGGCGGCGATGGTGACAGGCGGAACGAGGGTAAGCGCGGTCGCGCAGGTCTCGGCGGCGCCGCCGTCGAGCGTCACGCCCCCGTCGAACGGTGCGCCGGCGTCGGTGGGCTGGCCGCAGTAGCCATCTGGGCGGCAGACGCGACCGAAGCTGCAGCTCGCGCCGGGCGCGTCGCAGCGGGCGACGCACACGCCCGCGGTCGAGGAGAACCCACCGAGCTCACCCGGCTCCTCACAGACATACCCCGGGCGGCAGGTCGACTGGCCCTGGCGCGGCGCTGCGCACCCGCGGAAGCACTGGCCGTACCCCGGGGTGGACCCGACGGTCAGACACTGGCCGTCGAGCGGCGCATCGGCGCCCGTCGTCGAGCAGTCCGAATCGAATTGACACAGTCGGCTGCACTGGCCACCCGGGTTGCCGCTGCGCAGGGCACCGCCGTCTGGGCCCGTGAGGATGCCTCCGTCGGAGCCTCGGAGCAGCTCCGGCTTGCAGAACCCGCCAGCGGCGGGCGCACCACTGACTGGCGCCCTGCAGTCGGCGTCGGCCGTGCACGGCGTGTGAAGAGTCGAGACGGTGTCTGGAGTTGCGGTGAAAAACGGATCAGGCACGCACGCGCCCCCGATGCCCGGGAGTGCGAAACATGAATACCCCGTACGACACGTTCCCTGATTGCCTGGAGAAGCGCTGGCCGGCGAACAGCCCGTCGCAAAGCACAAGGGCGCCTCCTCGCCGGCCGAAACGGCTGGGAACAAGCAGGTGCTGCCGCCCGTCGCAGAGGCCATCGGGCACCCTGCGTCGAGACACGACACGATGGTGCACATCCCCTGCGGGTAGCTGAAGGTGTTCGCGGTCGAAAAGCGTCGGCACTGCGCGGCAGGCCCGAGCCCCAGCCGGCATTCAGCGTCCGTGAGGCAGGCGTCTCCGACCTGAGCCAGCGGCCGCCCTGCATCCGTTCCGCCGTCGCTGCCCCCATCTGCGCTCCCGCCGCCGAGGCCGCCTGCGGCTCCTCCGGCCGAACCGCCACCGGCACCGCCCGCAGTCCCTCCCGCAGCGCCTCCCCCGGCACCTCCAGCCGCACCGCCCGCGGTCCCTCCAGCCGAACCACCAGCATCACCGCCCGCCGTGCCTCCCCCGGCACCTCCAGCCACACCGCCCGCGGTTCCTCCGGCAGCGCCGCCTGCGTCACCGCCACCAGCCCCGCCTCCGCCAGAGGTGCCGCCCGCCGCGCCCGCATCGGCCTCACCGCCGGCAGTCCCACCGGCCGTGCCCCCTCCAGCGCCGCCCGCCAGTCCCCCGCCGGCGCTGCCCCCCGCAGCACCAGCCCCCGCCCCGCCGCCCGCCAAGGCGTTTCCGCCCGCAGCGCCCGCGTCCGGCAGGGTGGCCACACCGCCACAACCGACGAGGAAGGTCACCACCAGGAGATGAAGCAGAGCGCGCATGATCCGAAGGACAGGCAAGGTCCCGAAACGGCGCATGAGCGCACAAGTGCTTGTCTCGAGATGCTTCAGCGCGTCGACAGCGCCGATTCCCTGAGCGCACACCGCTTGAGGGCCGACCGGTGCGACCGGCCCGCCGCGAGGCCATCGACCCGTTGCGTGAAGGGGCTGCGCTCGTTTGGGCGCCGGCACGCCTCCCCAGACCAGACGAGGGCCCAGGTCACCGCTTCGGCCACCACGCGCCCACGATAGCCGCGCGCCTCGAGCTCGACTCGCAGCGCCTGTGCGGCACGACCTGCGGCGGTGCGGTCGTCAACCGCCGAAAGCCGGGCGCGCAGCAGACGGATGGGACCCTCCAGCCCGGGCCCCGCGCCGACGAGTCCGCCGAGCAACGCGTCGAGCTCCGCCACCTGCTCCCGCGCGTCGGCGAGTCGGCCGGCGTCGAGCAGCCGCTCGGCGCGCCACGCCAGCACGGGGACCAGGTAACGCGGTGCCGTGGCCCGGGAGCGGGCCGACTGGGCCACCCAATCGCTGAGCCGAGCCGCCTCGTGTGCGTCACCGCGACGAAGCGCCAACCATGCGAGCGCCTGCACGCCGAACATCGTGTCGCCGTTCGAACGCACCTCCCAGTCGGGCACCTCGGCGGCCAGCGCCTCGAAGAGGGCAGTCGCTTCGTCCCACCGCCCCGATTCCCCCAACCACGACGCGAGCACCAGACGCTGCTTGCGCGCCCACCCCGGGTGGGTCGCGCCAGCCAGCGCGACCGCGCGCCGCTGAGACTCCACCGCCCCACCGAGGTCGCCGGTCGCCTCGAGAAGCTGCGCCCGCACGGCTTCAAGCCTCGCCCGGTCGCGCCCCGTCGAAGCGGTCTCTGCCTCGGCCTCGCCGACGGCACGGGCCGCTCCCTGGAGGTCACCCGTCGACAGGCTGAGAGAGGCCTCGAGTCGCAGTGCCTGCGCCAGCCGTCGCTGGGCGCCCACCGTGCGCGCCGAGGCACTCACCGCGCGCGAGAGCTGGAGCGCCCGGGCGAAGAGGCCCGCCGTCTCGGAATTGATGGCCAGGCTCAGCTGACACCGCTCCAATTCGAGCTGGCGGTCCGCCTGTCGTGCCCAACCGGCGCACGCGACCTCGTACTGCGCCTGGGCCGATTGCGTGTTCGCCTGCTGCCCGAGGACCGCCGCGCCCAGCTCGAGCAGCTCGAGCGTCATGGCGGGCGAGGGGTCGACCGCCGCGTCCCGGGCCCGTCGGTAGGCCTCGGCGCAGGCGTCGGTGGCCCCGAGGCCCCGACAGAGCTCCATCACCTGGGCGAGCTGGGCGTCGATACGGGCGGCTTCGGCGTGAGCGGCCGAAGCCGCACGTTCTGCGTCCCGCAGAACCTCGACCGCCTCATCAGGGCGCCCCAGGCTCGAGAGCGCTCGGCCTCTGGCGAGGAGCGCCCGGGCCAGCGTGCCGTGACCGTGCCCCTGCCGGGCCTGCGACACCGCCTCGTCAGCGGCCGCCAACGCCGCTGGTTCGCGGCCCACTCGCCGGAGCAGCTCACTGCGGGCCGTCGAGACTCGGGCGGCCTCGAGTTCGGCCGAAGGCGACTCCGACAGCTCGGCGACGGGCCTCGTGGCGCAGCTGGCCAGCGGCGCGAGGCGGTCCATCGCCTGAGGGACGTGGTCGGCCAGGGTCGGCTCGAGCGCTGCGACCGCCACCAGCGCGCCGACCTCGTCGAGGAACCGCTGCGCGCACGCGTGCCCTGCTGGGGGCAGACAGTGGCCACTCGAGAGGCCGTCGAGCCGACCTCGCAGCAGGGACGGGGCTCGCTCTTCGAGCGTAAGCGCGCGCTCCCGCAGCGCATCACACGGCCCGGGCCTGGCAGCGACGGCGACGGGGACGGCCGCGAGGCCCAGCGCGGCCACCGCCACGAGCGCCCTTCTCCGCCTCCGGGACGAGGCGGTCTCGACCGCTTCGAGGAGCGCGTGCATCGTGGGCCAGCGCGCTTCTGGCTCGGGTGCCAGCGCGCGGCCCAGCACTGCGGCGAGCGCCCCTGGCAGCCCCTTCAGCCCCACCTCGGGCCGCCTCGAGCCGGTGAGCGCCTCGACGAGGGCGAGCGCGAAGGCGTACTGGTCGCTCCGCGCGTCACACTGGCCGTGACGCCACGTCTCGGGGGCCATGTACGCGGGTGTTCCGGCACTCCGAGCCAGTTCGCCCGCGCCGCTGGCGAGCCCGAAGTCCGTCACCCGCACGCGGCCATCGGCATCGACGACGACGTTGTCGGGCTTGAAGTCCCGATGGACGATGCCTCGCCTGTGCGCGGCGGCGAGGCCCCTCGCAGCCTCGAGGTAGGCCCCAAGCACCTCGGGCGCCGGTCGCCCCACCTGCCAGGCGCGAAGGGTCGGGCCGTCACACCACTCGAGCACGAGCGCGAGCTGGCCATCGAAGACGGCGGCCTCGTGGAGCGCGACGACGTTCGGGTGTTGCACCCTCGCCTGCGCCCGGGCTTCGGCGATGAGGCGCTCGACCGCCGCAGGCCCCTGCGCGCGCGGGAGCTTCAGGGCGACGACGCGCTGCAGGCGGGTGTCGGTC
>JALOQF010000230.1 GCA_025459425.1 Myxococcaceae bacterium | reverse complement strand
TAATCTCACTGGAGGCTCCGCGGTTGGAGCCTCCAGTTTTTTTTCGACCAACTGCCGGTTCGAGGGGACGCATGACCGAGAAGAAGGATCCGCCGAAGGAAGCGCCGAAGCCGATTCACCCCGATGTGCCGATCACCGCGACCGGCCAGGTGATCTCGAGCCCCGTCACTCCCGACTGGCAGAAGGTGCTCTACACCCCCGAGCGCTCCGAAAAGTACCTCAACGGCGAACTCAATCTGCGCGAGTACCACGCCATCTCGGGTCCCGAGATGCTGCAGATGGCGCAGATCGCCTTCAACCTCTACTCGAGTGGCCGGTACACCGAGGCCGAGACGATGTTCAACGGTCTCATCGCGCTCGAGCCGACCGAGGCCTACTACCACACGGCGCTTGGCTGCGTGTACATGGCGCAGGACGAGTACGAGAAGGCGAAGGAGCAGTTCGACCACGCCCTCGCGCTCGACCCGAAGGAACTCGCCTCGTACCTGAACCGCGGTGAGGTGCACCTGCGCCTCGGCAACATCATGGAAGCCGCGAATGACCTCAAGGCGTGCGTCGACCTCGACAAGACCGGCAAGGATCCCCTGGCCATGCGCGCGCGCGTGCTGGCGGCAGCGGCACTCGAGCTGATCGAAGGTGCTGACGATGGTGGCAAGCCTGCGGCATCGGCATCGGCGAAGAAGGCCGAGCCGGCCAAGGCCCCGGCCAAGCCTGCAGCTCCAGCGAAGAAGGCCGAGCCGGCGAAGAAGCCCGCGGCGGCGCCTGCCAAGAAGAAGTGAGCGTTTTGGCGGTTGCATGAAGTCGCCTCGCAAGCCCACGCCCGTTCAGGTCGTCTACTTCCCCAAGAAGGCGACCCGAACGGTGTCGCGGACGCAGACCATTCCCGAGCTGTTCCTCGGTGACGACCCCAAGACCGAGGAGATCGACACGGGCGATCTCAAGCGCACGAGGCGTCGCACGAAGAGCGGCTCGTTCGCGCGCGTCACGCTGAGCGACGAGACGAAGGCGCCCGAGCAGAACGAGGCGCACGCCGACATGGCCGCGCTCGGGCACGAGCTCTTCAGCCGGGGGCGCGTCGCCGAGGCGAAGGTGATATTCGAGGGGCTCGCCGCGAACGCCGCTGACGCCTTCACCTTCACCATGCTGGGCACGATTCACCTCGCGCAGAACGAGCTCGACAAGGCGCTGGGGCGCTTCGAGGAAGCGCTCCAGCTCGACCCGGACGACCTCGCAGCCCTGGTGTATCGGGCCGAGATTCGCCTGCAGAAGAAGCGCTTCCGCCAGGCGATCGACGATTTGCAGCGAGCGGTCGGGCTCGGCAGCGCCGGGGAACCCTTCGTCGACCGTGCCCGGCGGCTCCTGCAGATGGCCCGCCGCGCGATGAAGCGCTGACGAGCGGTTCGGTCGACGCGCTGCCCGCGGGCGAAGTAGGCTCGACCGCCTCATGGCTCAGGCAGGCAGCCCCAACGTCTTCCTCAACAAGTACTCCGACATCGCGCTGGCGATCGTCGTGATCGCCATCATCGGCATGCTGATCGTGCCGCTGCCCACGTTGCTGCTCGACGTGCTGTTGACGGTGAACATCAGCCTGTCGGTCATCATCCTTCTGATGACGATCTACATTCCGGGCGCGCTGCAGTTCAGCGTGTTCCCGACGTTGCTCCTCATCACCACGATGTACCGGCTGGCGCTCACCGTCTCGACGACGCGCCTCATCCTCTCGGTGGGTGACGCGGGCGAGGTCGTCTACGCGTTCGGCAACTTCGTGGCGCGCGGCAACTTCGTCGTCGGTGGCATCATCTTCGTCATTCTCGTGATCGTGAACTTCATCGTGATCGCGAAGGGCTCGGAGCGCGTGTCCGAGGTCGCTGCGCGGTTCACCCTCGACGCCATGCCCGGCAAGCAGATGTCGATCGACGCAGACCTGCGGGCGGGTTCGATCGACATGGAGGAGGGCAAGCGAAAGCGCCGCGACCTCGAGCGTGAGAGCCAGCTCTTCGGCGCGATGGACGGCGCGATGAAGTTCGTGAAGGGCGATGCCATCGCCGGCATCATCATCACCGTCGTCAACATCATCGGCGGTCTCGCCATCGGCGTGGCGCAGAAGGGCATGTCGGCGGGCGATGCCGCGAAGAAGTACGCCCTGCTCACCATCGGTGACGGCCTCGTCGGCATGATCCCCGCGATTCTCATCTCGACCGCAGCCGGCATCATCGTCACGCGCGTCGGCGGCGAAGAAGAGGGCGCCCACCTTGGCAAGGACGTCGGTGGCCAGCTCATCGCGTTTCCGCGCGCCATCGCCATCGCGGGCGGAATGCTCCTCGTGCTCGGGCTCATTCCCGGCCTGCCGAAGGTGCCCTTCTTCATCATGGGTGGGCTCGCGGGCTTCGGGGCCTACAGGCTGATGAACAAGGACAAGAAGAAGGCCGACGGCGCGGGCCTCGAGGGGGGCGAGAACGGAGAGAATGGCGAGAACGGCGAGACGCCTGCCGCCGCCGAGCCGCAGCCCAAGGAGCCCATCAACCCCGACAGCGAGCTCTTCATCCCCGTGGTGACGCCGATCGTCCTCGAGGTGTCGGACGCGCTGGTGCCCTTCGTCGACTCGCGGCAGGACGGCGGCAAGTTCCTCTACGAGCTGATTCCCTTCATGCGCGACGGCCTCTTCGTCGAGCTCGGCGTGCGCTTCCCGGGCGTGCGTGCGCGCGGGAACCCCGGCCTGCCGCCGGGCGCGTACCAGATTCAGATCAACGAAGTGCCGGTCGTCACCGGCCAGGCCACGTTGGGGCACATTCTCGTCAACGACACCGTCGATCGCCTCAAGCTGATGAACATCGAGGGCTTCGAGGCAGTGAACCCGGCGACGCGCCAGCCGGCGGCGTGGGTGCCGGAGCACCACAAGGAGATGCTCGAAGCGGCGGGCCTCACCACGTGGGACGTGCCGGGCTACATCATTCTGCACGTGGCGGCCGTCTTGCGGCGCCAGGCGCGCGAGTTCCTCGGCGTGCAGGAAGTGCAGTCGATGCTCGACCAGCTCGAGAAGGCCTTCCCTGCGATCGTCAAGGAGGTCATTCCCAAGGTCATCACCGTGCTGAAGCTGACCGACGTGCTCGGGCGCCTCGTCGAAGAGGAGATCTCGATTCGTGACCTGCGCGGCATTCTGCAGGCGATCGCCGAGCAGGGGCAGACCGAGGCCGACAGCGTGATGCTCACCGAGCACGTGCGCGCGGCGCAGAAGCGCTACGTCTCGCACAAGTACGCGCGCGGAACGAACACCCTCATCGTGTACCTGCTCGACCCGCAGATCGAAGACGCCATTCGTTCGTCGATCAAGCGCACCTCGGCCGGTACGCACCTGGCCCTCGAGCCCGACATCGCGCAGGAGATCGTCCAGGCGGTGAAGAACGAGTGTGGCCACCTGCCGCCGACGGCGCAGCGCCCGGTGATCCTCACGTCGATGGACATCCGGCGCTACGTGCGCAAGCTGCTCGAGTACGAGTTCAACCCGCCCTTCTCGGTGGTGAGCTACCAGGAGCTCTCGCCCGAGCTGAACATTCAGCCGGTGGCGCGCATCAGCACGCGGTGACCGCGCTCGGCGCGGCTCAGGCGACGAAGACGAGCACCACGAGCAGGACCGCGACCAGCACGAAGAGGCCGACGGCGCCCAGGGCGATCACCGTCTGCTTGTTCGAGAAGTCGATCAGCTTTGCCCGGCCCTCGGGTGGGTCTTCCGTCGTGTTCGAGGGGTCGTCGAGCAAAGGCTCGTCGACCGGACTCTCTTCGCCCTGGGCTTCGGCGGCGGGCTCTTCGGCCGGCGGTTCTTCGGCGGCAGGCTCTTCCGGAGGCGGGTCTTCCGCAGCGGGCTCCTCGGCGGGAGGCTCTTCGGCCGCTGGCTCGTCTTGCTGCTGCTCTTCGGCGACCGAGACGGTGCCCTCTTCCGACTCCTGAGACTCGGACGGGAGGAGGACGGGCGTCTCTCGCACCTCGGAGGGGTCGAGGTAGAGCAGCTTCACGCCGCCGATCTCGACCTCGTCGCGGTCCTTCAGGGTGGCCTTCTTCGTGCGCTGCTTGTTGACCTTGATGCCGTTGCGGCTGCCGAGGTCTTCGACGTGGGTGCCCGACCAATCGCGGCGCACGCGGGCGTGCCGGCGCGAGACGAGGTCGTCGTTGAGCACGATGTCGGCGGTGTCGTCGCGGCCGAACACGTATTCCTGGGCGTCGGCGACCTCGATGCGGTGGCCTTCGCGCGGGCCGTTCATGACGCGGAAGTAGGGCTGCTCGCCGCTGGTGCCGAGCCCCTTCATCACGTCTTTGACGAGGTTGCGGCTGACGAACATCGTGTTGCCGGCGTTCGACTCGGTGACGTCGGCGATGCGATCGAACACCACGTCGAACTGCGCGATGGCGATGGTGTCGCCGTTGCGCAGGAGCTGTTTCTCGTTCTTCTTCAGCTTGCTGCCGTTGAGCAGGGTGCCGAAGGACGAGCCGAGATCTTCGACGAAGAAGAGGGTGCCGTCGCGGCTGATGCGGGCGTGGCTGCGTGAGACGGCCGGCTGGGCGAGCACGACGTCGCACTGATCGTCACGGCCGAGCGTGATGGTGTCCTCGGAGAGGGTCACCACCTGCGGCTTCTCGGCGCCGCCGGCTTCGGCGCGGCGCTTGACGGTGAGGCGAACACCCATGGGTCGATGCGTCTCTCAGTCCCGCACGTACTGCTGACACGTCGCCACCTGCGACTGGTACTCGGACTCGCTGGCGAACTTGAGGAAGTTCTTGCAGGCGACGCTCGCCAGCTTCTCGTCGCTGCGGTTCTTGAAGAGCTCGAAGAGGCCGAAGTGGCAGAGGGCGAACTTCGGGTCGTACTTGATGCAGCGTTTGTAGGCGCGCTCCTCGTCGTTCACGAGGCCCTGCTCGCGGAACTTGAGCGCCGCCGAGTACTCGCTCTCGGGCGTCTTCTGGCCGGTCGCGCGCTCCTTCACGTCGGCGAGCGCCTTGTCCTGCAGCTTGCACTTCTTCTCGGCGACGATGATGTTGTTCCGGCAGGGCGCGTTGTTGGCGTCGGCCTCGATGCACGAGCTGAACGCGTCTTTCGCGTCGCAGGGTTTGCCCGACTCCATGAGGGCGTTGCCCAGGTTGAGCCAGGCCTCGGTGAACTGCGGGTCGAGCTGCGTGGCCTTCGAGAACTGCTCGGCGGCGGTCTCGAGGGAGCCGTCGTCGAGGGCGATGGCGCCGAGCTGCATGTACGGGTCGGCGAGGTTCGGGTTGATCTCGACGATGGTGCGCAGCTCTTTCTTGGCCTTGTCGTCCTGCTTGAGGCCCCGGTACGCGAGCGCGAGGTTGTAGCGGGCCTCGGTGTAGTCGGGGTTCACCTTGAGGGCGCGCTGGAAGTTGTCGTGCGCTTTGCCGTACTGGAGATCGCCCAGGTAGATGTAGCCGAGGTTGTTGTAGGCCTGCGCCTGATCCTGGTTGAGGCGGAGCGCCTTGATGAAGAGCTCCTTGGCGTTGTCCTTCTGGCCGCGCTTGAGGGCGATGAGGCCCTTGTTCACGTAGAGGTCGGCGTATTGCGGCGAGAACTGAATGCCGAGATCGCACTGCACCTCGGCGCGGGTGAGATCGCCCTGCGCGAGGTACTCGGTGCACAGGTTGTTGCATTCCAGCGCGCGCTGGGTCGGCGGGGGCGTGCCGACACACGCGTGGAGGGCCACGAAGGCCAGGGCCAGGGGAACGCGACGCACCATGGAACCTCGGAGTGTAGAGAGTCACTCTGGCGTCGGCAACGATGGAGCGCCCTGCAGGCCCCCTGAATTCCTCGGCTTTGTGACGGCCGGGTGGGGTACGGTGCACCCGCCATGCGTCTTGCGCTCAAGCTCGCTCTCGCTTCGTCGTTGCTGCTCGGCACCGCTGCCCACGCGACCAGCTTCGCGAATCGGGGGCTGGGGCTCGGGCTCGGCTACACGCGCATCATCACCGATGACCGCACGGTGCCGGAGTGGGCGATTCCGCTGTGGCTCGAGGGCTCGTACTACGCCGAGAGCGGCTTCGACATCTACCTGCGCGTGCCCATCGCCCTGGCGCAGGTGCGCATCGGAGCGCCGACGCCAGACGGTGCGGGCATCGTCGTGGCGATGGGAGGGCAGTTCGGCGTGCGGTACCTCTTCCTCGAGGAGTCCCTGCGGCCCTTCGTGTCGCTCCACATCTCGGGCATCTACGTGATTCGACCGACGAACACCGACGTGACGGTCGGCAGCAACTTGTTGGTGGGTCCAGGGGTGGGCGCCGGGCTCGAGTACTTCATCGCCGACAGCGTCTCGATTCAGGCGCGCGGCTTCTTCGACTGGTTCATCGCGCTGAATGCCCCGCAACGCTTCAGCCTCGGTGGCACGGTGACGGTCGCGACGTATTTCTGAACGCCCTTCGTTTCGGGTTCGGCGCCATGCGGCGTGCGTTCTGGGAGCCTTTCTGATCGGCCGGGTGCGATGCGCCATCGGCCGACGAGGCCACGCGCGGCAGTTCACCTTCGTCCGGTGCCGCGGTGCCCAGCGCAGGTGACCTCGACATGGCGTCGGCGCACTCGGCGTCGAGTCAGCGCTCGTCCCCGCACGTTTCAGCGCAACGCCAACGTGCGACCCAGGCGAGCGCCTCACGTCGGAGCGACGTTGCTCCGCGACGGGGCGGGAGCGCGTTTGGGACCCGCCGCGCGTGACTTCTCCGCCTTGCGAGCGGCGAGGGCGGCGGTCACCAGGAGCACCAGCTTCTCGTCCGAGAGGTGCGGCGGCTTGAAGAACCCCACCTCGTCCTGCAGGCGGTTCGAGAGCGTGGAGAAGAGGTGAAGGCGGGCCTCCATGCCGAGCTCCTCCCGACGCATCGCCGCGGTGAACAGCACCGTCTCTTCTTCCGGCGAGAGCCGCGCGACGCGCGCCCGGAAGTCGGGGTCGGCGAGCAGCGCGGTGTCTCCTTCGGGACGCGACAGCGACGCGGGGATCTTGAGCCGCCGCTCGCGCACGACGATGGTGCCAGCCAGCAGGTCGCCGAGGCGTTGCTGCGCCGGCGTGAACAACGCCGTGATGCCGCCGACCAGATAGAACACCGGGAGCCGATCGACCGGGCGGGCGAGGTTTCGCAGGAGCGCCTGCACCCACCCGATGCGGACACCGCTCTCTTGAATGACTCGAAGTCCAAAGGCCCGCTTGCCGACGGTTTGTCCGCCCCAGAGCGCCTCGAGGACGATCGCGTAGCCCCAGTCCACGAGGAAGTAGAGGATGATGACGAGCGCTGAGCCGATGCCGGGCGCGATGAAGTGAATCGCCAGCCCGCCCAGGAGCAAGACGAGGGCGGCGCCGATGAGGGCCACCGAGAGTACCTGTGGCTCATCTGGAGACCGGCTCCGGCGAACGAAGAAGAGCACCACGCCCGCCACGCCCAGCGCTGCGCCCAGATAGAGCGCGAAGATGGGGACGAAGACGATGGCGACGGAGAGTGCGATCGTCACGAAGGTGTCGACCAGCCACGCGAGGAAGCGCGTCAGCATGCCCGCGAGCACGAAGTCGAACTCGACGTACTCGGGGGTGAGCACGCGGTGCTGGCCGTCGAGGTGCAACCGGTCATCCGCCATGAGGCGCGCAGTCTTTCGCAGGCCCGCGCTGAGCACCAGCGCCCATGCCGGGGGTGCGAGGTCTGTCGAGAACGCGCGGCCCCTACCCACGGCCCTGCGCTCCAGGGCTCGGACGTCGACACGACCCACGTGTCCCCTGGGGTCGAGGATGCCCGATGAGCAGCCACGCCGAGCCAGAGGGCTTCAGGCCCATGTCCGCCCACGGCAGGTCCGTGCGCGGAGGAAGCACCGGGCTGCGCACCTCGAGGCCACTCGCTGCGTCGTGCCGGGGAGGCCCGGTCGACCCCGGGTTCCGTCATCTGCAACCGTGGTTGCAGGCGCGCTCCCGCATCTGCCGGAGATCGTGAGGCCGGGCGCACGGCACGGCGGGTGCTCATCGCGCCGGCATGAACCGTGTGATCCTGTTGGCGTTGAGCTCCGTGCTCGGCGTGGCCTGCGGTACGCCCTGCACCCGAATCGCCGCAGCCGAGAACGCCGCCGACGAGAAAGGGGCGACCTGCAACGCCTCGCGGCAGGCGTGGTCGGCGTCGAAGGTGAAGACCTGCGAGCGAAACCTCGCCGACTGCACCGAGAACGACGTGAAGCAGCTCGAGCTGTACACGAAGTGCATCGAGGCGCTGGGCCGGTGTGGAGAAGGCCAGCGCGCCTCATGGGAAGTCTCGCGCGCGGCCTGTTCGCTCGAGAACATCGCCTTCAAGGTGGGCCTGCCCTGCCTCAAGGATCTGTAGGCAAAAGCTCGTCAAGCCGCGCGTGGCCTGAGAGAACCACCGCGTGGACCGCACGCTCTCGGCGCCTGGGAAGCTGTTCGTCGCTGGCGAGTACGCCGTGCTGTGGGGCGGGCTCGCACGGGTGCTGGCCGTCGGCCCACGGGTGCGTGCGTTCGTCCGGCCGAGAACGGACCGCCGGGTCGACGTCCTCCTGGCCGAGGGGCGCCTCTCGGGTGACGCGACGCCCGCGGGCGTGCGCTGGGAGGGTCCTCCGCCACCGGGGTTCCTCTTCGTCGCGCGTACGCTCGACCTGGCGTTACGGGCGGCCGGCCAGGACGGCCCGGGCTTCTCGGTCGCGTTCGAGTCGTCGCCCACGGTGAATGGACACAAGCTGGGCTTCGGCTCCAGCGCGCGCGCGTGTGTGCTCGCGGCCGAGGCGGCGCGCGTCGCGACGGGCGCGACCTTCGATGCGCTGAAGCTGGCGCTGGTGGCGCACGCGTCGGCGCAGGGCGGGAAGGGGAGCGGCGCCGACGTGGCGGCCTGCTTCGCCGGAGACGTCGTGCGCTACCGAAGGGCCGACGTCTCGGCGCTCATCACCGCGGCGAACGTCGGTGGCTTCGGTGGAGCGCTCGCGCGTTCGGCGCCGGTCGACGTGTGGCGGGTGAGCGCCCCGAGGTTGCCGCTGCTCTACGTCTTCACGGGCCAGAGCGCCTCGACCCCGGGGCTCATCGCCGACGTGGAGCGGCGCCTCGACGTCCCGGCGCGCCAACGCTTCGTCGCGCAGAGCGATGCGCTCGGCCAGGCCCTCGACGAGGCCCTCGCCCGGGGCGACTTCGCGGCGACGCGTTCCGCCACCGAGGGGTTGCAGGCGCTGCTGTTCTCGCTGGGGCCGACGCGCACCGAGGCCCTCGAGCGCATCATCGCCCTGGCTGCCTCGACTGGCTGTGTCGCCAAACAATCGGGCGCAGGTGGTGGCGACGGGTGTCTCGTCGCCGCCCCCGATGTCGCCACCCGTGACGCCGCGCAGGCGGCGTTCGAGGCTCGCGGCTTCGTCGCAGCGCCCATCGCTCCCGAGCCGGGCCTGCGAGGCGAGGCGCTCGCACCGCCGGCCCTGGTGGAGTGGGTCACCGCCGCCAGCTGAGCGCGAGCGCCCGGTGAGCGTCGCGTCAGGCGTTCAGCGAGCGGCCACCTCACGGGTGATGGCCCCGTTGAGCTCGAACGCCAGAATGGCCTCGTCGACGACGTCCTGCTGCTCCGTCGGCGACATGGGCAGGGTGTCGAGGGCCATGCGGTACTGGCCCTTGAAGGCGTTCATCTCGGGGATCGCCTCGAAGTCGTAGAAGGCCACGCCCTGGGTGCCCTCGAGCTTGAACGCCCGCTGGATGCACTTCTTGAGCGCCTGGCCGCCGGACAGGTCGCCGAGGTACCGGGTGTAGGCGTGGGCGACGAGCCGGTGTGGAGCGGCGCGGGAGATGCGCTCGAGCTGCTCGACATAGCGCTGCGTCGAGGCGAGCGGCTGGCCCTCGGGGAGCGCGTAGAACGCGAGGTCCTTCGCGATTGCTTCGCTCCGATAGACGACCGGGAGCACCAACGGGGCGAGCCGTGTGTCGGCGCGGTTGGCCTCGAGGCCCACTTCGAGCGCGCCGTAGACGCGCTTGAGCGCCCAGAGGAAGCGCACGTAGTCACCCCGGTCGACCGTGGCGTCGAAGATGGCCTTCACGAACGCGGCACCCTCGGCTTCCTTGTGGGCCGAAGCGGTGCCGGTGCGGAGCTTCATGGCGAGGCCGTCGGGCGAGGCCCCCACGGGGACGTGCGGGGGACGCGGAGCAGGCTGGACGGGAGCGTTCATGGTCACCGATCTGTCATCGGCGCTTGCGTTCCGCAACTGCGAGTGAGTTTCAAAATCGTGAAGTCGAGCTTCAGCAGCCGCACTCGAACGAGGCGCTGGCGGGGCGCAGGCACTGGAGGCGGCAGGGCGGCCCCGGCTGGACCGTCACGCGGCGGCTCGAGGTGCAGTCTCGGCTGGGCAGGAAGGGGTAGAGCTCGGGGCAGCCGATGTCGACGCCGATCCACACCTGCTCGAGGGCGAGGGTGCGCACGCCGGCGTCGTCGATGCCAAGATCGCTCCACGTGTAGCGGAGCCGGCCGCAGCGCCGAGACGGGTCTCCGCCCTGGAGCAGCTCGACGGGGCTGCCGGTGACGAAGTCGGTGCGTGAGCCAGCCACGATGTCACCCGCGTCGGGCCGTGAAGGGCCCCAGAAGGCCTCGAGCGACGTGGCCACGACCAGGCGGCCGCTCGGCTGGGTGCCCACGAAGAGCGTGCCGGCGTCACCCGTGAAGCGGGGCGGCGCGCAGTCGTCGGCCACGCGCTCGAACGTCATCAGCCCCAGCGCGCCGGTCGCGTCTTCCGAGACCACGTCGATGGGCTGCACACACGCGCCGCCGAGCACCACCGCCAGAACCGAGCGCCGCATGAGAAGACCCTCGAAAAGGTTCAAGGGAACCGGCCTTGCGACCGATTCCCTTGAAGTGCCCAGGAGAGGACTCGAACCTCCACGCTGTTTCCAGCACTAGACCCTGAATCTAGCGCGTCTACCAATTCCGCCACCTGGGCGAGGCGCGGGGCTTGTACGGGCATGGCCCCACCGTGTCAACGACGCAGTGGAGACGTCGGCCGCTGCATCGCCTGACGACGAACGCTCACGAGAACTTCGCGGGTGGCCACTTGCCTTCGGCCTCGAGCGCTTTCCGTTCGTCGGGGTTCTCGTCCATGTACGCCTTCAAGGACTCCTCGGTGATCCACACCTCGACGTCTTCGTCACCGACCTTCGCCTGACAGCCGAGCCGCGAGGTGGCGCGCACGTCGAAGGCGAGATCGAGCCGATCCATCTCGAGGTCGTCCTGCTCCGAGAGCGAGTCGAGGCCTTTCTTCACCCAGACGTGGCAGGTCGAGCAGGCGCAGACCCCGCCGCACGAGTGGCCGACCTGGGCGTGGGCCTCTTCGGCAGCGTCGAGGAGCGACGTGCCCGGCGCGACCTCGACGGTGAGATCCTGCATCGGGCTCATGAAGTGGACGCGGGGCATGGTGGCTAGAAGCTCTGAATGCTGTGGCCGACCGCGGCTTTGGCGATCGCGCGGTTCATGATGCGCTCGACGAAGGGCCGGGCCTGTTCGTCGAGCGC
>JALOQF010000591.1 GCA_025459425.1 Myxococcaceae bacterium | reverse complement strand
GCCTACGCCCGCATCGTCTCTCTTGAACATCTCGTCGACGTGCCACGGCCGCCGGGCCTACGCGCGCGCGAACAAGGCGCGGTCGGGCGGACGCTCACGTGCATTCCGGCAGACGCCTGTGAGGCCCGCGCGCTGCCCTCGGTGGGCGGCGTGGCGCGTTTCGAGGTGGTGCCGGCGGCCGAGGGCCAGCTTCGCCTCGAGCCGATCGTCTCGCGCGACAGCGACGGCACCCTCTGGGCTGACGAGCTGGTCGTCCCGGTCGAACCCGTTGGCGAGGTGCTGGTGCGCCGCAAGGAGGCCCTCACCGCGGTGACGGAGGTGTCGGTCGAGGTGGGGCAGACCGTCGAGTTGTGCGTGCAGGTCGCGGCAGCGAGCGGCCGCGTCATCGACGGCGAGGGCGTGAGCGCGTCGGTCGAGCTGCAGCCACCCGAGGGGCGCCTCACAGCAGTGCAGGCCTCGAAGGGCTGCCACACCTTCCGTGGTGAAGGGCATGGCCCGGCAAAGCTCGTGTTCTCGGTCGCCGACCAGCGGCGCACGGTGCAGGTGAGGGTGCTCTCTCCGGACCGCGTGCGGACGTTCGTCGTCACCGAGGTGGTGCAGCAGGGGGGCGCGTGGCGCGACGTGGGGCCGGCGCCGAGCCCGCTCCTCGCGACGCGCGGCTCGCTCTCGCGCACCTACCGCATCGACGGTGTCGCCGACGACGGCTTGCGTCTGCCCCTGCCACCGAGGTGCCTCACCGTCGACAACGGGACGGTCGACAGCCCCGGAGGCTGGCTCGCGCCAGACGTCTTCAGCCTGTGGCTGCGGCTCGACGCGGCGACGCTGCGGTGGTCGTCCCGGTGTCGTGCGTTCGCGGTGCCGTTCGAGTACGCGGTGCGGCGCTCGAGCGGTCGACGCGTCATCGTTCGAGGGCGCTCCACGCGCCGGCTCCCAGCATGAGGCCGAGGCCCAGGGCCATCGACGCCGAGAAGGGCTCGTGCAGCACGGCGACGCCCAGCACCGCCGCGACGAGTGGCTCGAGGTACGTCAGCACGCCGGTGAGTTGTGCGCCGATGCGGGGCAGGCCGAAGTTGAAGAGCCAGGCGCCGGCGAGCCCGTTGAGCAGCGCTCCGACGAGGAGCAGCGCGACGCCGCCGTCGAGCTGCGTCGGGAGCGCCTTTCCGCGGAACACCAGGAGCAGCAGCAGGGCCGACACCACCGCGTGGAGCGACACCACGGCGAGCGGCGGGAAGCTGACGGCCGCGCGCCGGCTGGCGAGCACCAGCACGGCGTAGAAGAGGGCCGAGCCCGCGCCGAGGAGCCCGGCCCACGGCGCCGAGCCGGCGTCCTCACCGCGCGGGAGCACGAGGAAGAGGCCCACGAGCATGACGGGGAGCGCGAGCCGCGCGCGGCGAGAGGGCCGCTCCGAGAGGACCAGGGGCGCGGTGAGCGCGACGAGCAGGGGCGCGAGGTAGTGGGTGAGGACCGCCACCACCACCGGGCCCCGCTCGAGCGCCGAGAAGTACAGGGCGACGTTGGCGGCATCGGCGACGCCGACGACGACCAGCGCCAGCACGGCGCCACGGTCGCGGAAGTCGGAGCGGGGCACCAACCACAGCGCCGGCAGGGCCATCACGCTCATGGTGAGGAAGCCCACGACGAGCCCGCCCTGGCCACCGTGGCGGACGAAGAGTGGCCAGGTGCCCCAGGCGCTGGCCGCGACGCACACGGTGGCGAGCCCCAGGCGTCGGGTCGAGTCGACGGACATACGGGCCACATACTCCGCGATGGCGCAGCCCGGCGCTTCGTCGAGGCCATCGTGCGCAAGGTCGGACCTCTGGCGCGAAGCTCGGGTACCGCTCGGGTTCAGGCTCGCCGTCGAGACAGGCGAGGGACGTTGCGCGAGGCGCGGTCGGCGCGCGTTGGCGTGAGGCAGCGACGCGCCGATCGCGACGTGACGGCGCACTGGTGGAGAAGCGAACCCACCGACCCACCACCAACCTCGCTCCGAGCGGCGCTCCACCAGGTGGCCGTCGAGGGGCCAGCGGAATGGCCCGGGCCCGCCGGGCGTCGCGACGCGAGCCCTCATCCTGCACCTCGGGAATTCGTGCCGGCCCGGTGCAGGGGCGCGGTACACGGGCACGATGCAACGTCTGGTCCCCGCGCCGCTGCTCGAGCGCCTCGGCATCACCCGCCTGGCGCGCGTGACGGGCATGGACCGCACGGGCATCGAGGTCTTCGCCGCCATTCGCCCCGACGGCCACGTGCTGCAGGTGACGCAGGGAAAGGGGAGGGATCGTGCTTCGGCCGCGTGGAGCGCCGTCGGTGAAGCGGCCGAGCTCGACGCCGCGGAGCGGGTCGACGCGACCCGCCTCGTGTTCTGCCGAGGTGACGAGCTCGAGGGCCTCGTGCTCGACGACGACGGCCTCGCGCGCGCGTGGATGGAGGGGCGACGCGCGTCAGACGACGCCCGCGTGTGGGTTCCCGCCGAGCGCGTGCACTGCCCGCCCGGAGGCCGCCTCTGGCTCGGGCCTTCGACGCAGCCCTGGTCGAGCAACGGGCTGGGCGCGCACCGAGACCGGCCACGGGCGGTGCGGCAGGCGGTGCTCGAGGTGTGGGAGCGCCATGCCCTGGCGGCCGCGCTGCCGGAGGGGTGGACACCGCGCGCCGTTCGTTCCCGGGTCGTGCGCTGGCAGGCTCCCCTCGTCAGTCAGCTCGAGGCGCGCGGCTTCGTGGTGGTGCCGTGCGTGCTGGCCGAGGCGCCGCTCCCGCTCGCCGGCGTGCTGCTCTTCGAGCGCGATGGCGGCGCCGTGCCCCTCACCGCGGGGTACGCGTGTCGCCCGACGGCGACCGAGGCGCTCGAGGCGGCGCTCCTCGAGGCGGCCCAGTCGCGGCTCACCGAGATCCACGGCGCCCGTGAAGACGTGGCCGTCGGTCGCCGCGACCCTGGCCTGGCCCTGCTCGACGCCGCCGCCGGAGCGCCACGGCGCGCCGTGCCCCGTCGAGCCAGCCGCTCGCTGCCGCGCGTCGTCTCGGAGCGCGTCGTCATCGTCGAGCTCGCCCGCGCGCCGTTGTGCGTGGTGAAGGCCATCGGGGTCGACCTCGACGAGTCGGAGCTCTTGCGATGAGCGT
>JALOQF010000229.1 GCA_025459425.1 Myxococcaceae bacterium | reverse complement strand
CAGACCACAAAGCCACGGCGTGATGTCTGCCGGCGCTCTTCATCGGCGCCCTGAGCCTCGTCAGCTGACGGTGTTCGCTCCCGTCCCGCGCTTCGGACCCGCCCGGGAGGCCAGCAGCCTGAGGTCCCCGCCGGCCCTGGCTTCGAGGACTTCAGCGCCGGCTCACGGAGCTGCTGCGGCCGCGGCGGCTTCGGTGAACAGGGCCTCGCTCGCGACCGGCACCTTGCGTGGACGACCGCGCTTCCTCGGCACCACCACCTCGGCGGAGTCTGCCACCGGCCCCCCTTCAGGCCGCACCGGCGCGGACCGCTTGAGCTTCGGCAACGAGATGCCTGCCAGCTTCTGCGCCAACACCTCGTCCGTCTGCGCCAGCACCGACAACCACGCCGACAGCCGGTGCGCCTTCTTGAGCAGCGCTTCCTGATCCTCCTCGAGCACCCGCCGCGCCGCGTCGAGCTGGGCCTCGGCCTGCGCCACGGCGAGGTGCCGCTCCTTCACCCGCACCACGAGCTCCTGCAGCATGGGCGCGTCGACATCGGGAAACCTCACCTCGGGCAAGGCCGAGAAGAGCTGAATGAGTCGGTGAACGTCAGGAGCAATGTGATCGTCGTGCATGGCCTCTCCGCTTGACTGAATGGGCGTTCAGTATACCCATCGCGCGGCGGCCGACAAGAAATCGCTCACCGCGCGTGCTCGAGTGCGTGAGACTTCACGACATGACGATGCGCTTCGTTCCCACGGTTCTCCTGGTGGCCCTCGCCGCGTGTGCCCCACGGCTCCAGCTGCGCCGTGAGACCCCACCCGGCCTCGACACCCAGAACATCACCACCGTCTCGGTCCTGGGCGTCACCCCCCAAGCGGGGCCCAACGTGCTGCAGACGCTCATCGACCCGATGAGCGGCCTGGCGGCGGCGACGCTCGAGCCCGAGGTGGTGCACCAGGTCGAACAGCGCCTCGCCCAGCGCTGCGCCCTGAACGTCGTCGCCCGGTGCAGCACGCCGCCCTGTCCGGGCTCCGAAGGAACGCTCTCGATTCAGCTCACCGAGGTGCGGGCGCGCGGCGGGACGCCTCCCGTCGGCCGCAACACCCAGGGCGACGAAGCCACCGTCACCACCCGCGCGACCTTCACCCTCACCCGGGCCGATGGCGCGCCCGTCTTCTCGCAGTCGTACTTCGGCCGCCGCTCGGGCCCCACGCCCACCTTCGACGCCCGCAACGGCACCAACAACTACGCCGAGGCGCTCATGTCGATTCCGCTCGCCGCGCGCCTCGCGCAGCAGGCGCTCTTCGCGATGGTCGAAGCCTTCGTGGAAGACCTGATTCCCGGCCAGACGACCGACACTCTGCTGCTCGAAGACCCCGAGCCCCTCAAGCCAGCCGTCAAGGCGGCCACCGACGGCAACCTCGCCAGCGCCGTGCAGCTGCACCAGACCTGGCTCCAGACGAACCCGAACGACGGGCGCGCCTGGTCGAACCTCGGCGCCATCTACTCGGTGCAGGGCCAGTTCCAGGACGCCATCGCGGCCTACGAGCGCGCCGCCCAGCTCGGAGGCAACGCGCGCTTCGCACAGGAAGTCGAGGCCGCCCGCGCCCGCCTCGCCCAGCTCCAGTACCTCTCGGCCCGCCGCCGGGTCGCCTGCGGCACACCCGCTCGCTAACGAACGTCAACGCCACTCCCAAGGTTCGTGGTGCGAACGGAGAGAAGCGGGGTGATGCTTCTCTTCGATGCTGAAATGGCTCGAGCGCCTTGGCGCCGTTCACTCCGAGCCAGACCTCGAGCTGCGGCGGCAGGGGCGCATCGTCTCGTCCATCGTGGTGGTGGCGACGCTCTGTGCCGGCCTGCTGGCCATCACCTACCAGCTGCTCGGCTCGAGCCCGGACGCGGTGGTGGGCGTCGTCGCGAGCCTCGGTGGCGTGGCGGTGCTGGTGCTCTGGCGGGTGACGCGGTCGGTGCGCGCGGCCACGCACCTGACCCTGGCCTGGTTCCTCGCCACCTTCGTGAGCGCGACGCTGCTCACCCAGGCGCTCGCGTACCTGGGCTGGTTGTCGGTGCTGCCGCTGGTGGCCTTCTTCATCGGGGGCCTCCGCGCAGGCCTCGCCTGGAGCCTCACCGTGCTGGCCGCGCTGGTGGCGACGGGCGTCGCGCTCATGGTGCTGCCGCTCGACTTCAGCGTGCCCGGCACCCCCCTCGTCCGCACGCTGCGGGTGGCGAGCCTGCCGCCCGTCATCGCGGCGCTCGGGCTGTTGTTCGAGCTGTCGCGCGTGCGCAGCGCGACTGAGATGGAGAACGCGCGCGCCGAGGCCATTCAGGCCTCCGAAGCGAAGGGCCGGCTGCTCGCCAAGGTGAGCCACGAGATTCGCACGCCGCTCAACGGCGTGTTGGGCCTCACCCAGTCGCTGCTGCTCGAGCCCCTGCCCGAGCGGGCCCACCAGGACCTCGAGCTCATTCGCCAGAGCGGCGCAGGGCTGCTGGCCCTCATCAACGACCTGCTCGACGTCGCGCGCGCCGAGTCGGGGAAGCTCGAGCTCCAGCTGGGGCCGGTCGACCTCGGCCGGCTCCTGCGCGACGTGGTGGCGCTCCACCAGCCGTCCATCGGCATCAAGCCGGTCGCGCTCGTGCTCGAGGGCCTGCCCGAGCGGCCCCTGTGGGTGCGCACCGACGAGGTGCGGCTGCGCCAGGTGCTGAACAACCTCGTCTCGAACGCGGTGAAGTTCACCGACGCGGGGACGGTGACGGTGCGCCTCACGCTGGGCCGGGTCGGCGGTGGCCTGCAGGAATGCGCTGTCACGGTCGAGGACACCGGCCGTGGCATGTCGGCCGAGGGGCTCGGCCGGCTCTTCCAGCCCTTCACGCAGCTGCACCCGGAGCTGTCGCACCTCGGCTCTGGCCTCGGGCTCTCCATCGCCAAGGAGCTCAGCGTCCGGCTCGGCGGCACCCTGTCGGCGGCCAGCACCGAGGGCCGGGGCTCGCTCTTCAGCCTGCTTCTGGTGCTGGAGCACTGCGAGGCGCCCCAGGCCGTGAGCGCGCTGCCGCCCCTGCCGCCCTTCGTGGTGATGGTGGTCGACGACAACGCGCTCAACCGGCGGGTGGCACGCGCGCTGCTCGAGCGGCTCGGCGGTCAGGTGGTCGAGGCCAACGATGGGCAGCAGGCCGTCGACGCGCTGGGCTCGCAGCGGGTCGACCTCGTGCTGATGGACCTGCAGATGCCCGTGCTCGACGGGCTGGGCGCCACCCGGCGGCTGCGTGAAGACCGGTTCACCGCGCCCATCGTGGGGCTCACGGCGAGCGCTGGCCCGGACACCGCCGAGGCTTGCCGCGCCGCCGGCATGAACGGCTGCCTGTCGAAGCCCGTGCAACTCGCTGCGCTGCACCTCGAGCTCGCCCGGGTGCTGGTGGCCCAGGGCCGCGCGGCCTGAAGGACGCAGGGCTGGGCTGAGCAGGCCCGCTCTCGCGCGCGAGCCGTCGGCATGAACGGCCCCTCGCTGCGCTGCACCTCGAGCTCGGTCCGGGTGCACTGGGGCCAGCCGGGGAGCCGCGTTCCCCGCGCGAGCCGTAGGCCTGAACGGCCGCCGGTCGAGGCCCGCTTACCTCGCAGCGCAGTACCTCGAGCTCCTCCGGGTGGACGGGGGCGAGCCGGATTGCCGCCCTCCCCGCGCGAGCCGCAGGCCTGAACGGCGGCTGGTCGAAAGCCGTCCGCCTCGCACCGCTGCATCTCGAGCTCGCCCGGGTGCTGGAGACTCCCGCGATGCACCTCACCCGCGAGCTGAAAGTCGAGAAGCTGCCAGGGCTGCGTCACTGCGCGAATCAACCTGGGCCGCCGAGGCGCTCGCGTCACCGACGCCAGCCCCGCCATCACGGACGAGGGGTGAACCGCCCGACGAACACATGCCCCGCGCGCCACCACGTGGGCGTTGTGGTCTCTTCGAGGCCGCATGACGTTCAAGGACCATTTCTCGGGCCACGCGCCGGCCTACGCGGCCTTTCGCCCCCGCTACCCACCGGCGCTCGTCGACGCGCTGGCCGAGGCGAGCCCGGCCACGGACCACGTCCTCGAGGTGGGCTGCGGGTCGGGCCAGCTGTCGGTGCTGCTCGGCACCCGCTTTTCACACGTCACGGCGACCGACCCGAGCGCCGAGCAGCTCGCGCGCGCCGAGCCCGCCGAGCGCATCGAGTACCGCTGCGCACCGGCCGAGCAGACCGGCCTGCCCGACTCGAGCGTTGACTGCCTCGTCGCGGCGCAGGCGGCCCATTGGTTCGACCACGCGCGCTTCCACGCCGAGTGCCGGCGGGTGGGTCGCCCCGGCGCGCTCGTGGCCCTCGTCACCTACGGCCTGCTCTTCGTGCGCCCCGACCTCGACGCCCTGCTCACCCGCTTCGCCCTCGAAGACCTCGCCGACTTCTGGCCTCCGGAGCGCCGCTTCGTCGACGATGGCTACGCCTCGCTGCCCTTCCCGTTCGCGCCCGTCTCGTTTCCCAGCGTGTCGATGCGCGCGCAGTGGGACCTCGACGGCGTGCTCGGGTACGTGCGCACCTGGTCTGCCGTGCAGGCGGCGGTCCGCGAGGGCCGCCACGAGCTCGTCGACACCTTCGCCGAGACCTTCTCGCGTGCCTGGGGTGACCGGTCGATGGCCCGCGAGCTCGAGTGGCCGCTCTCCATCCGCGCGGGGCGGCTCTGAGCTTCACGCGCTGACGAACGCCAACCGACGACGTCGCACGGTTTCGGCCATCGCTGCATCAGGGGCCGTATCGTGCCGTGTTCCATCAATCACCCGCGCGCGCGCTGCGCCGACGCCGTGTCCCACCTTGTCGGAGCGCTGCGGCACCAGCCTTCGCCACGCTGGGAGGACCGCCCGAGGTGCGGTAGGTCATGCTCATGATCCTTCAGCTGAAAGACTTGGCGAGCCAGAAGCTCATCTCGGTGCCCGAAGAGGGCCTGACGTTCGGGCGGGAGGGCGGTGACGCGCAGGTGCAGGTCGCCGACATGGGCGTCTCGAAGCGCCACGCCGAGATCTTCTGTGAGGGCGGCGCCTGGTTCCTGAAGGACCTGGGCAGCTCGAACGGCACGATGCTGGCGAACGAGCGCATCGCCGACGCGACCGAGATTCTGCCCGGAGACGTCTTTCAGCTCAGCAAGCGCAAGTTCGAGGTGCTCAAGGTGCTCGAGGAGGGCGCGGAAGACGACGCTCCGCCCGAGGACGAGGATCCGCCGCAGATGACCGAGCCCGAGCGCAAGGCCGCTCCGCGCCCGGGTGGCAAGCCCGCTCCGGCCGCCAAGAGCGCGCCGCCGCCGGCGAAGAAGCCGACGGGCCAGAAGATGGCTCCGGCTGGGAAGACGAGCGAGCCGACGCGGGGCGCGCCCGAGGCCGACGAGGGTGGTGGTGACGAGATTGGGAATGCGAGCGTGGGCCAGGTGCTGGCCGGCGTGCCCAAGGCCGTCGCGTACTACCTGGTGAACGTGCCGCTGATGCTGCTGAACCCGTTCGGCACGATTCGAAAGGGCATCGAGGAGCAGCCGAAGGACCCGATGGGCAGAATGGAGCTCATCGCCTGGGCGCTGCCGGGCAACATCGTCTCGGGCGCGATGGGCTTCATCGCGGGGCTCCTCGCGCAGATCATCACCGGCTCCTTGAGCATCGGCAGCCTCATTGGTGGGCTGGTGGTGGGCGCCATCGTGGCGGTGGTCGCTTCGGTGGTGACGGGCCTTATCTGGCACCCCCTCCTCACGTGGCTCATCGCGAAACTCTTCAAGGGTGAGAGCGACGCGCGTGGCCGCACGAACTACTTCCTGCAGACGCAGACGGCCATCATCATCGCGGTGCTGCCGAGCGGGCTGACCATCATCGTCGCAGCCCTGCGCGCGCGGTTCGGCATTCCGTTCATCGGCCTGGTGCCAGTGCTGCTCTCGGCGGTCACCGGCGCGCTCTCGCTCCTCGTCTTCATCAAGTGGATGGAGCACTTCAACACCGCGAAATGGGTCAAGATCGTCGGCTACGTCTTTCTCGCGCTCACGGCGCTATCGGCGCTCGCTGGCATTCCGGCCGCTCTGGCCGGTGGCGGGGGCGGTGGCACGGTCGTCGCGACGGGCTCTGCCGGCGACGTCGAGGTGGGTGACGTCGACGACGCCTTCAAGACTCAGCTCGAGCAGATGAAGGCGGCTGGTGCGACCGACGAGCAGATCAAGGCGGCGGAAGAGGGCTACAAGCTCTCGCAGGCGGCGCTGAAGGGTGCGGGAGCCGCGGGCGCGGACGCTCAGAAGGCCATCGCCGATGCGCAGAAGCAGGCGGCGGAGCTGCAGAAGCAGGCCGCCGAGGCAACGAAGGCCGCCGCCGAGGACGCCAGGAAGGCCACCGACGACGCGAAGAAGGCGGTCGACGACGCGAAGAGCAAGAAACCACCCGAGGCCGCGCCGAAGGAAGACCCGAAGCCTGCCGAGAAGGTCGTCGCCGCCGAGCCCGAGACGCCAAAGGCCACGCCGCCGGCTCCGGTGCCTGCCGGCGGTGGCTATGCCGCGTGGCGCGTGAAGTACGACAGCATCGAGAAGCGCGTGACCGACGACCCGACGCTCCTGAAGGGTAACGTGCTCAAGGCGTACATGGAGCTGCAGGAGAAGACCGCCGACGCCGACGCCGCCGTGCGCAAGGAGTACAAGAAGGTCGACCCGAAGACGTTCGCGCACCTCCGCGACGCGGAGCTGTACGAGAAGTCTCAGGGCACGGTGAACGACCTCTACAAGGCCCTCTTCGCGAAGTGAGCGCAAGGCGTCTCGGAGCTCGGGGCGATTGACTGGCGGTCCTGCGGTTCAGCCGCAGCACTGGCTCTGGACAGGACGTCCGTCGCGCTCCCGATGATTTAGGTGTTGGGTGCGCTCACGCTTCGTCGGCTCAGGGTGGCCGTGGCTGCCCTCGGCGGTTCGTCGAGGGCTCTTCGCGGACCGGAGTTGACGAACCACCTGGCAGGCCGAAGCACACCGGGCTCAACGGCGACGAGCTGACCGGACCAGGGACGCTCGAAGCCACCACGATTCTCCGGCGTGGCCGACGTCGAGCGGGCGCACCGGAATGGGCGCCGAGGCCTTTGGTGACGGGCCGACACACTCATCGGCCGACGCCGTCACGAGCCGACCCGCTTACGAGCCGACCCGCTTACGAGCCGACGCACTCCCCAGCCGACGCACTCACGTCCCGTTCGAGCGGGCGCGCTTCGACCCACGTCCACTCGCCGAACCAGCGCCATCACGCCGGAGCCCCTTCTCTGCTTCACGCACCGAGAGCGGACTCAGCTGCCCCTTCCATCGCTGGAGCCAGTCGCGGACGACGGCGGGCCTCTTCCGTGCGAGCGACCGCATCGCCCAGCCGATGCCCTTGCGGAGGAAGAAGTCCTTCCCGTCGAGCGCGTGCTCGATGGCGAAGCCGAGCAGCTCGACGTCGGTCTCGTCGCCGCGCACGACCTGCGAGACGAGCGCCGCCCGCTGCAGCCACAGCTCGCCGCTCGAGGCCCACGCCCGCACCACCCGCCCCATCGCGTCCGGGTCGTTCTCGAGGCCCGCTCGCACGACGTGGCTCGCCAGCTCGTCGACGAGGTCCCACCAGGCACCCGTTCGAACGAGGTGTTCGAGCAGCCGTCGCGCCCCCGCGTCGATGAGCGCGCGGTGTGGCCGGAGCCGCAAGACGTTGATGGCGACGAAGCGCTCCTCGCGGAAGACGGCGTCGTCCCACAGGGGGCGTACGAGGCGCTCCAGCGCGAGACGGGAGGACGCTGGCTGGTCGAGGAACAGCTCCGCCGCCACGCGACGTGCAGTCGGCACTGGCACCCCGAGACACGGCAGCTCGGACTTCAGGTAGCGGCGCATGCCCTCGGCCTTGTCGGGCCGGGCGTGGCGCTCGAGGGCCGCACGCACGTCAGCAGACGAGAGTCCCATCGGTGAACAGCCTGCCACGGGAGCAGCCGGCTCCGCGCGTCGACTGCGGTGGAGGCAGGTCGGCCCGTGACGATGAACGCCAGGGCGCCCTCAGCTGACAGCGGCCTCACGTTCCAGATGAAGGCAGCGCAGCGGAGCGGTGGTGTCCTCCTGAAGCAGCTGAACGAACGGGGGCGTGCGGACCTCCACAGGGGCTGAAGGAGGTCGAGGCGGCCCGTCCCCCTACAGCTCGAGCAGCTTCATCTTGTTCTTCGCCGCCTTCGCCAGCTTGCCCTTGCCCTTCGTCGACAGCTGCTCGAGCACCTCGGCGCCGACGTTCTTCAGCTCGAACTGGGGCTTCTCGGCGAAGTGCACGCCGACGTAGTAGCGGGCCTCGTCCGAGAGCGCCTTCGCCTTCATCACCGCCTCGGCGACCCCGAACCCCTCGGCGTGCAGCTTCTCGAGCTCGGCGAGCGAGGGGTCACGCTGCCGCGCACGCGGGTGCGGGTCGAGGGAGTGGTGGAGCAGCTGCTGCACCACGACGCCGAAGCGGTCGTCGGCCGTCGCGGCACCGGAGCGCCCCAGCATCTGCGCGATGGCCTCGGCGCGTGCCGGGTCCTTCTTCTGAAGCGCCTTCGCCTTGTCGCGCAAGAGCTCGGCCCAGGCCTCGGCGTCGACGGCGCGCACGGGCTCGAGCTGCTTGCGGGCCACCGCCAGCGCACCGGCCAGGTTCTTCCCGCCCGCGTCGAGGAGCGCCTTCACGTCCTTCTTCGACAGCCGCTGGGCGAGCGGCGAGAGAATGTCGGCCAACACCTGGGCGCCCGCCTCTTCCTCGGCGTCGGCCAGCGCCTCGGCCAGCAACGAGGGCCCCGCGTCGAGCTCGACCACCACCTTCGCGGCGGCCTCGGCCCGCGCCTTGTCACCGCTGCGCGCCGCCGGCAGCAGCGTCTTCGCCGCCAGCGTCGCAGCCTTCCCCTTCAGCGTCACCGCCAGCTTGCCGAGGTGTTGAATCGCCCACAGCGCCACGGGGACGTCCTTCGAGGCGCACAGCTCGGCGAGCTCGTCGGCGAACTCGACGCCGATGGGCAACACCGTCAACGAGTCCCGCGCGCCGCGCGCCACGTGCACGTTCTCGTCTTCGAGGAGCTCCATGAGCCGGCGCAGCGCCTTCTTCGAGGGGCCCTTCGCGGCGGCGAAGCGCATCGCGGTCGCGGCCTCCATGCGGACGAGCGGCGTGTGCTTCGCGCCAAGGAAAGCCAGCAGGTCGTCCTGCGACTCGGGCAGCTCGAGGAAGCCCAGCATCTTGAGCGCGCCGCGGGTGGCGTCTTCGTCGTCGAGCGTCTTCTTCTTCTCGAGGAACTTGAGCACCTGCGTCTTCATCACCCGGCGCTGCGCCTCGGACATCTCCCTCGCCTCGTGGCGCAGCGACAGCGCCACCTTGTTGATGGCGTCGTAGGGCTGGCCGCGCAGGCCCTCGAGGGCGAGCTCGAAGCTCTGCTTGCCACCCACCGCCGGCAGCAGCTGCGACAACACCGCGCGGGCCTCGGGCGTCGCGTCGGCGAGGCGGGCCTTCAGCTCAGGGAGCGCCGCTTCGCCGAGCTGCGCGATGGCTCCACGCGCCGCCGCCGCCACGTCACGGGAGCGGTTGAGCGACTCGAGCATCACCGGCAGCCCTCTCAGCGCCTTCAGCCGGCCGAGCGCCTCGAGGGCCGCCTCGGCGTAGGCGTCGAGCTCGTCCTTCGCGAGCTCGACCAGCCGGGCGACGACCGCCGCGTCCTTCACCTCGAGCTCACCGAGCACGACGGCGGCGGCGATGCGCTTTCGTGGCGTGGCGTCGTCGAGCAGGGCAACGATGCGCTTGATGGGGTCCATCGGGCGGTGCCTCCGGCAAGAAGGTGATGCCCGGGAAGGTAGCCACCCCGCCGTCGAGTGGAAGCACGAACCAGCGGGCGACGGCGCCAGGGAAAGAAAGGCCACTGCTCGTGACGACGAGCGGCGGGCCGGGCGCCCCAGCGCCGTCGGCTCATCGAAAGCAGCGCCGAGCCGCCGGGAGACGTCGAGGTGCCGGGCGCGGCACAGGCGGGTGGCCAACGCAGCGCGGCCCGTGCGCTCGGAGGGCTCGATGACCGCCGTGTTCGAGGCGCGACGCCACGAAGTCGTCCTCCTCGGCCGGCAAGGCCTGGTCGCCGGGAGACGTCGAGGTGCCGGGCGCGGTACACGCGGGTGGCCAACGCCTCCAGCGCGGCCCGTGCGCTCGGCGGGCTCGATGACCGCCGTGCTCGAGGCGCGACGCCACGAAGTCGTCCTCCTCGGCCGGCAAGGCCTGGTCGCCGGGAGACGTCGAGGTGCCGAGCGCGGCACACGCGGGTGGCCAACGCCTCCAAGGCGGCCCGTGCGCTCGGAGGGCTCGATGACCGCCGTGTTCGAGGCGCGACGCCACGAAGTCGTCCTCCTCGGCCGGCAAGGCGGGCTTCCCCCAGGACGCGCCCGGCGCCCGCTCGACTGCATGGCCTCGACCGAGCGGCCTCTGCGACACTCCGCTCATGTCTGCACGCACCCCAACGGTCCTCATCGGAGCCCTGAGCCTCTTCAGCTGCGTCACGCAGTCGACGTACGACGCGCTCGCGACCGAGCGCAGCGCCCTCGAGGCCACCCTGGGTGAGAAGAACGCGGCGCTCGCCCAGGCCGAAGCGACGCTCTCTCGCCGTGACGCCCGCATCGTCGAGCTCGAGCAGGCCCTCGCCGACGAGAAGGACAAGGCGCGTGAGCTCGGCGCCCGCATCGACCGCCTCGTGGCCGACCTCGCGGCGCTGACGCGCGACAAGTCGAAGCTCCAGGGCAGCGTCGAGCAGATGACGACGGCGCTCGCCGACCTCGAGCGACGCCGCGCCGAGGCCGAGGCGCGCGTGCAGGAGTTCCGGAACCTCCTTTCGCGCTTCCGCGCCCTCATCGACGCCGGCAAGCTGAAGGTGCGCATCGTCGACGGGCGCATGGTGGTGGTGCTGGCCACCGACGTGCTCTTCGCGTCGGGCTCGGCCACGCTGTCGAAGGAGGGCCGCGGCGCGGTGAGTGAGGTGGCCCGCGTGCTGGCGTCGATTCCAAGACGCACCTTCCAGGTCGAAGGCCACACCGACGCGGTGCCCATCGCCACCGCGCAGTTCCCCTCGAACTGGGAGCTGGCTGCCGCGCGCGCCATCACCGTCACCCGCGCCATGGTGGAGTCGGGGCTCGCGGCCGCTCGGGTGTCCGCGGCCAGCTACGCCGACGGCCGGCCCGTCGCCTCGAACGACAGCGCCGAGGGCAAGGCGCAGAACCGCCGCATCGACATCACCATCGTGCCCGACCTGGCGGCGCTGCCGGGCTTCGACGAGCTGAACCGCCTTGACGGCGCGGCCCGCTGACGGCCTTCAGTTCTTCACGTCGCCCTTCGTCAGCCCGTCGAGAATGCCGACGAGGTCGGGGAACGTCACCTCGTACTTCGTCGCGCAGAAGTGGCAGGTGACGGCGGTGCTGCCGGTGGTGTCGATGATGTCCTGCACCTCGGCCTTGCCGAGTGAGGCCAGCGTCTCGAGCGTGCGTGCCTTCGAGCACGTGCACTGAAAGCGCG
>JALOQF010000228.1 GCA_025459425.1 Myxococcaceae bacterium | reverse complement strand
CTCGGCGCGGGCGTGGAAGTGGGAGCGGCGGAGGTCGACCATGAAGTTCTTCGCCACCCGCACCAACCAGCCTTCGGGGTTCGCAGGAACGCCCTCTCGCGGCCACGTCTCGGTCGCGTTGCGGTACGCGTGGGCCAGGGCGTCTTCGGCCGCGCCGATGTCGCGAGAAGCAGAGGCGAGCAGGGCGAGCAGACGGCCATGGGAGGCCCGCACCGTCGACTCGAGTACGGCGTTGACGTGCATGCGCGCGGGGCAGCATAGCCACCCCGCGCTCGGCACAAAGAGGCGGTGTTACTTCTGGCCCGGAGGCATCGCCGACGCGCGCACCTCGATGAGCCCGTAGTGGGCTGCAGGGCACTTCTCGGCCCAGGCGAGGGCCGCGTCGAGGTGGGGCACGTCGATGACGAAGTAGCCGCCGAGCTGCTCCTTCGTTTCGGCGAAGGGCCCGTCTTGCACCTTCTTCGCTCCGTCCCGCAGCGTCACGGTGGTGGCCGTGCTCGTCGGCTGGAGCCAGTCGGTGTCGACGAAGACGCCGGCCGCCTTGAGCGCCGCGATGTACTTGCCGAACGCCTGCAGGCTCTCGGCCAGGGCCTCGGGCGGGGCCGAAGCGAAGTCAGCTTCACGGGAATACAGCATGAGGGTGTAGCGCATGGGATTCGTCCTTTGTGTGGTGGGGGTGGTCGTTTACAGACTCTTCTTCGTGGCGGCGCGCTCGAGCTTGGCGAGGCCGCGCTCGGAGATGGGGCCAAGGTACCCGTCCATCATGAGGCCGAAGAGGCGGCCCACCGGGTTGACGCCGAAGTGGCTCTCGGTGGCCCACGTGACTCGGGTGCCGGTGCCCTCGGGGGTGAGCACGAACGACTGCACGGGCTTCCCCATCGCGCCCAGGTCGATTTCCATCGTGACCGACCGGTTCTCTTCGACGGCGATGATGGTTTGCCGGCCCTCCGAGTCCTTGCCCTTGAAGGTGAACGAAGCGCCCACGCCGGTCGCGGGGCCCGAGGGGATGATGGAGAGGTTCGGCTCGTCGTCCTTGTAGGGGTTGAACGACTGGAAGCCTTCGGTGCTGCTCACGATGGCGAAGAGCGTCTGCGGGGGCGCCTCGATGCGCGCACTGCGCTCGACCCGGACCTTCTCGGGCAGCAGGGCGACGACACCGGCGATGACGACGACGAGGGATGCAGCGGCGATGGAGTAGCTCACGGTCTTCTTTCTCACGGTGGGTGACGCCGACTCGAGATGACCCGGCGTTTCTCGACTTCGGCGACGTGACGGGTGAGCGTCGGCTCAATCGACAGCGGCGGTCTTTTTCCCGCCACCGGCCTCCGAGTCGAAGAAGTCCAGGTGGTTGCGAGCTTGGTTTCGCCCGTCGTCGTGCACGTTCCGCTGGGCCGTGGCATCACGCCGACATGACGTCGGTCTTCTTCGTCGCGCTGGTGCTGGCAGGTTCGAACTCGCCGGAGCGGGCGCTGGAGCGCACCAGAGAAGAGGTGCTGCTCAAGTTGAACCTGCGCTGCGAGTCGACCCTGACGGTGCGCTACGACGGCGACTCGCTTCGTCAGCACAACCAGGACATCCGCTACGACCAGACGGGCGGACACCTCGAGTGCAACGAGCCGCTGCGGTACCTGTGGGCGCTGTGCGCGACGGACGCGGGCAAGGCGGTCGTGCGCCGGGCCGAGCTGCGTGAGGTGGTGTGCCGGGGAACCCCCGCCGCCGTGGGGAGCCTCTCGGTGAAGGCCGGCGTCATCACCGTCGAGCGGGCCTTCGAAGAAGACAAGCCGTTCCTGCGTGCGCGCAAGCAGTTCGAGGCCGCGCTCAAGACGAAGCTCACCATCGAAGACGACCCGTACACGGACGAGGCGTGGGACGCGTTTCGTCGCGCGCCCAACCCGGTGCTCAGCACGACCGACTACTGCCTCGTCGGGCCGAACAAGGTGAAGTTCGACTGGTCTGCCGCCGACTCGAGCGAGGCGCTTCGGGCCGATCAACCCGTGAAGTGCCTCGAAGGCGGGAAGGTCGTCATCGACGTCACGCTCAAGGCGCGGAAGGCGACGGGGCTCCTCACCCATGCGCGCGACGCGTGGCGGCGCACCTTCCACGTCGTCGACGGCCGCGCCGATGGACTCGAAGAGGTGCGCGACCAGGGGCGGCTCCTCTCACAGGCGATGTACCGTGCTGGCGACCGTGTCTGGCTCAAGGAGTTCCACGCCAGCGGTGCGCTCAAGCGCTACTGGCGGCAATACCCGACGCCGGTGCAGCTGTCGGTCGACCTGCGTGAAGACGGCAAGGTGACTGGCTTGTCCTGCGGCGTCGAGGCGAAGGACGACGAGGTGCTGCGCCCCTGGTGCGGCTTCGGTGGCGAGAAGACGGTCGAGGTGTACGACGGCACCGGTCAGGTGCGCGTCACGCTGTCACACCGCGACGGCCTCAAGACGAAGCAGGTGGCGGGCACCAGCGCGTACGCCGACCGCAGCACCGTGCGCTTCGTCGACGGAAAGCCCGACGGCGAGGAGCGCCTCACCCGCCGCGACGGCACCCTCGAGGCCACCGTCACCTGGGCGCGAGGCGTCAAATCAGGGCTCGAGCGCCGCTACGCCGAAGACGGGAAGAAAATCGCCCTCGAGGCGACGTGGCGCGATGGCCAACTGGAGCGCCGCGTCGAGTTCTTCCTCAACGGCAACACGAAGTCCGAAGAGGTGTTCGATGGCTCGACCCGGCGCCTCGTCGAGTACCACGACCTCGGCGGCGTCTTCCGCGAGGGCGGGTACGTGAAGTGTGGGCGGCGACGGGGCGGCACGACGTGGTGCGAGGACGGCGTGCACACGTCTTTCTCCGAGAAGGGCCGGAAGGTCGGAGAAGACGTGTTCAAGGAGGGCCAGCGCGTCGCGAGCCGGCGCTGGTTCGAGAGCGGCGTGCTCTTCGAGACCGAGACGTTCAGCGAAGGCCGGGTCACCGCGCGTACGCGGTACTTCGAAGATGGTGGGGTCGAGCTGGACGAAGCGTACGAGTCGGACGGCTCACGCAAGCTCAAGCGCTGAACCCGCAGCGCCGGGAGGCGCTACGTTCGGCCGCTGCGCACGAGCGATCCAGTAGACCTGTTTGTGGCGGGCGGGCTCAGCCTCCAATGCCTCGAGCTGCATCTGCGCGTGACCCTTGAGTGAAGTGCCGAGCCACGAGGAACGAGTTTCCGGCGTCGTCACCGCGCCAGAGTTCCCACTCGCCGATGTCCGACACCATCACCGGGCGCGGTTCAACGAGCCGAACGCAATACGTCTGCTTGTGGCCCCCGGCACCGAGGAGGGACGCCATGCAGTCAGCTGACTGTCGTCGCGGGTAGCAACCGATCACGAACCGCTGCCCATTGTCGTCGAGCCGGGAAAGCTCCCAACCGGTTTCAAGGTTGAGCGCGCCGTCTGTGGACAGAACCTTCGCCTCGAAGGGGAGGTGCCGAAGCCCGTGGTCTGCCTCGCTGCGGAATGGCGTCGCAAGAAGGGTTTGAAGGACCTCGATCGTTCCGTCCGGGCGCTCGTTCAGTGCCTGGATGAGCACGATCAAGAGCCCGCAGCCGGTCTCCAGTCGCCAGGCGCGCCCGAGACCGGGACACACTTCGTCGTAACCCTCAGCCTCGGGCGGAGGCAGTGCGAGATGAGCGCCGGCATCAACCTCGAGGCTCACACCGCGCATCAACCAGTCACGGGGCCTGTCAGCGACCCACTGGGATGAATCGAAGAACCCGACCCGCTTCAACATGGGGCCTCCACCGCACGACGCTGGAGAAGGATACCAGTGTCCCAACTTGCGCTCACTGCCGGTTCTGAGAGGCGACAGCCTCGAGCGAAGCCCCTGATCCGCGCGCCTCACGACGCCGCGTCGGAGTCGCGAGCGCTCCACTCCAACGCGCAGCGTCTCGACGAGGAAGTCGCGGAAGGCCGTCACCCTCCACGCGCGCTTCGGCGAGACCAACTCGCGCCCAGCTGCCGGTCCCGCCCACGCGCCGTTCGTCGGCCAGACAACATCGTTCGTCGGCGACATCGCGTCGTTCGTCGGCGACGCCGCTTGGTCTCGGTGCCCCCGCGTACCGTCGGTGCGGTGAAGCCCGCTCGCTGCCCCGTCGCACCGCCACCCGGGTTGCTCCTGTCTGGACTGGCGGTGCACCTCGCGTTGGCGACCGTTCTGTCGGCGGGTCGCTCGCACGCCTTCTCGGTGGCGACGCTCGCGACGGCGGGGTGCCACGAGCGCATCACCCTCGAAGCTGCCGAGGCTGCGGGGCTTCGTCCGACGCGACCGGTGACGCGCGACGACCACGCCCTCCACGCCGCGCTGCCCTTCTTCGTTCCCGAGCCATGGGACCGCGCCACGCTCTCGCTGCTCATCGGCGTGCGCGAGCCCGACTTTCACGGTGCCGCTGCGCATGACCTCGTGGCGCTGGCCGCCGTCCACCTCTCGCCGACGCACCAGCACGAGCACTGTCTGCGCGGGCCCGGAGACGACGGAGCCGCCGGCGACGCGACGGCGTTGGCGAAGTGCTCCCGCTTCATCGCGCGCGAGGTCGAGCTCGCGTTGCGCGCGGGGCCCGAGGACACCGAGACGGTCTCGGTCGCCCTCACCGTCGGGCCGCGGCCTGTCTCGGTGCTGACGCGGCCCTGGCGGCTCGGGCGGGCGCTCCATGCCCTGCAGGACAGCTTTGCCCACGGCTTGCGTGACGAGAACTTCGGGCGGGTTCGTGCGCTCCTCAACTACGTCGACCCGCTCGTCGCGCGGCCGTGGCAGCTCGAGCGCGACGGTCACCCGCATGTCTCGGCGCTCGACGCGTGTGGAGCCGAGCGCCTCACCCCGGCGGCCCTGGCGGCGCGGGAGGCCAGCCGCGCGCTCCTCGCCGCCACCAGCCGGGAGTCGCCCTCGACGCCGCACCTCGAGGCCCTCGCGCCCCACCTTCGCCTCGAGCCGGCCTGCGAGGGCGTGGCGTGGTGCAGCACGGCCCAGCGCCTCCTCGACGAGCGCCTGGGTGAGGCCTCCGGCTGCAGCAGCGCTGGCAAGGACGTGAGCCTCTGGGCGCTGGGCCTCGCGCTGAGCTGGGCGGCCACGCGTCGGCGCACGAGCATCGTCGTGCCCCCGCCCACCCGCGGCGAGTGGGTCGTCACGCTCCTGGCCATCGCCTTCTCCGTTTCGACGGCGCGCGCCGAGGTACCCGCGGAACGGCTGGCGGGCGCAGTCACGCTGGGGGCCTCGGCGGAGCGGGGCGCGTTCGTCCTGGGCGTCGGCCTGCGCTTCCTCGTCGTCCCTCGCGTCGAGGCGCGCGCCGATGCCGAGTGGAACCCGTGGTTCGACCTCCTCGCGGGCAAGACGAGCGTGGGCGCGTTCAATGCCCGTGTCGGCGTCCGGTGGGCATGGGCCAACGCCGGCGCGGTCTCGGTGGCGTCGTCACTCGGCGTGGGCGCCAGCGTGCTGCTTCACGACACCGTGGGCGCGCGTCTCGGGGCCGTGGGGCCGTGCCTCGTCGTCGCGCCCATCGAGGTGGTGCTCCCCGGCCCGTTCTCGACGCACTTCGAGTTGGCGCCGGAAGCCGCGCTCGTCGTTCCCTCGCTCGTCGGCATTCCGTTGCTGTACCACCAGTACCGGGTGACGCTCTCGCTTCGCCTCGGCCCTGCACCGAACGGCTGAAGGCAGCACGCAGGCCGCGCCTGGAGAACACGAGTGGCGTCGACGTCTCCGAGCAACGGACCCTCTTCCTTTCGAGCCGCATCGTGCCCACCTCACGCTCGGTGGGCCTCCACGCCGTCACCCCAGCGAATGCCGCGAGTGCTGCAGCGCCGGCTGAGCTCCGCGCGGAAGCGTCACGCGCGCCCAACGAAGCTGCACCGCCTCGACGGCTCGGACGCCGACGGCCGTCACGGCGTGATGACGAGCTTCCCGCGCACGTGGCCCGCTTCAGCGCGCGTCACCGCCTCCGCGAGGCGCTCGAGCGGGTACGTCTGCTCGACGACGACCTTGAGCGTCCCCTCCGCCAGCCACGCTCCCAGGCGCTCGAGGTCCTTCGCCTGCTGGCTCGAGTCGATGGTGAGCGTTCGGCCGACTTTCCCGCCCAGCGAGAAGAAGGGCCGCGCGAAGAGCAGCGCTTCGAAGAGCTGTCGTGAGCCGCCGCCCACCATCACGTACCGCCCGCCGGGCACGAGCCGTCGACGGTAGGCCGCCAGCGTCTGGTAGCCGTTGATGCCGAGAATCGCGTCGAACGTGCCCAGCCGCGTGTCGAACGGCGTCGTCGCGTAGTCCACCACCACGTCTGCGCCGAGGCCCTTCGCGAGCGCGACGCTGCTGGGCCCGCACCACGCCGTGACGTGCGCTCCCAGCCGCTTCGCCAACTGCACTGCGAAGAGGCCCACGCCTCCACCGGCCCCGGCGATGAGCACCCGCTGCCCCACCGTCACTTCCGCGAGCCGCAAGCCCTGGAGCGCCGTCGTGCCCGCCAGCGGGAGCGCCGCCGCGTCTTCGAGCCGAACGCCGTCGGGCACCTTCGCCAGCGCGCTTTCCTTCGCCACGCAGAACTCCGCGAAGGCGCCATCACGGTCGACCGGCGTCTCGCCAAAGACCCGGTCTCCGGGCCGGAAACGCGTGACGCCAGCGCCCACCTCGACGACGACGCCAGCGACGTCACCGCCCAGCACGCGCCGACGTTGGGGCCGCCGCAGGCCGTTGAACAACCGCAGGAGGAACGGGTCGGCCCTCAGAAAGCGCAGGTCGGCCGAGTTGACGCTCGACGCGGCCACCTGCAGCAGCACCTGCCCGGGGCTCACCGCCGGGCGGCTCAGCTCGGCGAGCTGCAGCACCTCGGGGCCCCCGTACTCGCGGTACACGACGGCCTTCATGACACCACCTCGGCGCGCGCGCCGGTTGGCCGCAGCGACCACTCGGCCACCGCCAGGTTGATGAGCCAGCCCAGCGCGTACAGCGCGGTGGTGAGGCCTTCGCTGCGCCAGGGCGCCGCGGCCTCGAGCATGAGGGGCCCCAGCGTGAAGGCTTGCGTCCCGCCGCCAGCCCACAGCGCGTAGGCCCTCGTCATCCACGCCTGGTGTGCGGGCACGTCCTTGCGGCGAATGGCGACGACCGACGCGACGATGCAGGTGACGATGGCCGACGCCACCACGACGCGCAGCGCATCGAGCGACGGGCCTTCCGAGGGCCTGTGCGGCCAGGTCAACGTCATCCACACGCCGGCCACGGCCGCCGCCACGCCACCGACGGCAAGCCCGCGGCCCACCCATCGGTGCCAGTTCCCCTGACGGAGCGATGGAACGAACTGCAGGGCCCCCAGCGTCGCGAACGCCGTCGCGCCCAGCATGTGAATCACCGCCGGTAGCGGGTCGGCCGAGTAGCGCTCGTGCCCGTCGAGCCCGAGCAGCCCCGTCGAGACGTCGAACACCCTCGAGAGCCCGGAGAGCAGCGGCACCAGGCTCAACACCACCAACGCGACAATCGGTCTGTTCATGGGTGAGACGATGCGCGTTCGCGGGCGCGCGCACCTCGGGCACTCGGCCATTTCGGCATCGGCCGAAAGCATGAGTCAGCGCCTGGCCAGCCGGCCGGTCTCGAAGGCCCACAGCGCCAGCTCGACGCGGTTCCGCACCGCCAGCTTGCCCATGAGGCTCGCCACGTGCGTCTTCACCGTGCTCAGGCTGATGTGCAGGGCCTCGGCGATTTCTTCGTTCGTGAGGCCGGTCGCGAGCGTGCGCAGCACCTCTTCTTCGCGCTCGGTGAGGGGCTCGTACGGTTGACGCGGCGGCGCGGCGCTCCCCAGCGAAGCGAAGCGCTCGAGCAGGCGCGCCGTCACCTTCGGCGCGATGAGGGCTTCCCCGCTCGCCGCGGCGTGGACGGCCTGCACGAGCAACTCGGGGCCCGCGTCCTTGAGCAGGAAGCCGCGCGCGCCGGCCTTCAGCGCCGCGAAGACGTACTCGTCGAGGTCGAAGGTGGTGATGACGACCACCGCGAGGGGACTCACCACGCCGGGGCCCGCGAGCCTCCGGGTGGCCTCGAGGCCGTCCATCACCGGCATGCGGATGTCGAAGAGACACACGTCGGGCCGGAGCGCGAGCGCGAGCGCCACGGCCCGCGAGCCGTCTTCGGCCTCTCCGACCACCTCGAGGTCCGGCTGCGCCTCGAGGATGAGCTTGAGCCCCGTGCGCACGAGGTGCTGGTCGTCGGCGAGGAGCACCCGCAGCGTCATGTCGTCCGCCCTTCTCGTGGCAGCGTCGCCTCGACCTGCCAGCCTCCACCCGAGCGCGGCCCGGCCTCGAAGGTGCCGCCCAGCAGCGCGGCGCGTTCGGCCATGCCCACCAGCCCGAAGCCGGCCCGTCGTGGAGTCGTCGTCGCTTCTCCATCGTCGCGCGCCGAGAGGAGAATCGACGGGCCCTGGGCCACGATGCGCACGGTGACGCGTGTGGCGTTGCGTGCGTGCTTGAGCGCGTTGGTGATGGACTCCTGCGCGAGGCGGAACACCGCGCGCTCCACGGCCGGCGGCAGGCCCTCGAGGTTGCCTTCGAGCTGAACGTCGACCGTCGGCTCGAGGGTGCGCTGCGCGAGGAGCGGCAGGTCGGTGAGCCGGCCCGCTGGCGCGAGCTCAGGCTCTCCGTCGTCTCGCAGCGAGCCCACCAGCGCCCGCAGCTCGCTCAGCGTTCGTTTCGACTCGTCCTCGATGGCCGACAGCGCCGTCGCCGCGTCGTCCGGGCGCTTCGCCATGATGGCCCGCGCGGCCTGCGCCTGCACCGTGATGGCCACGAGGTGATGGGCGACGCTGTCGTGGAGCTCGCGCGCCAGCCGCTCCCGCTCGAGCAGCCGCGCCTGACTCAAGGAGCGCGCTTCGGCTTCGCTGCGAAAACGCACCGCCACGCCCACGACGCCCGGGAAGAGCAGCACCACACCGCCGCCGATGGCGTCGCTCAACTGCGCCATCTGGCCGGCGAGCAGGGTGAGCGTCCACGTCGAGACGAGGAGCGCCGTGCCCGCGATGAGTCCCCGCCGCGTGCCCCACCGCGCCAGCGTGTACGGCAGCAGGAGCGCCGCCGCCGAGGTGCCCGGCGCGAGCTGGGGGAGGCGCAGCGCGTACTCGAAGGCCGTGAGCACGTTCGCTGCGCCGAAGCCCAGGGCCATGGCGCCCAGCGGAAAGCGGCGCCGGAAGAAGACGGCCACCGCCATCACCGAGGCGTAGGCGAAGGCCACCGGTAGGTTCGGCAGGTCGGTGCGCAGCCACACCTCGACGGCGGCGGCGGCCACCACGACGAGGGACACCCAGCGGTCGATGCGGCTGGACATGGTGACACCCTACGCGAGCGCCGCGCGTCGCGACTCGGCCGAAAGAAGGAGGCTCCGCCCGCGCCGGTCGCCCCACCTCACGAGCGACGTCACCTCCTGCTCGAGTTCAGCGGAACGACCAGCTCCGAGAGGTACTCGACCGGCGCAGTCGGGCCCGACGGGTCCATCTGCCGCAGGACATCGTGCAGCATCGTCCACAGGTCCGTAGCGCCGGGTGACGCGACGGCCGGCGCGCCGAAGTCGTCGTCCTGGTGCCAGACGTGCAGCTGGAAGAGCGCATCAGGCCGCTGCACGAGATAGCCGTGCTGCTCTGCTGAGCCGTCGGAGACCCACCCGATGCACGGTGTCGCACGCGCGGCCTGCTCGACCGCAGCGGGGAGCACGCCCCGGGCCAACTCCGGGCGGTCGTTGCCCCAGCACCACCTCGCGACGTCCAGCAAGGAGAGGCTGACCAGTTGCTGCGCGGGCCGTGAACTGGCGTGCGCGGCCAGCAGTGTCCGAGGTGGCGGGACGTGCAGCTCGAGGCCACTTCCGCCGAGGTCACCGACCAGGCCGCCGATGGTCCGGTAGAACGACAGCACGCTCGCGCCGAGCGACACCGGAGCCAGCGCTTGCACTGCCGTGAGCTCTGCGTCGTCGGCCACCGGGCCGAGCCGCACGAAGGTCGCGCTCACGCTTGGCTGGCTCGGGCCCAGAACGGAGGGAACTCGCTTTTCCAGTCGCTCGCGTTCGTGCGCCTGCCCGCGCCGTACGAGCGCCACCAGTGCGCGGGCGGGTTCCTCCCAGTTGCTGGGCAGCGACGCCAGGCGTGCAGCCGCCTCGGTCAGGTGCACGTCGAACTCCGGCAGCGCGCCCAGGGCAGACGCCGTCACCGTCTCGGCCTCCGTTTGGCGCGAGGGTGCAGGGTCGACCCGCGGGGGCGCTGCACGTCGCTCAGCCATCGCGGCCCGATGTGCGCTCCGCACCGCCCGCAAGCGCGTTCGCTGGGCCTCACTGGTCGACGGTGCGTAGAGGCGCCCCTCGACACACTCCGCCCAGACGTCGTCGCGCGGCTCCCACACCTCGAGGAGGCGGGTGATGTCTTCGACGGCCTCGCTGGCGAGGAGCGGCTGCAGTCGTTCGAGGAGGGGGTGCATGGCGAGGGCAGGGACGTCGTCAGAGAATCTTCCGTGGCGGCACCACCACGTTCGCCACGAGGAGCCCCGTCACCAGCGCGCCGGCGAGCAGGAACATGTCGACGGCCTGGCTCGCACCCTGGGTGTAGTCACCCCGCAGCAGCGCATCGAAGCTGCGGAACCCGAACGAACCGGGCACCAGCAGGAGCAGCCCCGGGAGCAAGAAGAGCTGCGCCGGCCGGTTCGTCGTGCGCGCGTACGCGTTGGCCAGCGACGCGAGCACCAGCGCCGAGGTGAAGGCCGCCGCGGCCGGAGTCCACCCACCGACGAGCCGCTGGCTCAGCCACACGGCGCTCCCCGACGCGAGGGCGATGACGAGCTTCTCGCGCGGCAGGCCAAGTGAGACGCCGAAGCTCGCCGAGGCCACCAACACCGCCACCACCTGCCAGCCCCAGGACGCCGGTTGCAGCGCCTCGGCCTCGACCGCACGCACGCCCGTCCACTGCTCGAAGGCCAGCATCAGCCCGATGCCGAACACGAGCGAGAGCAACGTTACCGCCGCGTCGACGAGGCGCGAGGTCCCCGAGACGAGGTTCTTGAAGGTGATTTCGGCCAGCCCCGTGGTGAGCACCATGCCCGGCAGGAGCGGAATGACGATGGCCAGCACCAGAATGTCGCGCGAGTGGTTCGGCCAGATGAGCGTCGCCACCCACGAGACGAGCGCCGCCAGCATGCCGCCGAGGAAGTTCTCGAGGAAGCGCAGCCCCGGCTCGCGCTGGGTGCGCAGCAGAACCGCGCGCAACAGAAGCCCACCGACCGCGGCGATGAAGAAGTGGCTCACGCCGCCGCCGAAGATGACGGCCGCACCTGCGCTCGAGCCTGCGCCAGCGAGGAGCTGCACCGGCGCCGGCCAGAGTGGCTTCGACGACAGCCGCCGCAGCTCGGCCCGCGCGTCGTTCATCGACAGCGTGCGGTCGACGACGCGGTTGAGGAGCGCGTCGAGCACCGCGAGCCGCTCGAGGTCGATGCGCCATTCCCGCACGCGCACCATCGACACCGCCGGGGCGTCACCGGTGGGCGTGCGCACGCCGACGAAGA
>JALOQF010000590.1 GCA_025459425.1 Myxococcaceae bacterium | reverse complement strand
ACTGGCGGCGGCGTTGGCGTGCGGGGCGACGGAGCCCGGCGTCACGTACCCGTTGAAGCGCGCGAAGGTGAAGAGCGCCTGGTTCACCAGGGCGTCGCGGTCGACGCTCATCTCGCGGCTCATCAGCTCCAGGGCGTCCCAGAGGGCGTCGGAGATCTCCACCGTTCGGCGCGTGCGAGTCATGTCGGCTCGGGAGTGAAACAGGGGTGGGTTGAAAGGCAAGCCGCCTGTCGCGTATTGCCCGTTCCGTGTCGCCCGCCCCCGTCGACGTCGCCAGCCTGTCGCTCTCTGCGCTCACCGCGTTCCTCGTCGAGCTGGGCGAGAAGCCGTTTCGGGCGAAGCAGGTGTACCGCTGGCTCCACCAGCGCGGCGCGGTGCGCTTCGACGAGATGACCGATCTCTCGAAGGCGCTGCGGGCCCAGCTCGAAGCCCGCGCCGTCATTCGCGCGGTCGAGAAGGACCTCGAGCAGCGCAGCGTCGACGGCACCATCAAGTACCGCTTCAAGACGCACGACGGGAAGCTGATCGAGTCGGTCTACATGCCCTCGCCCGAGCGCAAGACGCTGTGCGTTTCGACGCAGGTGGGCTGCGCGATGGGCTGCCGCTTCTGCGCCACGGCCACGCTCGGCCTCGTGCGGCACCTCGCGCCGTCCGAGATCGTCGCCCAGGTGCACGCCGTCAACCGTGAGGTGCGCGCGAACGAGGGCCTCGAGACGCTGCGCCCGCTCACCAACCTCGTCTTCATGGGCATGGGCGAGCCGCTCCACAACTTCGAGAACGTGAAGGCCGCGCTCGAACTCTTGCAGAGCGAAGACGGGCCGAACTTCTCGTCGCGCCACATCACCGTCTCGACGGTGGGGCTGGTGCCGATGATCGAGCGCTTCGCCACCGAGACCGACGTGAAGCTGGCCATCTCGCTCAACGCCTCGTGGGACGAGACGCGCGACGTGATCATGCCCGTCAACCGGAAATGGAAGATCGCCGACCTCATGGAGGCGGTGAAGAAGTTCCCGGTGAAGCAGGGCCGGCGCGTGACGTTCGAGTACGTGCTGATGAGCGGGGTCAACGACACGGACGACGACGCGCGGCGACTGGCGGCGCTGCTCCAGGGCGTGCCGGCGAAGGTGAACCTCATTCAGTACAACGAGAACCCGGGCCTGGGCTTCTCGACCACGCTCGACAACCGCGCCGAGCGCTTCAAGCAGATCCTCGAGGCGGCCGACGTGGTGGCGCTGATTCGTGCGAACCGGGGCCGCGACATCGCCGCCGCGTGCGGGCAGCTCGCCAACGTCGACAAGCGGGCCGCTGCCGGCGCGGCCTGACCGAAGCCGAGGTGGTTCGGGCGTTCGTTCGCAGTTGGTGCTGATCCACTCTGGGCGGGGAGCGGCTCAGCTGGCGGCGGGTGAGGGCGGCGAGAGGGGGAGCTCCACCACCACCTCGGCTCCAGCCGCCGTCGAGGCGACCCACGCGCGGCCACCGTGCCTCGTCGCGACGTCTCGCACGATCGACAGCCCAAGGCCGGTCCCCGGCGGGCCACCGCGCACCCGGTGGAAGGGCTCGAAGACGGCCTCACGTTCGGCCTCGGGAATGCCGGGGCCCTCGTCGCGGATCGCCACCACGGCGTTGGGCCCCTCGCGTGACGCCTTCACGGTGACGGCACCACCGGCCGGGCTCACCTTCAGCGCGTTCGACACGAGGTTGTCGATCACCTGGCGCAGCATGCCGGGGCTGCCCGTGAGGTGAACGGGCCCCTGTTGCTCCAGCTGGAGCCTGACGCCCGCCGCCGCGGCCGACGCTTCGACGCTGCTCAGGCTCGCGCGGGCGATCTCGACGAGATCCACCGGTTCACCGTCCAGCGGCGCCTTCGCGGTGGCGGCGGTGTCGAGCAGGCGGGTGGCCAGCGCCGCCAGGCGAATCACCTCTTCCCGCGTGTCGCTGAGGGCTGCCTTCAGCTCGTCGGGGGCGCGCTCGCGACGCAGGGCGAGATCGAGCCGCGTGCGCATGAGGGACAGCGGCGTTCTCAGCTCGTGGGCGGCGTCGGCGATCAGGCGCTCGCGGGCGTTCCGGGCGAGCTGGAGCCGCTCGGTGGCCTGCCCCAGCACCTCGTGAATCGAAGACACCTCGTCGCCCGCGGTGTCCGGAGCCAGCCGGCGGTCGAGCTCTCCGGCGCGCACGGCCTCGAGGTGTCCGCGCAGCGTCGCCAGGCGGCGTCGCAGGCCCCGGCCCTGGAGCGCCTGCACCACGGCCAGCACGAGCGCAGTGAAGGCCGTGGCCAACACGGCCACCACGTGAAAGCCACGCGCCGACGCGTCCACCTGCGCGAGCGAGGCGGTGAGGCGCAGCGTGTAGAGCGCGCCGGTCGGCGCCCGCACGGTGACCGACAACACCCGCTGTCGCGCCTCACCGTGCTCGCGCGTCGACAGGGACGGGCCGCGCTCGGGCTCGCCGGGCTCTTGCCGCTCGGGCGCCGTCGCCGAGAGTGGCGGCGGGTACCGCATCACTTCCTTGCCGTCGGGGCCGAAGAGCACGCCCTCGGGCGCGAAGGGGCGCACCGTCTCGACGAGCGGCGAGGTGGCCATGTGCAGGTGCGGCTCGTTCTTCGGGCCGTCGAAGAGGCTCACGCTCTCGATGGCCGCCTGGGTGAGGAGCGCTTGATCGACCGACCGCTCGAGCGCCCGGTGGAAGGCCCGGTCGGCCAGCAGCAGGACGAGGCCCACCACCAGCGCTGGCACCACGCCGCCCCACAGCCACAGGCGGGCCGACAGCGTCACCGCGTCACCTCCCGCAGGCGGTAGCCGATGCCGCGCACCGCCGAGATCTCGACGTCGCGCGCCTCGAGCTCCTCGAGCTTCGAGCGCAGGTAGCCGACGTAGACGTCGACGACGTTCGGCTGGCCCTCGAAGTCGCTGCCCCACACGGCCGACAGCAGCCGCGTGCGCGACAGCACGTCGCCCGGGTGCCCCCACAGCTCGGCGGCCAGGGCGAACTCCCGCGCCGTCAACGAGGCGGACTGTGCCCCACGCGCCAGCGCCCGCCGGCGGACGTCGAGCGTCACCCCGCCCAGCGAGGGGTTGGCCTGCCCTCCGCCTCCGCGCCGCGCCAGCGCTTCGAGGCGGGCGAGC
>JALOQF010000589.1 GCA_025459425.1 Myxococcaceae bacterium | reverse complement strand
GCGCAGAGCACGCCGAGCGACGTCTCCATCGGCCCGGTCGTCGTCACGCGCGCGGGCACCCTCGTCGCCTTCAAGGGCGGGTGGCAGTCCGAGTACGCCGACGAGCGCATCTACCGGAGCAGCGACGGGTTGACGTGGCAGGTGCTCCCGGCCACCGCCCACGCCCGCAGCCACCTCATCACCCATCTCGTCAGCGGGCCGCTGCGCGCGTCGAGCGTGTGTCCGTGATGGCCTGTCTCCATCGACGCACTCGGATTGCTGCCATGGCGCTGCTCCGCTTCACCGCCAGCGCCGCAGCACCACCACCAGCGCCAGCAGCAACGGGGGCCACGACGGCGCCGCCGCGCACTCGTTCGCCACCCGCATCGTCGAGGGGGGCACTTCGCGCACGAAGCGGCGCACCACCCAGTCACCATTCGCCGCTCCGGAGACCCACAGGCGCCCCTGCGCGTCACGCACCAGCGCTCGCGCCGAGTCCGGGCCGGGCGTCACGTCGAACGTCACCAGCGGGCCGACGGCACGCCCCGCGCCGTCCAGCACCTGCAGCGCCAGCGCTCCGTTGCCCGGGCCCACGGGCGCGTCGCCTGCGATGAGGAAGGTGCCGTCATCGAGCGGCGCCACCGCCCAGACGGCCGTGAACGCAGGCAGCACCACCCGACCGTCGACTCCGAAGGAAGAGTCGACCGCCCCCGACGCCAACACCCGCACGAGCGCGCCTTCGAAGGTGTTGGCCAGCGTGCGCGCGCGGCCCATGCACCAGGCGGTGCCATCGGACCCGGCGAACGCCGCGAGGCACTCGTCGTCGTTGCCAGCGATGTCGACGCGCACGCGACCCGCGAGTCCGCGCGCGTCGGTGAAGGACGGGTCGAGCCGCCCGCTCGCGTCCAGGCGCGCCAGCACGAAGTCATTCGCGGCGCCGGCGGCGGTGCTCCCCGGCAGCAGCAGCTGGCCCGAAGCCGTCGGCACGCCGGCATTCCCTCGCTGGTCGAGGCCGTCGAGGTCGACGACGGTGGAGCCTGCCATGCCGAACCCGGTCGCTGGCTGCGCCGTGGAGCCGTTGCGAGCGATGGCCACCAGGTCTCCCGGGCCGGGAAAGACGTTCCACGACGTCCCGGTGCACACCACGCTGCCATCGTCGCGCCGCCACACCCCGAGGCACGCTCCCGGGTTGCCGAAGGCGACCGAGACCTTCTCGTGTCCGCCCACACCAAAGGCCAGGTCGGGCTCCCCAGTGGGCAAGAGCTTGCCCAACACGGCGATGGGCTCGTTACCGATGGTCTTCGACTCGCCCGCGACGAAGAGGGTGCCATCGGGCTGAAGCGACACGCCGTGACCGATGTCGGAGGTCGTCACCGAGACCTGCCCGACACCGTTCGTGCCGAAGGTGTTGTCGAGCGCGCCTGCCTCGGTCAGGCGAATGACGGCGAGGTCGCGATCGGCCAGCGTGCCTCCGGTTCCCGCGAGGAGCGCCCGCCCGGTGGGGTCGATGGCGAGCCCCTGGGTGCCGAGGCCAACGTTGTCGAGGCCCGCGACGTCGACCGTGACCGCACCGCAGGTGCCGAAGGTGGCGTCGACCCGATGACCGGCGACCCGCGGCTCGAGGGCGCAGGGCCCGGCGTCATCGAACCCGAGCGGTACCTCGAAGCCACAGGCCGTCGTCCACATGAGCACGAGCAGTGCGTGTGCAGGCCTCATCGAGCGAGCGCTCCTGTCCGTGGCCTGGAGGTGTGGCGGCGGCAGCGAGAACGCGCGGAGGCGAAAGTGCGGCCAAAGGCCAGGGGGGCGGACCTCCCTGGGAGCACCTCGCACACACCTCGTCTGACGTCGTCCAGCGTCGCCACGGAGTCGCGCTTCATCACTCGCGTCGCCTCGAGCTTTCGGACACGCCCCTCGACGTCACGCACCGCCACGGAGTCGCGCTTCATCAGTCGCGTCGCCTCGAGCCTGCGGACACGCTCACCGACGCCACGCACCGCCACGGAGTCGCGGCTCATCAGTCGCGTCGCCTCGAGCCTGCGGACACCCTCACCGACGTCACGCACCGCCACGGAGTCGCGCCTCATCAGTCGCGTCGCCTCGAGCCTGCGGACACACTCACCGACGCCACGCACCGCCACGGAGTCGCGGCTCATCAGTCGCGTCGCCTCGAGCCTGCGGACACGCCCGTCGACGCCACGCACCGCCACGGAGTCGCGCCTCATCGGCCACAGGCTCCCTTCAAGCGCGCCAGCAACGGCGACGTCGGGTGGGCCGCACGAAAGCGCTCGAGGGCCTCTCCGCCAGCCTTCGCATCGGTCGCACAGAGCGCCAACACCCGCGCGCCCTCGCGCTCCTGACGCAATTGCCCGCGGGAGAACCGCGCGTCTTGCTGGTCGAGCAGCTCGAGGGCGCGGCCCGGCTGCCTGGCGCGGAGGGCGAGCTGGACCTCTCGCAGCCCCTGCGTCTCGGCTTCGAGCTCGTCGGGCGATGGCGACGCCACGGGAGGAGACGCACCCGTTGGCGGCGCGACGACGACTGGAGTCACCGGCGGCGCCGCCGGCTCGGGCGGCCGAACCACCTTCTTCACCGCCTTCTTCACGACACGCGGCGCGGGCCCGGGCGCGCTCGGAGGCTCGGTGGGCGCTTCCTGCGGCGACACCTCGGCCGGCTCGACCTCGGGCTCCACTTCGGGCGCCGCCGCGACCGCCACGGGCCGCGCCTGGACGACTGGCGGGTGAACGGGCGGCCGCGTCGCCACCACCGCCGCGACGCCGATGACGACGGCGCTCACCACGCCGACTCCACCCACCACCGCGCGCAGGCCCAGGCCCTTCGCCACCGCCGCGGGAGGCTCCGGCAGCTCGGGGCCCGCGGCACCCGTCGCGAGCGCCACCGCGAGCTTCTGGCGCAGGCGCTCCCGGTCGGCGGCCGTCGGGCCCTCGTCGGCCTGGCCGGCGCGCAGCACCTCTCTGGACTTCGGGTCGAGGGAGTTCATCGCGTCCTCCAGGCTTCTTTGGCCCGCTCGCGCTCGACGGCCTGCGCGAAGTCGCGGCGGGCATCTCGCAGGCGAGAGTGGGCGGTGTTCTGGTTCAGCTCGAGGACTCTGGCGGCGTCGGCCACGGACAGCTCCTCGAGCTCGACGAGCACGAAGAGCTC
>JALOQF010000588.1 GCA_025459425.1 Myxococcaceae bacterium | reverse complement strand
CGACGCGCGCACGCCCGTGGTGGTGATTCGCGGCGCCCTCGCGCAGGCCGCCGGGCTCGACGTGCCGTCGCTCACCGAGACCGTCACCATTCCCACCGCCATGGGGCCGCAGCTGGCACCGGTGGCCCGGGGCCGCTCGGTGACGCTCAAGAACGTCACCTTGACCGGCCTCGACCTCGCGGTCTGCGATGCCTGCGTCCCGCAAGATGCGCAGGCGGTGCTGGGCCAGGCCGCGCTCGAGCGGCTCGACGTGGCCACCGACAGCGCGACGAACGAGTACGTCTTCACGCCGAAAGACGGTGTCGCCGGCGTCACCGCCACCTCGCCGCGGTCGCTGGTGCGGCGCCGGGTGTTGTCCTTCGAGGCCTCGGTGAACGACGTGACGGTCGACGCGGCGGGCGCGGTGTTGGGCCTGGCGCTGTCCGAGACGAAGGCCGAGCGCACGAAGGCGGTCTACGACCGGGAGAAACGAAAAGAGGTCGAACCCGAGCGCCCGTGGGACTGCGCGGCGCGCGTCGACGCGAAGTCCGGGCAGGTGCTCGAGAAGCTCACCGGTCACCGCGGCGTGGTGTCGACCGCCGGCATCAGCCCCGACGGGAAGACGGTCGTGAGCGGCGGCTGGGACAAGACGGTGGTCCTGCACCGGAGCACCGCGCCCCAGGTCGAGTCGCCCTATGGCTGGGCCGTTCGCCGCGTGCGCTTCTCGCGCGATGGCCGGCTCGTCACCGTCGCCGCGTGGACGCCGCAGAACCCGCTGAACGATCACCAGAGCGACCCGGCCGGAGTCGTCTACGAGGCGCTCTACCTCGACGCCGCCGTCGCGCCGTGAGCCGCTACGCGAAGACCTCGACCGACGACTTGCTCTCGCTGCTGACGTGGGCGCCCCGGCGCCGCACCAGCCCCTTCGCGGTGACCGAGGCGCTGGGCGAGGTGCTGGAGCGGAAGGTCGCTCCGCCCGAGGTCGGCGCGGCGGTGCTCACCTTCGACGCCACGCTGGCCGCCGAGGCGCGCGATGCGCTCGAGTCGCAGCGCGGCGCCACCGCGCGGTTCCTCCAGGCCACGGTGCCGGTCGACGTCGACGGGCCGCGCGTCGAGACGGCGTGGCAGGCGGCGGCGCACGCCCTGACGAAGCTGGTGAAGCTCACCCGGGCGCCGACGGCCAGCCAGCTCGCGACGCTCCGGAGGCTCGTCGTCGATGACGTCTTCCTCGAGGGGGCCCAGGTCGCGCTGTCGACTGCCGAGCCGGCCGACGTCGAGACGAACCGCTGGTTCCTGCCGCTCCTCGTGCTCGACGCGACGGACGGATCGGTCGATGCGCTGTTGCCCCACCTCGACGCGGCGCTGGCCGGTGGGGCGGTGGCGGCGGCGCTGCGCCCCCTCGCGAAGCTCGAGGCGAAGGCGTCCGTGGTGGCCGAGGCGCTGGCGCGGCTGGCGCAGCGCTGACGGTGGGCGTCCCATCGCTGGGCGAGACGCCTCCGCTGCGCGCGAACCGCCGCTCGACAGCGCCGTCTGCGAGGTGCCGACAGCGGCGGACCGCCGTGTGCGCGGCCGGAGGCGTCGCGCTCGGGCACGGTGATCGGCGCCCCGACGTACGAGGCGCGGCTCCCCCGAACTCGGCGAATGCTCGAGCGTGGGCGCACCCCGCGTGGGTCGTGACGCCCGCGGTTCACCGAGTCCGTCGTGTTGGCCGGGAAGGAGCCGACGCGGCCGAAAGCGACGTTGGGCCCTGGCGAGACGCGGATCTTCGGCCTACCGCCGATGCACTCGAGCACGACGGTGCCCTGCGGGTGCCTGTGTTGAAGCGCACGTTCGGCGCCGGCCGCGCGCCCAGGCCCGAGGTGGTGCGCCGACGCCGGTGACCCGGCCGTCAGGTGTCGCGGCCGTCGGGTTGACGACGTCGCGGTGGTCGGCCATGAGCCCAGGCATGCGCGCGTTCGCTCTCGCTGGGCTGGCCCTCGTCGCCGTCGGTTGCCGCACGAGCGTCGAGCCCACCGACTACGCGACGGACTGCACCGTCGACGCCGACTGCGTGGTGGCCATCGTCGGAGATCTCTGCGCGCCCTGTCTGCCGGCGACGTTCACGCCCGCGCTTCGCACCAACGCAGAGGCCTGTGCACCTGCCATCAACGGAGCCCTGAGCGCCAGGGACAGCGCCCGGTACGCGGCCGACTACGCCGCCATTCAGCGAGGGTGTTTCCATGGCGGGATCCAGCGATGCTCGCTCATCTGCCGTCTGCCAATCGAGGCGTTCTGCAACGAGGGCCGGTGCGATTGGCGGAACGTCCCCGAGAGGTGAGCGGCGACCTGCGCCTCAGACCTCGAGACGCGCCGCTCCGACCGCCGTCGGTACGGGTGTCGGCCACAGGCCGTGCATCGACACCTGCGCTTCATGGCCGAGCAGGGTGCGCTTGAGCTCGAGGCCGCCGGCGTACCCCGTCAGCTTCCCGTCTCGGCCCACGACGCGGTGGCACGGCACGATGATGCTGATGGGATTTCGCCCGTTCGCGAGGCCCACCGCGCGTGACGCGCTCGGCTTGCCCAGCTGCGCGGCCAGCTCGCCGTACGTCACCGTCGCGCCGAACGGAATCTCGAGCAGCGCGTCCCACACCCGGCGCTGGAAAGGGGTCCCCGCAGGCGACAACGTCACCTCGAAGCGCGTCAACCGGCCCGCGAAGTACGCGTCGAGCTGGTCCTTCACGCCGGTGAAGAAACCGTCGTGGCGAACCCACCCGGCGTCTGGCTCCGGCCGCCGAACGTGCCGAGCCGGGTAGAGCCCCGTCAGCCCGAGCCCATCAGATGTGAGCAGCAGCGGGCCCACGGGACTGTCGACGAGGCCGTACGAGAGGACGTTCGCCATGAGGGTGGGAACCATACCCGCTCGGCGCCGCGAAAGAACCGGCTCGGAACGATGCTCAAAGGTTGAGAAACACACGACTCCGCGGAACGCCGGACGGGGCCTGTCCAGCCAGCGCCACCTTCGGTCACCACGGTGACGAGCTCGACGCCAGGCAGGCCGCTCAACTCGACCAGCCAGGGCAACTGCCGAGGCGACCGTTGGCCCTGCACGAGCGTCACGCGACCGAAGTCCGCGCGGCTTCGTGCGATGAGCCCGAGCGCCGAACGACAAGGAGCCAGCGCCGTGCCGGTGCAGACGAACAACACGTCCTGGCCCCTGGCCTCACCGATGGGGAAGCCCGGCCCTTCGGGCGGCGTCACCTCGACCTCACTGCCCTCGGTCAGCGTCGCCAGCGCCTCGGACACGCCCGCGCCCCGCCGAATCAGGTAGTCGAACGTCGTCGAGCCGGGCGACGAGGCGATGGCGAACATCGACTCGCCACGGCCG
>JALOQF010000020.1 GCA_025459425.1 Myxococcaceae bacterium | reverse complement strand
GATCGCGAGCTTCACGCCGGGGTCCTGCTCGTCGGCTTCGGCCAGCTTGAGCGCGTCGGTGAGCTTCGTCTTCACGTCTTCGGCGAGCGGCGTCCACGAGGCGCCCAGGAGCCCGACGGCGAAGGCTGCCTCGGCGCGCGCGCCCGCGTCCGGGTCGGTGAGGCCCTTCGTCAGCACGTCGGCCGAGGCCGGGTCCTGAATGCGGCCGATCGCCAGGAGCGCGCGCCCACGCAGGGCCGGGTTGTTCGCCGTCAGGGCGATGGTGAAGAGCTTGTTCTCGGTGCCGAACGACCGGCGGTCCTCGAGCTGGACGATCTCGGCGAACTCGGGCGGCACCGTCTCGGCCGCGCCCCACCCGCCGCCGCTCGTGTTCGACGACTTCGAGCTGCTCCCGCTCTTCGACTTGTTCTTCGAAGACGACGAGGACGACGAGGAGCTCTTCGACGACGACGAGCTCTTCGACGACGAGGTCTCTTTCACCTCGGTCCCGTCGGCGTTGCGCTTGATCACACGCGACGAGGGTGCACAGCCCAGGCCTACGACGAGCACGAACAGGGTCAGGAGCGATCGCTTCATGGCGGCCTCCCTAGAACACCGCCACCCGTTGTCGAGTGCGGAATTTCTTTCGGCCCTCGCAGGGCCCCGAGCCCGGGTATGGTGGCGCTCGATGCAGTGCCCTTCCTGCAACGAGGAGATCGACGACGGCGCGGTCGTCTGCCCGCACTGCGAGGCGGTGGTCGACCTGAACGCCATCGACGACGCGCCCCGCCCATCGAAGCCCGCGGCCTCCCGTCGTCCGGCCACGAAGTCGAGCGGTCGGCCGGTCGCGCGCCGCACCGCCACCGGCTCGGGCAGCGCCGCGGCGGTGAAGAAGCCCGTCAAGAAGCGCCCTGCGCCCCGGCCCGCGCCCGACCCGAAGGACACCGACGAGGGCACCGGCAACGCCGCAGGAGACTGGCGCAGCCGCGTCGACCCCGAGGCGTGGAACGAGATGCCCGCCTCGCAGAAAGAGGCCTTCACGCCCGACAAGGCGGTCGACGCCGAGGACTTCATCGGCGGCTTCAAGCAGTTCGTCGCGGTGCTCAACCCGGGCGACAAGCTCGCGTTCTTCGGCGCGTTGACCGTCGTCCTCTCGTGCTTCTTCCCGTGGAAGGAGACGGTCACCGAGGGCGAAGTGCTGGGCCTGGTCGGCCCGGGGCTCGTCACCTTCCTGATGGCGGTGCTCGTCGTCACCTTCATGGTGGTGCGGGTGAACAAGGCCACGAAGGTGAACGAGCTGCTCATCTGGGCCGGGCAGCTCGGCGCCGTCACCCTCGGCGCGTTGTGGACGTTCGCCACCATCATCAACTCGATCGACCGCACGCTGGCGCGCGCGCTGGAAGGCAACCAGGAGGTCTGGGTCTCGAAGCCCGGCTTCGGCGCCATTCTGGCCGTCTTCGCGCTCGGCCTCACCGGCTTCGGCACCGTGCTGGGCCTCAAGGGGAAGTGACGACATGAGCGACGCGCTCACGCGGCTCGAGGCGGCCCTCTCGCAGGTGGTGGTGGGCCAGCCGAAGGTGCTGGCCGATCTGGTGACGACCTTCCTCGCCCGCGGCCACGTGCTGCTCGAGGGCGTGCCCGGCGTGGCCAAGACGCTCACCGCGCGCACCATGGCCCAGGCGCTGGGGCTGTCGTTCACCCGCATTCAGTTCACGCCCGACCTGATGCCCACCGACGTGGTGGGCACCAGCGTGTTCCGCCCGCAGGATGGAACGTTCAACCTCGTGAAGGGCCCCGTCTTCACCGAGGTGCTGGTGGCCGACGAGATCAACCGCACGCCGCCCAAGACGCAAGCGGCGCTGCTCGAGGCGATGGAGGAGCGGCAGGTGACCATCGACGGCGCCACGCACGCGCTCCCGGGCGCCTTCTTCGTGGTGGCGACGCAGAACCCGCTCGAGCTCGAAGGCACCTACCCCCTCCCCGAGGCGCAGCTCGACCGCTTCATGATGCGGGTGATGGTGGGCTACCCCGACGCGGCCGCCGAGCGCGAGATGCTGGTGAAGTTCCACGAGCGCCGGGGCGCGGCGCCGCAGGTGCCCCGCGTGTTGTCGGCCGACGAGCTGACCGAGCTGCAGGCCCGCGCGACCTCGATCACCTGCGAGCCCAGCATTCTCGAGTACGTGGTGCGCCTGGTGCGGGCGACCCGCGACGACCGCCGCCTGCGCCTCGGAGCCTCGCCACGATCGGCCCAGGCCCTCCTCGCCGCGGCCCGTGCCCGCGCGGCCCTCGAGCGGCGCGACTTCGTCACCCCCGACGAGGTGAAGGCGGTGGCTCCGGGCGTGCTGAACCACCGGCTGATCGTCCGCGCCGAGGCCGAGGTCGAAGGCCTCACCAGCGGCGATCTCATTCGCCAACTGCTCGAGCGGGTCGAAGTGCCCCGATGACGGCGGCCCGGGCCTCGAGCTGGCCGGTGCCCACCCGCCGGGCAGTGGTCATCGCGGCGCTCGGCCTGCTGCCGGCTGTGCTCTCGGTGCTGGCGCCGTCGGTCGCGCTCGCGTGCGTGGTGCTCGACCTGACGCTCGTGGCAGCGGTCGCCCTGGACTTCCTGCGCGCGCCCCGCGCCGACCGCCTGCGGGTGACCCGAACGATCGACCCCGTGCTGTCGTCGAACCGCCCCGCCTTCGTCGACCTGGCCCTCGAGCTGGCCCCGGGCGTCACCGGCCTCGTGCGCGGCGAGGTGCGCGACGGCGTACCGCCCGGGCCGCACGTCGAAGGGCACCGGCAGGCCTTCGCGCTCGAATCTCAGCTCACGCTTCGGTACCGGCTCGAGCCGAAGACCCGCGGCGAACTCGTCTTCGAGGCGGTCTTCCTCAGGCTCGAGGGGCCCTGGGGCCTCTGCGCGCGCCAGCAGGCCGTGGCCCTGCCCCAGACGGTCAAGGTCTTCCCCGATCTGACGGCGCTGACGAAAGACGCGCTCGCCCTCGCGCGCGCCTCGGAAGACGACAGCCGGCGACGGGTGCCGCTCAAGAGCGAGGGCCGCGAGTTCGAGTCGTTGCGCGAGTACCGGGCGGGCGACGATCGGCGCACCATCGACTGGAAGGCGACGGCCCGGCGCTCCCGCGCGATGGTGCGCGTGCACCAGCCCGAGCGAAACCAGGCCGTGTTGCTGTTGCTCGACTGCGGCCGGCACATGGCCGGAGAGATCGGCGGGCGCCGCAAGCTCGACCTCGCCATCGACGCCGCGCTCCGGGTGGCGAAGGTGTCGCTCGATCAGGGCGACCACGTGGGCGTGATGGCCTTCGCGACGGCGGTGAAGGGCTGGCTGCCCCCGCGCAAGGGCGCCGAGCAGCTCCGCGCCATCGCCCAGGCCCTCCATCGCGTCGAGGCGAGCCTCGAAGAGAGCGACTACGGCGGCGCGATCGACCTCGCCTTCTCGCGCAACGTCAAGCGGACGCTCGTGGTGCTGATGACCGACCTCACCGACCCCGACGCGGCGCAGGCCCTGCTGCGGCGGACCCAGCGCCTCGTGCCACGGCACCTGCCGCTGGTGGCCTCGATGCAGGACGACGACGTGCACGCGGCGGCGACCGCGATGCCCGAGCGCGTGCTCGACGCCCATCGTCGCCGGGTGGCAGCGCAGCTCGAGGCCGACGCCCGGGCGACCGTCGCGCGCCTCCGTGACGCCGGAGCCCGGGTCGTTCGCACCAGCCCGAAGACGTTCGGCCCCGCGGCGGTGAACGCGTACCTCGACATCAAGGCGAAGGGGCTCTTGTGAAGACGCGGCACTCGAGCGGAAGACCGAGCTCGTCGAGCAGGCGCTCGTGCAGGTCGCGCGCGTTCACCCGGTGGTCGCCCGCCCGATAGAAGAGCCGCCGGCCCCGATACCCGACGGCGCCGTGGCTGTTCCACCCGTAGCGGCGCACGGCCTCGACCGCCTCGGGCTCGAGGTGCTCCACCGTACGGAAGGTGACGGTGCCCTGGAACTCCCTGTCGAGCACGCGCACGGCGGCCCGCGTCGCGTCGCAGACGCGTCAGAAGTTCAAGTAGTAGTACGTGACGACGACGGCCTCGCCTGAAGGTGGCATGCCCGGCGCGTCGGCGTCGCTCCGCGTGGGCGCGCAGCCCACCATCAGCAACGTCGCGGTCACGAAGAGGGCTGGCTTCATGGCGCGACTGTGGCGACCGCCTCTCGGTTTCGCAACGGAGATGTCACACGGCCGCCATGAAGCCCCCGCTGCGGCGCCGTAGGCCGCTCGGGCCATGACGCCCTGCCTCGTTGCGCTGGTGTTCGCTTCGGTCGACGGAGGCCAGGAATTCCCCGCTCCCCTGCCCGACGCAGGGATCCCGCAGGTGGAGCACCCCAGTGACGCGGGCGCGCCGGCGCGCGCGCCTGCGACCGTCGACGCGAAGTGGGGCGAGGGCGTGCAGTTCAAGGCGCAGGACTTCTCACTGCAACTCCGGGGGCGCGTTCAGGCGCGCGCCGAGGCGTTGGTGCCCACCGAGGGCGCTCCCACCACCCGGCTCAACCAGTTGCTCATTCGCCGGGCCCGGCTGAGCCTCACGGCGAAGTACACCGACGCGTGGGTGATGACGGTGCAGCTCGCGTTCTCGGCCCTCGACATGGAGGCCGATGCGCCCAACGTGTTGCGCGACGCTCACCTCACCTGGCAGGGGCTGCGCGACCTCAACGTCCGCTTCGGGCAGACGAAGGTGCCGTACGGGAAGCAGCGCGTCGTCTCGTCGGGGAACCTGCAGCTCGTCGATCGTTCGATCGTCGTCGCAGAGCTGAACCTCGACCGCGACGTCGGCCTCCAGCTGCGCAGCGACGATCTCTTTGGCCTCGGCGGCCGCCTCGCGTACGCCCTGGGCGTCTTCGGCGGTGACGGGCGAAACCGGTTCGGAACCAACGTCGGCCTGCTCTACGTCGCGCGCGTGCAGGTGAGCCCTTTCGGGCGCTTCGACGATCTCGTCGAGGGCGACCTCGAGCGCCTCGAGCGACCGCGGCTCGCCATCGGCCTGGCGGCGGCACGCAACGTGGCCACGGCCCGGCAGCGCAGCACCTTCGGCACGACCTTTCGCAACGGGTGGACGACGTACGACCACCTCGCCGCCGACGTGGTCTTCAAGTGGCGCGGCGTCTCACTCATCAGCGAGGTGCTCTGGCGCGACGCCGAGCTCGAGCAACTCGTCGGAGCCAGCTCGACCGAATGGGCGCGCTCCGCGTGGGGGTACTTCGTGCAGGGCGGCTTCGTGCCAGTGCCCCACTTCGAGGTCAGCGCGCGGTGGGGCCAGCTGCGGCCGCTGGCCGGCACCGACCCGTCGCTGAAGCACCAGCGTGAGCTCGGCGTTGGCGTGGGCTGGTACCCGATGCGGCACGATCTGAAGCTCCAGACCGACTTCTTCTGGCTCCCCGTCGGAGAGCGCTTCGAGGTGGGCACGTTCCAGCTCAGGGCGCAGCTGCAGCTGTCGTTCTGAGCGCTCGCCGAGGTGCCGCGAAAGGGCACTGGTGACCCGAAAGGCGCATCGGACCCTCCGAGCCTCGCCCGAAACCCCTCCCGCGCGGAAGCAGGCCGCTCCTCGGCGAGGAGAAAGGCTGGCGCGCCGACGGGGCAGACGGCTCAGCCGCCGCGGACCGGGTGGCCGAGCGGACACGGGTACTTGCCCACGGCCAGGCGAGCGCCGTCTTCGGCCGTGAGCAATCGGTTCTCGTCGAGGCGCCGGACGATCGTGCACCCGCACTGCAGCTCGAGCGTCGCCTGCACCCGGCCATCGGGCAGCGCGACCTCCGAGACGATGCGACGAACTCCGTGGAGGCTCACCGCCGGCGACGACGGACGAGCCCTGCGAGCACGAAGAGCGCCGACACCCCCACGCCTCCCGTCGAAGCGCAGCCGCGGCGCACGGTCTCGCGCGGCGGCTCGACGTCGATGCGCAGCGCCTTGAGCGTGACGAGCTGATCACGCCCCGCGCCGTAGCCGACGGTGATGGTGTAGCTGCGGTACGGCGCCTCGGCGTCGATGGTGCCCGTCACCAGGCCGGCGTCGTCGATGCTCACGCCCGGCGGCAGGCTGCCGTCCATCACGATGAACCGCGCGCCATCGACGCGGGCGCTGGGGTTGAGCTGCACCGACACCTGCGCGCCACGATCGAGGCTCGGCGGAAGATCTCCGAGAATCGACACGCCGTTGCCAGCGACGAGCACCACGTAGCCGACCGAGTCCGAGCGGCCCTGGTTGTCCGTCGCCTCGAGGCGGAAGCGGTAGAGCCCCGCGCCGGTCGGCTGGCCCGAGATGATCACCCGCTCGGTGGCGCTGTTCTCGAGCGTGAGGCCGGGCGGGAGCACCCCTTCGAGCACCGTCCACCGGACGGGCCGCGATACCGGCGCGCCACCGGCGTTCGACGCCTCGATGTCGACCAGGTAGTCGGCGCCCAGCGTGCCGTTGAGCAGCGCGGTCGTCGTGATGCGGAACGGAGACGCGTCGACCACCGTCATGGTGAACGCCCGCGAGTCGACGTTTCCGACCGAGTCCACGACGCTCAGGGTGAAGGTGGTCGAGGTGCCGAGATCTCCCGAGGGTGAGCCGCTGAGCCTGCCGCGCTCGCTCAGGGCGAGGCCCGAGGGCAGCACGCCGCTCGACACGAGGAAGCGGTACGGGCCGACCCCGCCGGTGGCGCCCGCCTGGAAGTCGTAGGTGAGCAGGCGCGCCGGCGGCGGCAACAGCGTGGTGGTCAAGACGAGCGAGGCGGTGCTGCGCGACACCTTGAGGCTCAAGCGCGCGTCGATGGTGCGACCGCCCGCGGTGACGGCGACGGTGAAGGCGTAGGCGCCGGTGCGGGTCGGCGTGCCCGACAGCCGCCCGTCCATCGAGAGCGTCAGCCCGGGCGGCAGCTCGGCCGGGGTGCGGGCCACGAAGGTGCTGCTCGCCACCGTGCCCGTGGCCGAGAGCTCGGCCAGGTAGGGCTGGTTCACGAGCGCGTCGGGGAGCGCGGTGGGCGCCACGCCGAGGCTCTGGGCGACGACCTCGACCAGGGGGCCCGCGAGCCCGTTGTCGGCCTTGTCGACCTCGTCCACCAGCTCGTCCGGGTCGAGCAGCACGCCGAGGTAGTACGTCGCCGGCGTCACCGAGAGCGGAATACGAATGAGCTCGGTGGCGGTGTCGCGTTGGTCGACCGCCAGCGTCACCGTGCGCTCGTTCACGTCGCCGGTCGGCGTGACGATGGGCAACACCGGATCATCGCGGGTGATGACGGTGTTCGCCGACACCACGTAGCGGTAGCGCACCGCCGGAGACGGCCGGTTGCCGGTGTTCGCGAGCGTGCGCGTGACGGCGAAGACCTCACCGGCGGCCGCACGCAGGGGACCGCGCAGGTTCGTCGGGAGCAGGTTCGGCGCCGGCGAGCGCACCAGCAGCGGCGGCGCCTGCGCGAAGTTGTTCGACGGGTCGGTCTCGGCGAGCCCGGCCGCGGTCGCCGCCGCGAAGAAGAAGAACGGCCCCCGCACCAGCGGCTGCCCGGACACGGCGAGGCTGGGGACCGTGCACGTCTTCTCCACCGTGCGGGAGGTGCCGGGCGCGAGCGCGAAGGGCCCCTCGTCACAGATGAAGGGGTCGGTGAGGCCGTTCAGCGTCTCGTTGTCCGACAGGTAGAAGATGAGTGAGACGTTCGGCGCCGAGGCGCCGCCCTGGTTGCGCACCGTGGCCTCGATGCGAATCGACTCGCCGAAGAAGGCCGCGGTCGCGGTCTCGAATGGCGTGACGGGGCGGGCCACCCGAATGCGCTCGACGATGAGGTCGGCCTGGCGCACCTGCATGCGCGCGCGGCTGAAGACCTGGTTGTTGGCGTCGGACACCTCGACGATGACGCCCGCGGTCGGCCCGTCATCGAGCACGAGGAGGATGAAGTAGTCCTCGGCGGGCACGGTGCTGGGGAGCAGGAAGGTGCTCTGCGCGATCACCGTCTCTCCACCGGACACGGCACGGGTGCCCGAGAAGACCTGCCGGTCGTCCTGCGAGAACACGGTGTCGGCCGACAGGTAGATCTTGAACGGCACCACGCCCGGCGGGTCGAAGCCCTGGTTCGTGAAGGTGTAGGACACCGTGACGGGATCTCCGGGGCCGGCCGAGGGAGGTCCGCTCACCGACTCGGCCACGAGATCCACGCCCGCGAAGAACGGCGTCGAGGTGGCGAAGACGTTGTTGTTCTCGTTCGTCTCGGTGACGAGCGCTTCCGGGTCGGCCACGGCGAGCACGTAGAAGGTGCCCGAGGTCGGGCGCGGCGCCACGCCTCCCGCGCTGTCGACGACGACGGCGTTCGGGTTGAGCGTGAACGGCCCGCGTGGGCCCGGCGTGACGATCTCGGAGTCGCTGACGCCACCATCGGCGAGCGGAGGGTCGAAGATCGTGTCTTGCGAGAGGTACAGCTTGTACGAGAACGCCGGCGACGCGACGGTGCCGAAGTTGCGAATCGTGGTCTCGACGTTGAGCTGCAGATCGTTGCCGGCCTGCGCGATGCCAGTGACGCGCACGCGGGTCGGCTGCAGATCGACGCCGGGCGGAGGCCCGAAGCGGATGTAGCTGACCGGCGTGCCCGTGTTCATCGGGTCGAAGCTCGAGAGATCGCAGTGCGCGAACGAGGGGACCGGAGCGTTGGGGTTCGTGCGGTTCAGACAACGAAATTGTTGGCCTCCATCGACGGCCGGGTTCGCGATGGGCCCGAGGCCGTTCGTCCCCTGCGCACCCGTCGGGCTCTCGATGCCGATGGTGGCCGAGATCGCCTGCCCGGCGCCCTGCATGGTGCCGTAGAAGAACTCGATGACGCCGTTCTCCCAGAGTCGGACCTGAAAGTTCAGCGTGTAGGAACCGAATCGCCGATTCCAATCTCGCCACTCGATGGCCAGCCCCTGTCCGTTGGGTCCCGAGACCACCTGCTGACGTACGGCGCTGTTGCCGTTGTTTCCGTCGAGATCCTCCCAGAAGGGAGCGATCACGCCGTTCGGCTCGGTCGTCGAAGGAATCGCGACGTTCGACGGAAAGTCATCGTTCGGGTTGGTCGTCGGCTCGAAGAACAGCGCCCCGTTCGCGGTCACGTACACGGCGGTGTACTGCCGGTTGTAGAACTGGAACGTGAAAGGGAGCTGCAGCAAGGCTCGGCCGCGGTCGAGCTCGATTCCCGCATCACCAGCGGCGAGCAGCGTGACCGTCTGCGGGTTCGTCAACGCGGGGTAGCCGATGCCAGCCTGTGGCACCGCCTGATACTGGGCAGCCGACGTTCCGGCCCACACGGCGAGCACGAGCGCCAACGTTCGATACGACCTCATCGAGACAGACTCCTCGGCGGGCGGCTCCCGACGCCCTTCAGTGACCGGCCGTGTGGCTCTATATACGAGCGTGTGCGCGCTGCACGCCCCATCGTGCTGAATGCGCCCAGGCCAGCGTCGTCCCCGAGGCACCATGTCGCTCTTCGCCATCGTTTCGTCACTCGTCGTCTCGCAAGCGCCGGTGAAGGCGAGAGCCCACCAGCAGCTGAAGGACCACTGCCTCGTGTGGGCCGCTGACGCGAAGAACCCCTGGGCGCTCGCGCACGGCATGACCGCCTTCGGCGGCACCTTCCTCGCCGCCGACGGCCGCAAGGCCACCGACGCCATCACGAAGGAGTTCCTCGGCCGCAACCTGCTGCCCGACGGCGGCGTGGGCATCGGCAACGCGTATGGCTTCCAGCGCTACGCCGCCGACCGCACCCCCATCGAGCCGCACTCGAACCTCATCACCAAGACCTTCGTGATGGCGAAGCTGCCGATGACGACGACCTTCCCGACGGCGTGGGGCCAGGTGACGCTCCAGCAGCTCGTCGACAGCGTGAAGAAGGGCTTCCGCCACGTGCCCTCGAGCGAGGACTACTGGAAGGACGTGGGCTGGACGCTCGAGGTGCTGTCGCAGACGACGAAGCCGGGCGGCACCATCGCCACCGATCTCGGGCCCGTCAGCATCGACACGGTGATGGACGACGCGCTGGCGGCGCTTGAGCGCAACACGGCCGACCTGCTCGACGGCATGAAGAAGGGCCTGCCCGAGGTGCCCAAGCGCAAGCAGGGCCTGTACGCGCACCCGTGTGGTGGGCTCCACCTGGTGCAGGCGGTGTTCGGCTGGTCTCGTTTTCCCGAGGTGAAGAAGCGGTGGGCCGGCCGCCTCGACGCGCAGATCGCGGTGCTCTTCTACCGGCTCGAGTCCGAGAAGCGGCAGTACGACGCAGCGCTCCAGCAGGCGCCACAATTCAAGCTGCAGATCCTCACGCAGCAGGTGAAGTTCTACGGCCACTTCCTCGAGACGGTCGCGCGGCTGAAGAACGAGACCGGCTGGAAGCCCACGAAGGAGCAGGAGGTCGCGGTGGCGAAGTCCAGAGCGCTGCTCGACGCGACGGTGAAGGGCCTCGACGAGCTCAAGGCGTTCTCGACGATGGAGGCCATCAAGCAGTCGACGCCGCAGGTGTACCTCGATCTCATCGGCGACTCGTGTCACGCCGCGAATGGGTGGAACCAATGGCCGTGAAGTTCGTCGTCGTCGCCAGCCTCGTCGCGGTGGCCCTGAGCGGGTGCCGCTCGGAGAGCTGCCTGTCGGGTGAAGCCTCGTGCACCGTGGCCTCGCCGTGCCCGAAGGTGGCCTTCGAGTGCAGCGACCAGGGCGACCAGCTCGCCATCGAGACCATCGCCTCACCCTCGCAGCGCCCCGGCGGGTGGAACGCCCTCGGCGCGCGCGGCGACATCAGGCTGGCCAACGCCTTCGCCGAGGTGGTGATCGCCGGCCTCGGCACGCAGAACTACCTCGACCCCAACGGCGGCTCGATTCTCGACCTCGCCCCGCGCGGGCAGGCGAAGGACGCGGTGAACAACATCTTCCAGGTGGTCGGCATCCTCCCGGGAGACGCGATTCGGTACGAGGCCTCGCGCCTCATCGACGAGCGCCCCACGGCCGTCGCGCTCGAGCTGCGCGGGCGGCTGGACGGCCGGCGCGACGTGGTGGCCTTCACCCGGTACGAGCTGCGGGCCTGCGATCGCGGCGTGCGCGTGCGCACCGAGCTCGTCAACGGCAGCGCCGACACCGAGCTGTGGAGCCTCGTCGACGGCTACTACTGGAGCGGCCGCGAGGCGCTCCCCTTCACGCCCGGCGCCGGCTTCGGGTTCACCCACCCGTCCTTCAACCTGCTCACGATCAACGGCGTGTTCCGCACCTTCCCGTACCTCGCGGCGGCTGCGCACTCGGGCGACACGAAGGTCTCTTCCTTCGCCACCGCGAGCTGCACGGCCGGCACGCTCGAGGGCTTCAACAGCGATCAGGTGAGCGCCGCGGGGCTCCCGCGCACGCGCGTTCCACCGCGAGGGTTTCAGGTGTTCGAGCGCTTCATCGCGGTCGCCGACACGAAGGGCGTCAGCGGCGCGATCGACGTCGCGCTCGACGTGCGGCGGCAGGTGACGGGCGAGGCCTTCGCGACGATCTCGGGGCGGGTCGAGCGCGCCGGCGCGCGCGCGACGGACTCGGAGCGTGAGGCCAGCGTGATCATCTCCGAGGGCAACGAGTCGACGCCCGAGAACCAACGTGTGCCGTGGACGCAGATCGTCCCCGGCGCCGACGGGCGCTTCTCGGCGCGCGTGCCGGCTGGAAAGTCGTACGTCGTCGAGGTGCACAGCTTCGGGCGCAAGGTGATCGAGAAGGCGTTCGCCGGCGTCTCGGACGGGCAAGACCTGGGCGCTTTCGTGTTGCCGTCGACGGGCACGGTCAGCTTCCGGGTGGTCGACGAGGCGACGATGCAGGGTCTCGACGCCGAGATCTTCGTGGTGCCCGTCGACGCGGCCGAGCGCGAGAAGGTGATCGGCACGCTGCACGGCCGGTTCACCTCGTGCGCGCCATGGCTGGGCACGCCCTCGGGCGCTTCACCGGCCTGCAACCGGGTGCTGGTGCGCAACGGCGACGCCACCGCCGAGGTGCCGCTGGGCCGGTACCACGTCTACGCCTTCCACGGACCGTTCTGGTCGCTGGCCCGCGAGACCACCACCATCATGCCGGGCGCGAGCACCCTCACCTTCCGGCTCAGCCGGCTCGTGGGCCTCAAGCCCGCCGGCACGCTGTCGGCCGACTTCCACCTGCACGGCGCTGCCAGCTTCGACTCGTCGATCCCCGACTTCGATCGGGTGCTCTCGTTCTCGGCCAGCGATCTCGACGTCGCGGTCGGGACCGATCACGACGTGGTGTACGACTACACCCCGACGGTGCGCAGCCTCGGCCTCGAGAACCGCCTCACCACGGTGATCGGCCTCGAGACGACGGGCCACATTCCGTTCCTCTTCATCCCCAACTCGTCGTTCCCGCTCGTCATCGGCCACTACAACGTGTGGCCGCTGAAGTACGACCCCTCGCTGCCTCGCAACGGCGGGCCGTACGACGAGCTGGTCGAGCCGGGCCTGCTGTTCGAGCGCACGAAGCCGCTCTTCACCGGCACGCCGCTCATCGAGCTCAACCACCCGTGGGCCCTGGCCGAGTTCGGCCGCGATCTCGGCTTCCCCCGGGCGCTCGCGATGGACCTGCGAAAAGATCTCCCCGCCGCCGACGACGGCAGCAACCTGGGCATCTACGTGCGCACGCCGGCTGGCGCGACCTTCGCCAACGACGGCCACCACGCGCAGGAGGTGATGAACGGCTCCGACAACGGGCTCTTCCTGCAGTACCGCGCCTTCTGGTGGTACGTGCTGAACCAGGGGCGGCGGAAGGTGGGAACGGCGAACTCCGACTCGCACTCGCTCACCGACAACACCGCCGGCCTGCCCTTCAACCTCGTCACCACCAGCGCGGTGGCGGGCGCCGGCTTCGACGTGAACGTCTTCAACCAGGCCGTGCAGGACGGGCGCGTGATCGGCACCAACGGCCCCGTCATCGAGGCGACCGTCTCGGACTCGACGGGCGCACGGCGCAGCTACGGCACGAGCCCCTTCGCGCCGGCGGAGAACGCCACGGTCCGGGTGAAGGTGAGCTCGGCCCCGTGGATTCCCGTTCAAGAGGTGCGCTTCGTCGTCAACGGCCAGGTGGTGAAGACGGTGAAGGACCTGCCCCTGCCCGCCGACCCGTTCGCGACCACGGGCTCGCTCGTGCGGGCGGAGCTCGAGGTGCCGCTCGCCGAGCTGCTCGCTGGCGTCACGGGCGACGCGTGGCTCGTCATCGAGGCGGGCCGGCCGCTGCTGCTCGCTGGAGATCTCGGCGGTGGCCAGGGCGGCGCTCCTGACGGCATGCCCGACACCACCGACAACGACGGAGACGGCGTCGTGGACGCGAAGGACGTGGCCGCCGGAGCCCGCATCGGGCCGCTGGCGGACCCACCTCTTCCGAAAGAGGGTGAGCCCGCCTTCGACTTCGCGAACCTCACCAACGGCTACCCGCTCGCCTTCACCAACCCGTTCTTCCTCGACCGCACGGGAGACGGCCAGTTCTCGGCGCCCGGCGCGAAGGGAGGCCGCTGATGCGCGCGCTGCTCCTCGCGTCGACGCTCGCTGCGTCACTGTCGTTCGCCCAGACGTCACGGGGCGGCTGCGTGGCCGACGACGCCGCTGGCCTCCCCGAGGGCCCGGTGGCGGTCGGCCTCGGGCTCGCCGACTTCGGCACCGGCCGACGCGCCTGTGCTCGCACCGAGGTGGGCCTGGGCGTTCGTGGCGCCGGCATCATCGACACGCCCAACTTCTACGGAAACGTCGGCGCGCAGGGCGTGCTGTTCGGCAGCTTCGCGCTGCGCCCCACCACCGAGCTGTTCGCTTCGCTCGAGGCCGTCAGCTTCGGCTTCACGCAGAACGCGACCCTCACCACCACGCAGCTCACCTTCGGGCACCTCACGGCCGGCGCGACCCAGGTCGTCTACGGGCTCGAGCGTCTCACCGGCGCCATCACCGGGAGGCTGCTGCTGCCGACGTCGTTCGAGGTGCCCGGCATGCGGCTCGTCGGCGCCGAGGTGGGGCACACGTTCAGCTTCCGGCCGAATGGCTGGCTCGAGGTGCACGGGGCCGTTGGCGCCGAAGTGACGGCCGCCGTCGGCGCGGCCCGGAGCGACCCTCGCTTCGGCGGTTTCCTCCTTGGCGGCGCCAGCCTGCAGCCGGTGTCGTGGTTCGCCTTCGTGCTCGACGTCACCGGCCGGGTCGGGCGCGTCTCGTCGCTCGCTCCGGCGGCAGGGCTCCGCTTCCGCATCGCGTCGTTCGGCATCGACGTGGGCGGCACGCTGCCGGTGGTCGGGAATGACCGACACGACTTCGCCGCGACGGCGCGGTTCAGCTGGCGGTTCTGACGTCTTCGGTGACAGCAGGGCGTGATGTCATCGGGTCGGCGTCACGCGATGAGCTCGGCCGTCCGTGGCGAATCGGCGCGGTGTGAGTTCTGAAGACTCTGACCGTTCCCGTCCCGGAAATTCTGGGCGGTCGCAAGGCCGGGCGCGGCCGCCGGGAGCGTGGTCAACAGCCCTGGTGTTCGACTTGGAGCGCGTCACGCGATCAGATCAACCATCCCTGGGCGATCGACGCGGTCCTGAGGAGTCCACGCGCCTGGTTCGCAACGAGGCGGGAGCCTTGACTCGAGCGACGCCACACCCTCATGGCGCTTGAGGCGGGAATTCTCGTCAGCTGCGCGCGTCGGTCAGCGGCAGGCCGGCTGTGGACCGCCCGAACACCCGAAGAGCAGTGTGTCGATGGCGCAGAGCGCCTCTTGCACGAGGCCATTGCGCACGAGGTCGGCGACGACTGGCAGCACCCGTTGCGCATTCTCGGGAATGCCCCCATCCGGTGTCGTCACGCCAGCATCCCCGCGAGCATTCAGTGGCGTTGCGAGGAGGATTCGGCACGTGCGAGCTGCCGCATTCACCGCGTCTTCGTCATTGCGGACTGCCTGCGCGAGGGTGTTGGCGAGAAAAATGAGCGAGCCGCGCTGGTCGACGTCCTGCAACTGCTTGAAGATCTGCGAGAGCCGGGTGAGCCCAAACTCAGCGCGGTTGTCGCGTATCGCGAGACGGTAGAGCATTCGTACCAGGTCGCGATTCTGGTCAGACCGGTCGATGCAGTCGACCGCAGCGTTGATCGAGCGGCGCAAGCGCTGATTCGCCAGAAGAATCTTCAGGTCCTCGATCAGCGGCCTCAGATCGTTACGTAGCTCCGCCGGGAGAAACGGGAGCTGATTGAAGGCGTTCTCCAGTGCTGCGCCGTCGGCGGCCTTGATGACTGGCAACAAGAAGTTCGCAAGTGTCACGAAGTCCTGTTCGCTGAGGTTCTGCGGCGCGAGGAAAGCCGTCAGGGTCTGCTTCGTCCCGAGCGTGTTGATGTTCTGCACCAGCCTGCGGCCATCGGGCGTGTTCGCGTAGGCGGTGAACTCGATGATCAAGTCGAGCCCGTTCGAGAGCTGACACACCATCGAGTTGCTGCAGAGGTTCGAGAACGCCGCGGCCACCTCGTAGTGCGGCACCCTGTCGCGCGACGTGCCCGTGCCGGTGATGTAGTCGAGAATGCCCTGCAACTGCGGCTCAACCACGGCGACTGCGTCGAGGCCCTTCCCTTGCCGTACCAGCAGATCGATCGTTCGGCGCAGCTCGCACACCTCGTTCGCGCGCTCGAGGGGCGGCGGGGCTCCGGCTGGTGCGCAGTAGTTCTCCTTCGTGCCCCCGGGTTCGGGCGGCTTCGACGCGAGCCGATTGAGCGTGACGAAGATCACCCGCAGCACGTCGTTGATCGGCGGCGGCGTGTCATCCCGGGTCGTCTTGAGCAGCTGGTTCTCGACGACGTTCTTGAGCCCCTCGGTCTTGCCAGTCGAGATGGCGCCCACGAAGCGGGGCATCAACTGATCGAAGGAGCGGCATTGCACCATCGGCGCTGGCTGCTCCGGCGCCACCTGTTGGTCGGCTCCACATGCCGCCACGAGGCCGAGACCGAACGAGGCGGCCGCTGCGAGCAGCCATCGCGCGTGCATGCGTCAGCCTCCGTCCGTGCCGCCATCGGGGTCCGCGCCGCCGTCGACCATCGACCCGGCATCGACCTGCGACCCGGCATCGACCTGCGACCCGGCATCGACCTGCGACCCGGCGTCGACCTGCGACCCGGCATCGACCTGCGACCCGGCGTCGACCTGCGACCCGGCATCGACCATCGACCCGGCGTCCGGCATCGACCCCGCATCAGGCATCATTCCCGCATCGGGCATCGTTCCCGCGTCGGGCATCGTTCCCGCGTCGGGCATCGTTCCCGCGTCGGGCATCGTTCCCGCGTCGGGCATCATTCCCGCGTCCGGCATCATTCCCGCGTCGGGGCGACCGGCATCAGGCATTCCAGCGTCGGGCACGCCTGCGTCGGGCATTCCCGCGTCAGGCACCATCATGCCCGCGTCGCGGCGACCCGCGTCGGGCACCGGCGGCTGGATGATCATGCCCGCGTCTGGGAGCGGACCGGCATCGCTCTCCATCGGCGTGCCGCCGTCGGGCAACCGGTCGACCCGCAGCACCGTGAACGCCGAGACCGCGCGCTGACGGCTCGAGTTGCTCAACAGCAGAGTCGTCCCCCGCAGCTCCTCGCGCACACGGTCATTGAAGAACGAGCCGAGCACTTCCCATGCGCCGTCACGCAAGCCGTACACCCGCAACAGCGTGTCGTCGCGCACGCCGCTGGTGTCGACGGCGGACTGGCGAATGCGCACGATGGCGGGCTTGAGGAACCGGAACTCGGTCTGGCCGACGGCCTCGACGTCCCACACCTCGGAGAGCTGCGCTCCCGGCCGGTCGCTCGACGGCGCGAAGATGCGGAAGGTCTGCGTCTCGGCCACGCCCTGGGGCGGCACCTCGAGACAGAACACACGGTCTGGCGTGCACAGCTCACCGCCAGTCGCTGGAATCGAGCCCTGGGTCGACGTGCCACCGCACGACACCAGCGCCACCGCTGTGGCCGCCCCGCTCGCAGCCACCCACCATCGGAGGTTTCGCACGGCGTGCAGCATAGCCCCCGGCTCGCCGTCGTGGGTCGACTCCGTACTTGCGCGTGAAGCTTGACGCGGCGCACCCCGGGGCCAAAGTCCCTGCCGTTTCCCCACTTCCCAGGAGTCGTCACATGATCCGAACGCTCACCGCGGCGGCCGTCGCCGCTCTCGTCGCCTGCGCCCCACCGCCCACCGACACCAACAAGGACGGCATCGCCGACGGCGTGCGCGCGCCCGACACCGTCACGGCGATCGCGCCCGCGACGCCGACGGGAACGGTCACCGGCGTCGTGATGAACACGAAGTTCGCGCCGCTCGCCGACGCCAACGTCACGCTCGTGCTCGGCACGGGCTTCACGGCGGCGATCCGCTCCGGCGGTGACGGCGCCTTCCGCTTCGACAAGGTGCCTGCGGGCGCCAACGGCCAGGTCATCGTCTCGCGCGATGGCTTCGGCACCGTGCGCACGCCCGTCACGGTCCCCGCGAGCGCGGGCAACGTGCCCCTCAACGATGGCAACGCGAACGCCGGCCTCATCCTCCTCGTCGAGCTCAGCGGCTCGGTGCGGTACCAGGTGCAGACGGCCAACGGCCGGCCGGCGCGTGGCGTGCGGGCGCTCCTCGAGGTGTCCCCGGCGGGCTTCGTCGGGACCGGCGGCCAGGGCTTCGGCACCCCCGCGGGCCAGCTCTCGTTCGAAGGCCAGGCCGACGACAACGGGACCATTTCATTCATGAACGTGCCGGCGCCCTCGGAGCTGGCGCGCGTGTCGACGGGCACCAACTACACCCTCATCGTGGGTGGGCTCGACGAAGACGGTGACGGCGACGTCGAGTTCAACGGCATCGTCGACCAGCGCTCCGGCCGCGACTTCTTCGTCGGCGGCGTGCCCACCCTCCGCATGAGTGACAACCGCACCGCGGGCCCTCCAGCGATCGTCGCCACCAACATCGAGAGCCTCAACGACGTGCTGTCGCCGGCGCGCAACATGCTGAAGCCCACCGACAGCGTGTGGGTCGTCTTCAACCAGCCGATCAACGACAAGTCGCTGCTGGTGCGCGCGACGCAGGAAGACTGCGCGACGGTGGTGCCGACGAGCGTCGTGGTGCGGGGCAACGTGCTGCAGATCAACGCCTCGGGGAACGGCTGGACGCTGGGCGAGAAGCACAACCTGCTCATTCGCGCGACGGGCCTCGAGGCCGCCGGCGCCACCGCCACCGCGAGCTTCACCGGCTTCGTCTTCGGCGGAGACCCAGCCATGCCGCGCTCGCCGATGGCCGTCACCTTCTCGTTCCGCCGGGCGATGGGGAACATGAGCCAGAACGTGCGCGATGGAGACACGCTCTTCATCACCTTCGATGCGCCATTGAAGCCCGGCACGAGCCAGGCCTTCTTCCAGTACGGCTTCGATCTGAACCAGATGAACGGAACCAACCCGATGGACTTCGGCGAGTTCGGCAACGCCAACGGCTTCGCCTTCAGCCCCGATGAGGCCACCGCAGACCCGGCGGGAATGAACCCCTTCGGCTGCAAGGTCTCGACCTTCACCAGGCGGTTCCGCGCGACGGCGAGCATGCTCCCGCTCAACGGCGTGCCCTCGAGCACGCAGATGCGGGTCGTCTTCCCCGTGGCCGGGAGCGGTCAAGCGGGCTGGCAGACGCTGTGGGGCCAGCCCTTCACGGGCCAGCGCGACACGATGAGCATCTCGTTGATCCAGAACTGACCGTGGCAGCAGTCGCGGTCATCTCGGCGCTGGTGCTGCAGGTGGCCTCGGTGCACCTGCAGCCTGGCGTCGCGCGCCCCGGAGACGCCGTGCTGGTGACGGTGCTCGGCGTGACGAAGCAGCCCTCGGGCACGCTGGGGCCGCAGACGCTCGACTTCCTCCCGGTGGCCGACGGCTTCCAGGCGCTCGTCGCGCTGTCGGTCGAAGCCCAGCTCGGGCCGCGCGCGCTCACCGTCGAGCTCGTGCCCGACGGCGAGACCGAGACGACGCTGAGCGGCACCCTCGAGATCGTCGAGCCGGGCTGGCCGCGCCGCGAGCTCAAGGTTGCGCGGAAGTTCACCAGCCCGTCGAAGGCCGAGCAGCTCCGCTCGGCGCGCGATCAGAAAGCGTTCAGCGACGCCTTCGACGTCGAGCTCGAGCCCTGGCTCTTCACCGACGACTTCGTGTGGCCCCGGCCGCCGGACATCACGGCGCCCTTCGGTGACCTGCGCCTCATCAACGGCAAGAAGAACAGCCAGCACTTCGGCATGGATCTCGACGGCGACACGGGCGCCGACATCGTCGCGTCGAACGCCGGCGAGGTGGTGCTGGTGCGTGACTGCTTCGCGTCGGGCAACACGGTGCTGGTGCACCACGGCGGGCGCCTCTTCACGGCGTACTTCCACCTCTCGAAGTTCGACGTGAAGGAAGGCGACCGGGTGAAGCCTGGCCAGCGCCTGGGCCGCGTGGGGAAGACCGGCCGGGTCACCGGCCCGCACCTGCACTTCGGCGTGAAGCTCGACGGCCGGTGGGTCGACCCCGCGAGCGTGCTGCGCCTGCGGTTCTTCGAGGCCACCAGGCCGCTGCCCGTCTCCGCGCCTGCGAACGGGGGCTGAGGCGTGGCGAACGACCGCTGAAGCGCCCCGCCGACACCGCAGAAGTACGGGCGACGCGCCGACCTCCGTCGCCTCGCTCCGTCGGGGCCTTCACCGCCGAGGTGCTCGGACGGCTACCGGTCGTTCCACTTCGCCGGGCGCTTCTCGAGGAACGCCGTGACGCCCTCGGCCGCGTCCTCGGAGAGGATGTTGAGGGACAGCTGGCTCGCGAGGAACTCGACGGCCTGCCCGAGGGGCAGATCTTCCGCGGTGAAGAAAGCGCGCCGGCCGAGCGCCAGGATCGCCTGGCTCTTGCCGGCCAGCGACGCAGCCAGCGCCCCGGTGGCGAAGTCGAGCTCGGCCGCCGGCACCACCCGGTTCACCAGCCCCCACTCGAGGGCCCGCGCCGCGGTGATGCGCTCTCCCGTCAGCACCAGCTCGAGCGCGCGCTTGCGCCCCAGGTGCCGCTGGAGCAGCGCCATCAACATCATCGGGAAGAGCCCCCGATCGATCTCGGGCGTGCCGAAGCCTGCGTCGGCGGTGGCCACCGCGAGATCGCACGCCAGCACCAGGCCCAGGCCGCCCGCCAGCGCGTGCCCATTCACCCGCGCGACGGTGGGCTTCTTCACCTGCTGGAACTTCTGCAGCAACAGGCCGTAGGCGCGCCGGCCATCGTGCGCCGAGAGGAAGCCGTCTCCGCTCATTCCGCCGAGATCGCCCCCCGCGCAGAAGACGCGCGAGCCGGCGCCGGTCAGCACCACGCAGCGCACGGCCGCATCGGCCTCGGCCCGCGAGAGCGCCTCGATGAGCTGCTGCACCACCGCGGGCGACAACGCGTTGCGCGCCGCCTCGCGGTCGATGGTCAGTCGCGCCGTGCCGCCTTCGACTTCGTACCGGACTTCACGTTCGTCCATGGAGCTGCCTCGCTGGGAAGGACCTCGGCCGACGCGCCGGTGGAGAGCGCTGGCACGTTGGGCCTGGCGCCCAGCATGCCGCGCAAGAAGGTCTCGGCCACCTGGTCGCGCGCTCGATCGAGCACCTCGTCGGTGCGCTCGACGAGCCCCATCACGAAGGTGGTGAGGCCCATCTCGATGGCGCCGAACAGCAGCGCCGCCGACAAGCGGGGGTCGAGGTGCTTTGGCACCTGCCCCTGGGCCTGCGCCTCGGCGAACATCGAGGCCGCCAGCTCGAGCACCCGCGCGAACTCGGTGCCGCGGTTGACGGCGCCTCCAGAGGGGCTGCGGCCCACCTCGAGGATCAGCACCTTCACGCCGCGTGGGTCGCGCCGGTACGCCTCGAAGGCCACGTGCACCACGCTGCGAATCTTCGCCTCGAAGTCGGCCTGCTGTGACAGCGCGCCCTGTACCCGCACGAGGAAGCCCTGCCAGCCGCTCTCGAACACCGAGCCCAGCAGCTCGTCCTTGTCCTTGAAGTAGTGGTACACGAGGCCGTACGCGACGCCGGCCTCGCGGGCGACGTCAGCGATGCGGCAGCCCTGGAAGCCCTTGCGCGAGAAGACCTCGACGGCCGCACGCAAGATGGTCTTCCGCCGCTCGGCCTCGCGCTCCGTGCGCACCAGCTTGTTGGTGACTCTTTTCGCCACGACGACCCACCGCCGGCTGCTCGTTGATTCGAGAATCAGCCGGCTGGGACCGTAGCCGAACCATCGACGCGGACAAGGGCCGAGGGCCTACTCGATGGTGCCAGACACCTCGTCCACGAGGATGACGTTCTTCAGCTTGTCCTGCGGCGAGGCCGTGAACGAGCAGGTGATGGGCGCCGTGAAGACGATGGGCGGGTTGCGTGGGGGAATCTGCGCGATGGGCGGCGCGTCGGGATCGCGGGCGTCCTTGATCGCGACGGTGACGACGACGCCCGCCGGGTAGACGAAGGCCTTGAAGCCCTTGCCGAAGGCTGAACCGAAGGTCTGCACCAGGACCGGCGGGTCGCCCGGGTTTCCAACGCCCTCGGCCGACGTGATGCCACACCCGTCATCGTCGCCGTTCTGCGCCGGCGCGTTGTACCAGGGGTCGGCGAGGTAGATGTCGAGCCGGTAGAACCCCGCGGTCATCGACTGTGACGGCCGCGCCTGGCTGCAGAAGGCCGAGGGGCAGACGAAGTTGATGGGGCCCGGGGGCTGCTGATTGAAGGTGTCGAACGTGGGCGACGGCATTTCGCCCTCCCAGCGACTCGGAACCCCCGTCCACAGAATGCGCTCGGCTTTCCAGATGAGCGTGCTCGCGTCGAACCGGCCGTTCTTCCCCGTCCACGTCTTGTCGCCGTTGACGTCGATGTACCGCTCGTCGGGGTCCCACGTGCCGTTGTCGTTCGAGTCCACGAAGGGCTCGGTCTGGTCGGTGAAGGCCTCGTCGCTGTCCCACTGGCCGTTGTTGTTGGAATCGACGAACGCCTCTTCACCAGTCGTCACCGCGATCATGGTGACGAGGTTGTCACGCGGGTTGAGGCGCTCCATCGAGCCGTCCATCTTGCGGCGGTTGGGCACGGAATCGGCGCGATTGGGCTCGCGGGGGTTCATGGTCGGTCGAGGCCGCGGGAACAGCACCGGGTTTGGCACCCACTCGAAGGGCAGCATCCACAGCGGCGCGACGTATTCACCCGTCTGACGCTCTCCCTGTGGCGGCGTCCAGGTGAAGTTCTCGGCCTCGACGTCGCGCGGGAGCGGCAACGACGTCTTGTACAGAATCGTCGCGTCACCCACGACGTTCGACACCGAGACCTCGGTCGGCCCGATGGTCCCCGCTTCGGTGAGGAACGACACGAGGGCGCCCTCGACGCCGTCGCCGTTGCGGTCACCCACGTGCGCGGTGCAGTCGAGCTTGATGCCGGCGATCAGGTTGCGCGAGACGTCGTAGGCGTGAATCGCGTGCACGCCACCCGTCGACTCGCCACCAATGGCCCCGCACTGGAAGGTCATCTGCCCCTGGTTCGGCACGGCACCGGCGAAGGTGATGGGCGGCGACACGACGGAGCGGTCGCCAGCCGTCGCGACGACGATGACCGAGTTGACCCGCGCCGAGGCCTGGAGCTGCGTCTCGGCGAACCCGCTGCCCCGCTGAGACTGAACCGTGGCCGGGCTCAGCGAGACGCCACCGTTCGGTGACTGGAGCTTGAAGTCGACCGTCGTGCCAGCGAGCGGAATGCCGCGATCGTCGAACAGGCGGAACCGCACGGTGACGATCTCGCCGATCCGCGGCTGGGCGGGGGTGATCTCAACGAACTCCATGGTCGACGGTGCGACCCCTCCACACCCGAGCCCGAGCACCCACATCAGCGGCAGAAGAACCTTCACGCGCATGCTGCCTCCCACGAAGGGCGCCATCTTCGAAGCGTGACGGACCCCGGGTCAAGCATCACGCGTCGGCGCCCGCGGGCGTGTCGATCGATAGCCTCAGCCCAAACGTCACTACTGGGTGCCGATGGTGCCGAAGCGAGACACGGTGAAGCTGGCACCGAACTCGGGAGGGCCCAACGTGCCAGTCCCCGTGAGCCGGTTGGTCACCGACACGTCGAGCCGCCAGCAGTCGCACGCCGGCGTCCACGACAGCCCCACCGTCTGCTGCGCGAAGGACAGGAGCGGATCCTGAATCACCTCGCCTCTGGCGTTGAGCACGAAGTTGCCCTCGACGTCGCGTCGGCTCGTGGGGCGGTTGACCAGCACCACGTCGTACCGAAGGCCCACGGGCCCCAGGCGCGTGCGGGCACCAGCGACCAGCAGCTGCGCGCGGCTCTCGGCCGACGCCACCACCGGATCTCCGAAGAGGAGGTCGATCGGCGCGCGCGCGCGGTTCGTCCCATCGTCGAGCACGTTCTCGTACGCGGCCGACAGCCCGTGGCCACCGGGAAAGTCGCACGACGCCGAGGCCGACACGCGCGTCACCCGGGGCGCTGGCGCCGACTGGGGGGTCTTGCGCCAGCGTGGCTCGAGCCGGCCCTGCCCAGCCAAGGTGAACCACCCGATGCTGGCGCCCAACCGGGCATAGCTCTCGGCGAGGCGGGCCGGGTTGACGCCCGAGGCGCCGTCGAGCGGCCCCCCGCCCGGCCCCGGCGTCGTTCGCGACAGGAGATCGAGGCCCTGGCCGAGGTCGAGGCGGAGCAGCTCCCGCCCACCGCGCTGCACCAGCCGGTTGCGCACCTCGGCCACGGCCTGCACGCGGGCGCGGTTGTCGCCGATCGACCGATCGAGCTCGTCGTACGGCGCCGGTCCCCCGAGAAGCGACGCGTCGTTGCCCGTCGACGAGGTCGCCAGCACGAACGGCACCACGCGCACCTCGAACAACGGCGTCACCGCGTGGCGCACGTCTCCGAATGCGCGCGCCAGTTCGGTCTCGACCCGCGCCGACAAGAGCGGGTACCCGCGGGTGATGGTCTGCTGGCTCGCCAACCCGTGCCACAGGCCTTGCCGCCATGACGCCGTCGCCGACAGCGACAGCACCCCACCGAGCGTCGAGGCCACCCAGAGGCGGGGCATGACGTTGAGGCGCAGGCGCCCTTCCCGCTCGCCGCGCTGCCAGAAGCCATCGCCCAGTCCGGCCTTGAGCAGGTTCGGCATACCGTCCGGCCCCCGCGTCTGCGGGCAGTTCGCGAGCTGGTTGGGCACCCGCGCGAGGTAGAGGCGCTCGAGCAGGCATTCGGCCGGCAGCTCGAGGCCCGTGTCGGGGTCGAAGAAGCGCCCCTCGTTGGCCAGCGCGCCCTCATCACCAGACACCCCACGCAGCGGCCGCTGCTGCACCACGTCGCCCGACACGTCGAAGGCCAGCGGGCCGACCAGCGGCCGGAGCGGCACCGTCACCGTCACCGCCGGCAACCGCTGAATGGGGTTGGGGCCGAAGCGCGGCGCCACCGAGTTCCGCGCGCGCTGGTCGACGCCGAAGAGCGAGTAGCCCGAGGCGCCGAAGTCACCGCCCGTGAGATCCTGCCGCAGCACCGCGTCGAGCGTGACGAGGTGGTCGGCCCCCCGATGGAACAGCACCGCCGTCGACCGCAGGTAGCCGGCCTCTCGGGCGATGACGTCGGGGGTGACGTCGCGGTTGTAGTACCCGTCGGAGTGCGCCGAGAGATCGACGCGCGTGCCGAACCCACCGCCGAAGTCCTGCGTGTGGAACAACGACGCCTCGCCGCGGAGTCCGCGCGGGCGCGCGAAGACGAGGTTCGCGTTGCCGGGGTCGCGCAGCGGGCGGAGATCGTACAGGAGCCCCAGCGACGCCCGGCCCTGGGCGCGCTCGGACAGGACGTAGCGGAACTCGGTGATCAGCCGCGGGCCCTGAATGCCAAAGGGCTGCTGGTAGGGCTGCACGATGGGCTCGTCGAGCCCGCCCCGCCACGGCGTCTGGAAGGTGGTGTCGGGCCGAGCGAGCACGTCGCGCTGGTTCACCGAGTCGGCCAGGCGCGGGCCTCCGGCGAAGTACCCCGGCGTGAAGGTGAAGTCGGCGCTGCGCCCCGCCGTGACGAAGACGGGCTGCTCGAACTGGAAGCCGTTGAGCACCGTGCTGGTCGGCCTGGGAAACAGCAGGCCGGTGGCGCGGTCGCCCAGCGGCAGGTTCAAGTAGGGCAGCAGCGGCAGCGGCACCTCTTTGACGAGCGGCACCTGCTTGAACCAGATGACGGGCAGGAAGACCGAGACGCGATCGGCCTCGGGGTTGAGCAACGCCTCGCGCGTTCGAATCGACCATGACGGCGTCTCGAAGTTGCACTCGCACGGCACCAGCTCGAGGTTCTCGAGGCGCCAGCCGCCGTCGTCGAGGCGGGTGAAGTGGTTGCCCGACATCAGCATCGTCACCGGGCCGGCGGCGTCGAGCCCGGCCTTCGTGGTGGCCGCGAGCAGCTTGTCGACGTTGGCGCCCCCTCGCGCGGTGGCGACGCCGTCGAGCACCCAGATCTCGTCGACGCGCTCGCCCGACAGCCGCAAGGACCCCACGACGGCCAGCACCGACGTCGGCGTGCCGCCCTGCGCGACCCGGGCGACGACGTGGCCCACCGCCGTCACCACGTCGCGCGACCGGTCATAGACGATGCGGTCGGCGTCGACCGCGGCGCCGGCGGTCTCGAGGTGGGCGCGGCCCTCGGCGATGGTGCGCTGCTCCCGGCCGTCGTGCAGCACACGCTCGGCGGTGAGGGTCACCTCGGCGGTGTCGGGCGAGGCCGAGAGGAGCGCTGCCGTGAGGAACCACCCGAACGACATGAGGCGAGCGCTGTAGCAGGGTTTGCCGGCGCCTTCAGTCCGGCCGCTCGAACTCGACGGTCAGCTCGTTGCCCGTCTGGGTGGTGCGGTAGGCGACGGCGCGCTTGAGGCTGATGGTGATGCGCACCTGGGCGTCGTCGACGGCCTCGGGCTTCACCAGGGACACCGCGGTGTCGAAGAAGGACGTGTCGAGGAGCCGCTCGTTGTTGGGCAGGCCGATCTCGGTGTTCTCGAGGGTGACGACGACGTTGCGGCGACCGTCTTCGCCCACCGAGTAGCGCACCGGCGCCGAGGTGCGCAGAAGGATCCGCCCCACGCCATCGGCCTGCTTGAAGCCCACCGACGTCATGCGGGCGCGGCCGGCGAGCTCGAAGGGCGACGGCGTGCGGGCGACCGAGGCTTCGAGCTCACGCTGCTTGCGCTCCTTCTCGGCGCGCGCCTTCTCTTCTCGCTCGGCGGCCTCCTGTTGCCGCTGGGCCACGGTGAGCTTCGCCTGGCGCTCGGCCTCGGCGCGCTCCCGGGCGAGCCGCTCCTTCTCCTGGCGCTCCGCCTCGAGCTTCGCCAGCCGGTCGGCCTCGGCGCGACGCCTGGCCTCGGCGGCCTCTTGCGCGCGCCGCTCCTTCTCTTCCCGCTCGAGCGTGGCGCGCGCCTCACGCTCGGCGCGCGCGCGGGCTTCGGCCTCGACCCGGGCCTGCTCCCGGCGCTCCTGCTCGAGGCGTTCTGATTCCAACCGTGCCAGGCGCTCGGCGTCGGCGCGCCGTTTCGCCTCCGCCTTGCGCTCCTGCGCTTCACGGGCCGCGCGGGCCTTCTCTTCACGCTCGGCCTCGGCCCGCGCTTCGGCCTCGGCCCGTGCCTTCGCGGCAGCCTCGGCGCGCGCCTTCGCCTGGCGCTCGGCCTCCAACCGCTCGGCCTCGAGCTTCGCCAGCCGCTCCTCTTCGGCGCGGCGTCTGGCTTCCAGCGCCTCGCGTTCGCGACGCTCCTTCTCTTCGCGGGCCAGGCGGGCCTTCTCTTCGCGCTCGGCCTTCGCCTTCGCCTCGGCCTCTGCCTTCTCCTGCGCGAGGCGCTCCTTCTCGAGGCGCTCGGCCTCGAGCTTCGCCAGCCGCGCCTCTTCGGCTTCGCGGCGCCGTCGCGCCTCGGCCTCGAGCTTCGCCACCCGCGCGGCCTCGGCCTCCTTCGCCTTGCGCTCCTCGTCTTCCCGGCGCTGCCGCTCGGCCTCGAGCTTCGCCAGGCGCATGGCCTCGGCCTCCTTCGCCTTGCGCTCGGCTTCGGCCGCCGCGCGGGCCTCGAGGTCGGCCTTCTCTTTCGCGAGGCGCTCCTTCTCGGCCGCCTCGGCGGCCTGCCTGGCGGCGCGCTCGGCCTGGGCCTTCTCCTGGGCCAGCTTCGCGAGCTCCTTCGGGTTCTGCGGCAGCTTCACCACCAGCGCCGGGCCCTGGGTGACGATGTCGCTCTCGAGCTCCTGCTCGAAGCCGATGAGCACGCGCGCGATGGCCGCCGACTCGCTCCCGTAGCTCGCCGTCTTGATGACGGTGATGGTGCCGTCGTTCACCTTCGTCTCGGCCGGCACGCCCTGGAAGACGGCCTCGGAGACGTCGATGACGAGGCGCGGTGGGTCGGTGAGGGTGAAGGTGGTGAAGCTGGGCCGGCGCGAGCCGACGATCTCGACCGCCCCGCCCTTCACCTCGATCCGGGTGATGACGTTGAGCTGCACCCGGTCCTGCGCGGGCGTGGGCAGCGCCGCCAGCAGCACGCACGACAGACCGACGCTGCCCAGGCGACGCGAGAACCCCACCGGCCTTCGACCGAGCTGTCTCATCCTGTAGCGCACGCTACCAACCTGGCGCGGGGCGCCAAATTTTGGGCCAGCCCGTCGGGGCGGCCAGCGCGGCGTCCGGGAGCGGGCCTTCGTGCCGGGGCGCCTCGCCGTTCGGAATCAGCCGCGAACGCGAGGTAACGATGGCGCGCGCGCCCGGTGCGTGCGCGCGTACTCGATGAGGTTCTTCACGTCGTAGCAGACCTGCCGGGCGTCGTGCCCCATGGTGAGCTCGATGTGGCTGTTGCCCTTGACCGGCCGCCACAAGAGGTAGTCTGACTTCGCGGAGCGGTAGACGCTGCGGGTCGACGCCACCGACGCCAGCGGATCTTCATCGCCGAAGATGATGGCCATCGGCACGCGGATCTTCCCGAAGCCGCGCTTGAAGTCGTAACCGGTGCGGTAGCAGACGACCTCGTTGTTGCGCACCCAGCGGGCGAACTGCTCCACCACCAGGCGGGGCTCTTTCTCGCCGCCCTCGGACAACAGCCAGCGCACGTTCTCCATCTGCAGGCGGTCCCACCGGGCGAGGTAGTTGATGCGGCTGGCCACCATGCCCAGCACGGGGCTCTCTTCGGCGTAGCCCAGCGCGTCCGAGGCGGCCTTGAGCCAGGTGTCGAGCGGCAGGTAGCGGTAGCGGAAGGGCCTGGGCGCGTCGGGCGGCGGCCGGCGCAGCACCTTCGAGACGAGCTCGGTGGCGGTGTGGGCCAGCCCGCGCTGGAGGTTCAAGGTGCCCAGCATCGAGTCGACGGCGCCCTCGATGGCCGGCTCGGCGAAGGCGAGGAGCTTCAGGAACGTGCTGCCCCGGCCCAGCTCGCCGGGCGCGCCGATGGTGACGATGCCCTCGAAGTGCTCGTGAATGCCGGCGTAGCCGTACCCGAGGATGCCGCCCATCGAGTGGCCGCAATAGAAGATCTTCTCACGCCGGGTGATGCGCCGGACGCCGGCCACGGCGGCTGGCAGGTCGTAGAGGAAGTAGCTGTCGATGTCCCAGCCGTAGTCGAGATCGGGCGGGGGCTTTCGCCCGAAGCGCGCGGCCCGCTCGTGCTGGAAGGCCAGCGAGCTCTTGCCGTGCCCGCGCAGCTCGAGGATGTGAATGTCGATGCCGAAGAACAGCAGGTTCTTCACGAACTCGCCGCTCGTCCACGCGTGGCGGTTCTGACAGAAGCCGTGCACCAGCAGCATCGGCTCACCGAACAGCGGCTGGGGGAAGGCCTGCGGCGTCGGCCGGTAGCGGGTGATGACGAGCGACCAGCCGTCGGCCGTCTCGACCACGTACTTCGTCTTCTTGTAGAGCGCGCGAAACTCGACGTCGTCGACGGTCGGGTGCGCGGCGTCCTTCGTGGCGGGAGCGGACATCGGAGCCTTGATGTTACCCGCCTGCCACGCGCGCGGTAGGCCGATTCAGGGAGGGTCGAGCCTGGCGAAGCGCAGCGAGATGCGCGCCGAGGTGCCGTTCTCGTCGTAGTAGCTGCCCAGGCGCACCTTGAAATACGCGCCCTGCCCCGTCTTGACGACGTAGAGATGATCGAGCGTGGTGAGCCGGTGCACGCCGATGTCGTAGTAGTACCAGCCGCCCTCGACGGTGTTGAACACGCCTTCGGCGCCGTCCTGCTGGTACCCGCTGGCCGGCGCCTTCGTGAGCGCGTCGAAGTCGGTCTTGAGCAGCACGGCGACCTCGACCTTCCCCATCGGGTTGGTGCCGCCTCCGTTGGTGCGGATCTTGTCGCGCATGAAGGACAGCTCCCAGGCGCTGGTGGTCTCGGCCTCGTCGAACTTGAGCTCCTTCGGCTCGTCGAGATCGATGTAGGTCGGCAGCGTCTTCGAGGTGGCGTCGACGAGCGCGGTGACGAGCCCGCCCTCGGCCCTGGTGAAGCTGAAGAGCGGCTCGGTGGGCAGCTCGCCGCAGATGCCGTCGAAGCAGTCGGTCGTGCGGAGGTCGGGCGCGCAGCCGGCACCCACGGCGAAGACGAGGACGATGAGGAACGCGCGGAGCATGTCAGTACTCCAGGGTGGCGCCGGCGAGCAGGCCGCGCGGCGGTCGGGGGTTGAAGTCGGCGTCACCCGCGTTGAGCAGGTTGTAGCCATTGAGGAAGAACTTGAGCCACGGCTTGAAGACCCAGGTGATCTGCACCTCGAGGTCGAAGTACCCGGGCGCTTGCACCACGCGCTCTTCGCCGAAGCCCAGCACGTTGGCGAAGCCAAGGCCCGTGCCGACGTAGAAGTTGCGCGGCCCATTCCACGTGCCGCGCACGACGCCCTCGAGCCCGGTGGGCCGGTACTTCACGTTGACGGCGCCGTTGACGCGGTGGCTGCTGCGGCCCTCGAGGGGCCGGTTCCGCGTCAGGTCCCTCGCGTCGAGGCCCATGTAGGCGAGGTCGAACGACACGCCCTTCGACACCTTGACGCGCGTGTTCACCTCACCGCCCTGGGTGTACGCGCCGGCGACGTTCTCGTAGGTGAAGATGGTGGGGTTGTCGGGGTTCGGCGTGCCGCTGGCGGTGATGTTGATGAGGTTGGTGAGGCTCGTGTGCCAGGCGCTGGCCGACACGGTCCACCCGTCGATGGGCAGGCGGTAGTCGACGGCGACGTTCACCGAGCCGCTGCGCTCGGGGATGAGGCCGGGGTTGCCCGCGACGCAGTACCCGATGCCGGTGTTGCAGAACTGGAGGAAGAGCTCGTTGAACGACGGCGGCCGGAAGCCGAGGCCCCACGACGCGCGGAACGTGAGGGCCTGGCCCGCGTCGATCTTGAACGCGAGCCGCGGTGAGGGCGCTCCGCCGAACTGGCTGTCGATGTCGGCGCGGAAGCCCGGCTCGACCGAGAGCTTCACCGGCCCGCTGCCGCCCGTCGTCCAGCTGTCCTGCACGAAGAGGCCGAAGCGGCCGCGCTGCACGAAGGTCGACGAGAGCCGCGTGCTCGAGAGGTTCTCGCTGAGCACCTCGGCGCCGCCGGTGAGCTGGTGGTTCCCCACCCGGTGGTCGACCTGCACGTAGCCCTCGAAGAGCCGGGTGATCGTCTGGGTGTACTCGTCGAGCTTTCGCGAGTTGCGCTGGTCGAGCAGGAACTGGTCCTTGAAGAAGCCGAAGTGGCCGCGGGCCGTGAGCACCGTGCCGGTCGGGAGCGTGGCGCGCGTGCCCAGCCAGGTGTCGACGTTCTCGGTGCGCTGCACGCGGTTGAAGACGGCGCCGGTGTCGCTCTCGTCGATGGCGCGCAGGTCGGTCCACGCGTACGAGGTGCGGCTCCACACGCGCACCGCGTCGCTGGGGTTCCACGAGAGATCGACGTCGTAGTCGAAGCGCCGAATACCGGGCCCGTTGTCGGCCACGTTGTCGGGGTTGCGATCGAACGGGCTGCGGTGACGAAAACCGGCGCCGCCGCGCAGCTCGAAGGGCCCGAGCTTCGACCCCACGTGGGCGCGCACGTCGGCCTCGGAGCCCAGCGGCACGTCGCGCGACCCGTTCTGGAAGCCGCCGCCCATCGCGCGCAGGGACAGCTCGAGCTCGCGCTGTGGCCGTCGGGTGATGAGGTTGATCACGCCGCCGACCGCGTCAGCGCCGTACAGCGCCGCCGCCGGCCCCTTGACGATCTCGACGCGCTCGAGATCGCGCAGCGAGAACCGCGTCACGTCGGTGATGGTGCCGGCGCGGCCGGCGACGCGCTGGCCGTCGATCAGCACCAGCACGTACTCGGGGTCGAGGCCCTGGAGGCGGATGCCGACGCCGCGGTTCGTGTAGACCATCTCGACGCCGGGGTGCTGCTGCAGCAGCTGGCCGAGATCGCGCACGCCGAGCTGCTCGATCTGCGTGCGGGTGATGACCTCGGTGGGCACCACCACGTCCTGCAGCTTGCGCTCCGTGCGCGAGCCCGTCACCACCGTCTGCAGCCGGCGATCGGGCTCGTCGTCGGCGCCGGCGTCCTTCACGTCGTTCGGGGTGGCGCCAGCGCCGGCCACGCCAGCATCAGCGTCGCTCGCCACCACGGATGAAACGACGGCCTCCCCGGCATCGACGACGTCGGGTGACTGGGCCAACACGAGCGCGACCACTGCAGCGAGCATCGAGAAAGGGTGTAGCGGACTGCGGCCCGCCGCCCATCACAGGTTTGTCAGACCTGCCGCCCGAGGCAGAGCGATTCCGCGCACTTATTGCACGCGAAAGCGCAGCCCCAGGAACGCGCGCAGCTCGGCTCGACAGGCCGCGCAGAGCACGCCCGACTGCTCCTCGTGCACCTGGGCCTCGAGCTCGGCCGGGTCGAACGCCTCGAGCTGGGCCAGGAGATCCTCTGGCTCATCGGCGGCGCCGGTCGGGTCGAGCACCTCGGCTTCCCCCTGGAGGACGAGGGCGAAGCGGTACCAGGTCTCGGTGGGCGCGATGGGCCGCTCGCAATGCGCGCAGGTACGGGGGCCAGGAGCCACGGGAGGGGCTGAAACCACGGAGCCGAGATGAAGTACAACCGTCGCCATGACGGCTGCGGAGAAGCTGAAGATGTCGTACCCGGAGTACCTCGCCGCCGAGGAGCGGTCCGCCGAGAAGCACGACTTCCTCGACGGCGAGGTGTTTGCGATGTCGGGCGGCACGCTCAGGCACTCGACGTTGTGTCATTCCGCTGGGCGGCTCCTTGGAAACGCGCTCGCGAGCCGTCGATGCATCGTCTTCGAATCGAATGCGCGGGTGCGGCGCGTCGAGGGCCAGTTCTCGTGCTACCCCGACGTCACGGTGGTCTGCGGCCCCGTCCGCCGGGCCGTCGACGATGAGGAGGCGATCGCCAACCCGACCCTCATCATCGAGGTCCTCAGCGCCTCGACCGAGGCGTACGACCGCGGCGAGAAGGCCAGGCAGTACACCCGCATCGGGGCCCTGCAGGAGTTCGCCTTCGTGTCGCAGACCGAACGACGGGTCGAGGTGTTCCGCCGGAACGCCTCGGGCCGGTTCGAGCTCTACGACTTCAGCGAGACGGCGGTCGAGTTCGCGTCGGTCGGCGCCACCATCGACCTCGCCGCGCTCTACGCCGATGCCGAGGCGCTCGACGTCACCGCCCCACCGCCAGAGGAGTGACGAGCGCCCACGCCCCGGGGCCGAGCTCTTGGGGAAGCGACAGTTCGCCGACGGCGGTGCGATGCAGGGCGACGACGTGGTTGCCGACCGCCGCCAGCATGCGCCGAACCTGGTGGTAGCGCCCCTCGGTGATGGTGAGCCTCAGCGTCCGCTCCGCAAGGGCCTGGGCGTCACCACGCGCAGGGCTCGGGTCATCGGCCAGCACGACGCCCGCTCGAAGCGCCTCGAGCTGCGCTTCCGTCACCGGCTCGGCGCACGTCACCTCGTACACCTTGGGCACCTTCCACTTCGGTGAGGTGTGCCGCTGAATGAAGGCGCCGTCGTCGGTCAACAGCAGGAGCCCCGACGTGTCCGCGTCGAGGCGCCCGACGGTCTGCACCCCGCGCTCGACGAGGAATGACGGCAACAGCGAGAACACCGACGCGTGGTGCGACGGCGCGTGGCTGCACTCGACGCCGACGGGTTTGTGGAGCGCCAGGTAGACCTTCTCGCGGCAGCGCCACGACGTCCCATCGACCTCGACGTCCAGCCCCTCGAGCGTCACCTCGCGCTCCGGGTCGTCGACGCCCTGGCCCGCCACGCGCACCCGCCCGCCTTCGATCAACGCGCGACAGTGCTTTCGCGAGCCGAAGCCCTGCGACTGGAGCACCTTCTCGAGCTTCACCGTGCCTGGCTCCGCCTCCGCCGACGCAGGGCCCAGAGCCCGACGAGCTGGAGCGCCACCGCCCCGCGCGCGCCTTCGCACGTGCACCCGAGCGTGCCGGTGTTGCGCGCCGTGATGCGGCTCTTGAGCTGCGCGAGCTCGTCACAGGGCACCGGCGGCTTGCCGCGGGGGTAGGTGCCACAGAAGCCCGACGCGGTGCCGGGGTCGATGACGCGCTTCTGCAAGTCCGCCAGCGGCGCGGTCGGCGCCATCGTCGAGCTGGGCTCGCTCACGTGATCGAACCCCACCATGTGGCCGATCTCGTGCGTCGCCGTGTTCTGGATGTCGTAGGCCGTGCAGAACGGCGTCTCCATGCCTTCGCTGCACGGCGGCGAGCTGATGGTGGTGAAGAGGAAGCGCGTGCCGTCGGCCGACTTGCCCGCGTTGAACTCGATGTCCGAGTCGAAGACGACGCCGGTGCGCGTCGAGTACGTCGAGGTGGTGAGCGCGATGGTGGCGTCGCCGTGCTCCCAGCAGCGGTGCTTGTTGCCGCAGCTCGAGTCGGTCTGACACGGGTCGGCCAGCGGCACCACGTCGCGGCAGTTCTCCTCGCGAAAGATGATGACGTTGTCGTCTCCGGTGCCCTTCCCCACGCCGGCGTCGGCGATGCGCGGGCCCCGCACGAACTCGAAGTCGGAGCACCCGCGCGCGAGCGCCTGCCAGGCGGCGAACGCGTTGTCGATGGCGGTGAACTCGGCCTCGACGGGCGTGCGCGAGCTGCCCGCGGTGTCTTGCCGGTAGGTGAGCTGGCGCACGCTCCAGGTGACGCACAGCTCCGAGTTGCCGGTGTTCGAGAGCGCACGGGTGCGCAGGTAGGGCTGGGCCAGCGCCGTCGACGCCAACAGCCCGAGCGCGAGCCCTGCGCAGCGCACTGCCTAGCGCCTCCGCCGCCGCACGAGCACCAGCGCCACCGCCAGGAGCGACGACACCGGCACCGCGGCGCACCCCGTCTTCGCCACCGGCGCCGACTCGGTACCCAGCGCGAGCGTGAAGCACGTCTTCGAGGGCTGACCCTTCGCGTACACGTCACAGATGAAGCGCCGAGAGCCCGGGTCGATGGTGCGCTTCACCGTCTCACCCGTCATCGCCCTCGGCGCCATCGTCGAGGTGGCCTCGTCGATGTGGGCGAGGCCGAGCAGGTGACCGATCTCGTGCGTCATCGTGTTGCGAACGTCGGCAGCCACGCAGGCGACGCTCTCGGCGCCACGCACGCACGGCGGCGCGTCGACGGTGGTGAACAGATAGGCCGGGCCGTTGAGCTCGATGTCCGAGTCGAGGATCTTCCCGGTGCGCGGGTCGAAGCTGGTGGTGGTGATGCCGATGGCGCTCTCGCTGAACTGCCAACAGTCGTACTTGTTGCCACACGAGCCGTCGGAGAAGCAGGGATCTTGCCGGGGCGCGACCTCGTTGCACCGCTGCTCGCGGAACAGCACGAGGTTCTCGTTGGCGCCTCGCTCGGCATACTCCGCGAGCCTCGAGGTGCTTCGCGGGCCCTGCTCGAACGACAGGCTGCCGCAGCTCGAGAGGACCTCTTGCCAGGCCGCGAACGAGGCCTCGACGGCTGCGAACTCGGACTCGCCCGGCGTGCGCTGGCTGCCCAGCGTCGACTGGCGCCAGGTGATGACGGTGCGCTCCTTCCACCACAGGCACTGGGTCTTCGTGTCGCCTTCCGTGGCGCGGCTGCGCGCGTAGGCCTGACTCGAGACGAGGCTGACGACGAGGACGGCGATCACGGCGTCTTCACCGGCTGCGGCGAGAGCGGGCCCTTCGGTGAGAGCGGCTCCGGGCTGACGGCCGGCAGGCTCTCGCGCACCAGGGCTTCGAGGCGAGCAAGGCGCATCGGCTCGATGGGCGCCTTCACTGGCTGGTGCGTCTTCGCGTCGACGAGGAAGAGCTCTTCTTCGCCGCCACGAACGACCGCCTCGGCGCCGGCGCGGTCGACGACGAGGCGCCCCTGCGCGAGGCCCACCACCGTGAAGCGGTCTCCGCGCCGCTCGAGGAACACCACCACCTCGTCGCCCAGCGCGAACGTGGCCGCGCCGTGCACCTTCTGGCCGAGCTCGCCCACCACGCCGCCGGGCTGCATCGCCACCACCGTCTTCGCGGTGACGTTGCCCTTGTAGGTCTGCGCGACGAGGATCTCGTTGTCGGTGACGATGCGCGACCGGTCCATCGTCCACCGCGCCTCGACCCGCACCACCGTGCCCCGCACCACCACGTCGGCGGCCTTCGTCAACGCGGGCACGTCCATCGCGATGAGCGTGGTCGCGAACGCGGGGAGCGCCGCCGCGAGAGCCCCTGCCAGAGTCCACCGGATCATGGAGGCACCATACGGCGGGCCCTCGCCCGACGCACGCCCATGCGCCTCGACGTCACGACAGGGCCTCACGGCAAGAGGGAGAACGAGACGTCGTACTGCATGGGCGGCGGCGCCATGCCGAAGCGCCCCACCGCCACGAAGACGGTCTGCGCGGTGCCTGTGGCGTTGACCCAGGTGACGGTCTCGGTGCCGGTGGCGGTGGCGTCGGCCCCCGCGAGGCACCCCTGCAGGCCACACGTCGCGGCAGGGCCCGAGAGCACGTTCACCACGGCGTCGGCCATCGAGTTCACCGTGACCGAGAGCGTCTGCCCCGGCCCGACGGTGAGCGAGAAGACGGCCTCGGGCCCCATCGGACCGCGGCATGCCCCACCCGAGAGCACGTAGTCGCGCGTCAGCCCCTGGGTCGTCAGGCCCACCAACGTCTGCGGCGCCATCACCGGAATGGGCGCCTGGCAGGTGTCGCCAGGTTGACCGACGAAGGGCGCGAGGGTCGCGAAGAGGCCCACCTGCCCGGACATCGGCGTCAACGAGTCGATGATGATGACCACGGTGGTGTCCGCGGCCAGCGGGTTGTCGACGATGATCGTCTCGGTGCCACCGATGCCGGTGTTCTGGACCGACTGGGTGCACAGCCCCATGGCGCACGCGCCCGTGCCCGGCGCCGACGAGAGCGTGAGATCGAAGGGCGCCTGGGGACTCGCGGTGACGGTGAGCCGCTGCCCGCTGGGAATCGTCACGCTGAACATGCGGTCTCCGCCGGGGCCGAAGTTGCACGAGCCCGACAGGGGCGTGGTGTCGTTGGTCGACACGCCGAGCGGCACCAGCACGGGAGCGGCGAGCACGAGCGGCTCCGGAGCCGCGCAGGTCTCTCCCAGCGGAGCGCTTCCACCATCGAGAGGTCCTGCGTCGGGGAAGCTCACCCCGGCATCGAAGCCAGCGTCCGAACCACCGTCGAACACCACGCCGTTGCTCGTCGAGAGCGAGAACGACGTCGGCGCCCCGTTCGCCACGAAGGCATCGACGATGAGGTAGTAGCGTCGGGTGACGACCGACTGGTTGGTGAAGGCGACCGTCCGTCCGCCAGGCCCGGGCGAGGCCGCAGCGACGCACTGATTGGCGGAGCAGCTTGTCAGCGCGTCGGCGACGCTCAAGGTGGGATCGAACCCGGGCGAGGTTGGTGTCACCGTCGCGAACTGCGTGCTGAACGCGGGCACGTCGACGGCGTAGACACGATCGGGGCCTGGCCTGAAGTCGCAGCCCTGCCCGACGCTCGCGGTGTCGAGCATGCCGGCGAGCGACTCGTTGGGGAGCACCTGGTTGGGGCCGATCACGGTGGCCGTGCCGCAGGTATCGCCGGGCGGCGGGAGCGGCCCGACCGCCGAGGTGAGCGTGAAGCTCGCGTTGCTTCCCTGGCTCGACGAGTCGACGACGATCCACACGTCGACGGGCACCGACGCGGTGTTCAAGAAGCTCCCGCGATCGATGGCGCCGATGCCGGTCGTGTCGGCTGGAGTGCCCGCGCACTGGCGCGCCGCGCAGGTCGGCGCGTTCACGGCAAAGGAGATGTTGGTGTCGGCGTTGATGGGCGCCACCTGCACCGACAGCGCCGACTGCGCTGGAACGGTCGTCTGGTACACGCGGTCTGGCCCGAAGACGCGGCTCGCGCAGCTCGAGCCCGGCGTCGTGTAGTCGTTCGCGAAGCCGCTCAAGCCCTGGTTGACGAGCGCAACGCCCGCATCGAAGACGATGGGCGCCTCGCAGCGCTCACCTTCGACGAAGTCGACGCTCAGCGTGAACCCACCGCGCCCGCCGGCCGAGAAGCCACCGATGACGAGGAAGACCGTCGTGGGTGACGAGCTCGCGTTGAACCACGTCACGCGCTCCGGGTCGTCGGCGCTGGCGAGGCACGTGCGCCCAGGGTTCCCGGGGACGCCGCAGAGCGAGGGGTCGCTGACGAGGTTGATGACCGCGTCCCAGTTCTGGGGCGTGAGGGTCACCGCGATGGCTCGCAGCGGCGGGACGGTGATCGCATAGGCGTTGTCTGGCGTGCCGGGCCCGATGCGACGGCAACCGGCTCCGTTGACGAACTCGTGGTTCGACGCAGCACCGACCGTCGACCCCATCACCGTCGAAGGAACGGAGAGTGGAATCGCGTTCGCGCAGGACTCGCCGGGGCTGATGGGGCCTCCACCAGCGAACCCGCCG
>JALOQF010000227.1 GCA_025459425.1 Myxococcaceae bacterium | reverse complement strand
GAAGAGGCCGGCGCCGACCAGGAGCCCGAACGTGAGCGGCGTCGAGAGTTCACGGCGAATCCGTCGGTTGAGGCGATCGTGCTGGGCGGGCGTGAGCGGATGCATGGTCGATGGGTCCTCGATGCGCAGATTGCAGAACGTGTTCCCACGCAGACACGCCCGATTCACACCAGTTGCCGGGCGGGCCGCACGTAAACAACCGGAATTTCGAGCCTGCCATGATCCAGATGTCACATGAGACCTGCGTGAATGTCGCATGAAGCTGTCGGCCGGTGTGTGTCGATACGCGAACAGCGAGAACGGAAAAAAAGAGCCACCATGGACGCTGAGCAGTGGATGATTCAGTTCAAGCAGGTGCACGAGCAGGCCCGGAAGAACGGCTCGAGCGAACGCCACCGCGCGATGAAGGAGGAGCTGGCGCGATCGCTGGTCCAGGCCCAGGGCCTCGCGGTGCCAGAGGGCCAGACCCACCGGCGCGCGTTTCGAATCGCCCAGGCGTGGCAGATCGAGCTCAACAACGCCTACAAGTGCCTCACGCGCGACGTGTCCGGCGGCGGCTTCAGCGCCCTGGTGCCAACGCACTTCAACGTCGGTGAGAAGGTGACGTTCTCACTGCGCATCGGCCCAGAGCCCGTCACCGGGAGCGCCAGCGTGGTCGCGGCGATCAAGCAGATGGGCAACTCGCGCATCTCGTTCACGATCACCTCGATGCCGACCGCCGACGCCGAGCGCTTCGAAGACGCGCTGTTCGACTGCGTGCTGAGCCGGTACGTGAAGTGACCGCCGCCAACGGCACCAGAAACACCATTCACCCTCGGGAACGCCCACCCCACGAACTCGAATAATGAGCGTTATGTCAACTTAAGACAGGTCGGATTCGGAGGGTCTGTCGTTCGTCCTCGCGTACGGTTTCGGGCTTCGTGTCTCGCTCCGTTCTGCCGTCAGGCCTCGCCGTTGCCCTGCTCCTTCTTGGCTGCCCGCGGGAAGCCCCAGAGGTTCGTTCGTCGGACGTCGGTGATGCGAGCGTGGACGCCGGGCCGGTCGATGCGGGGCCACCTGCGCCGCTGGCCTTCCGACTCGAGTTCACCCTGTCGGATGGAGGCGTCGCGGTGTTCGACGAGTTCGATGCGGGCGTGGTGGTCGAGCCGGCGCGTGTTGTGGAGCTGAGCGCTCCGGTTGCGCTCGAGGGCGCGCGGGTTCGACTGCTCGACTGGACCGATTCAGTGGTGCCCAGCGACGACGTGCTCGAGACCTCCGATGCGGGCTTCCGGTACCGCATCGAGTTGGTCCAGCCGCTCAAGCCGGGCCGTTCCTACGCGGTGCTCGTCGACTCCGAGTCTGCCGACCGGGTCACCGACCTGCTGGGCCGCGACTTTGACGAGTGGCGGCTGGCCTTCCGGGTCGCTGGCGAGGTGCAGCCCGAGCCCGGACAGGCTTCGAAGAAGTCGAAGAAGATCCGTCGCTGACCGCTGCGGTCACTCGGCTGCTCGAGCCCGATGGCACTGCTGAATGAACGCCCGTCCCCGACGCTCGGTGAGCATCGACTTCACGGCAAGGCGAGCACGAGCTTCGAGACGTCATAGAGCACCTCGCCGCGCTCGAAGACGGGCCGCCGCTCGAGCTGCCAGGCGGCCTGGTCCGCGAGCCGCCACATGCACCACTCGAGCACCGCGCGCAGGTTGACCGCGTCGTACAGGTTGTACTCGACCAGCACCCGCAGGGCCTTCACGTCGCGGTGGTCGTTCCACAGGCGCCACAGGTGAATCGCGTCGAGGCCCTTCACGCCCTTGAGGTGCGCGGGCCGGTGGAGGTTCAGCGCCTCTTCCACGCCCTTGAGTCCACCCTTGAGGCCCGTACGCCGCACCAGAAAGCGCAGGTCGACGTGCGCGGCCGGCGTTGGAAACGGCTGGCCCTCGAAGGCCTTCTGGAGCGCCGGCACGTCGAACACGGCGCCGTTGAACGTCACCCAGATGGCGCTCTCGGCCAGCCGCGCCGGGAGCTGAGCCAGCGAGTGCCCGCGCCTGAAGCTGGCCACGCCGTGGCGGTCCATGATCCCCACCACCGTGGGCACGTGCTCGCCGTCAGCCTCGATGTCGAAGAACGCCGCCTGCTCGACGAAGTGCGGGTACAGGCGCCAGTGCTCCTTCGGAGGCACCAGCGACGCGAGCTGGGCGACGTCACCCCGCGCCAGCGCGGCCTTCGCCTCGTCGATGCGCGCGCGGGTCTCGGCGTCGAGGCGGACCGACATGACGGGCCCCTGCTCCGCGGCGGCTTCGAACTGGGCCCACGTCTCGACGCCCCGGGCCCACAGATCGCGCTCGCGGAACGGCCCGACGCCCTTCGAGAGCTGAAAGGTGCGCTCGAGGAACCCGCTCATCGCGTCGGCACGGAGCCGTCGGCCAGCGCGTCGAGCAGCGGCAGATCGGCCTCGCAGAACGGCAGCTGCTTCATCTCGGCGGGCGTGGCGAAGCGCAGGGCCTGGGCGCCGAGGGCCCTGGGCTCACCTTCGGCGATCTCGGCGGCGAACAGCTCGAGCTCGACGACGAGGTCGGGGTACGCGTGCTCGGTGCGCCACAGGCTGCGCCCGACCTTCAGCGACACCGCCAGCTCTTCCTGGCCTTCCCGCGCGAGCGCCTGCGCCTCGGACTCTCCGGGTTCGATCTTCCCGCCTGGGAATTCCCACAGGTTCGCGCGGCTGGCCGTGGGCAGGCGCTGCTGCACGAGGAAGCGGGTCGGATCGGCGGGGCTTGGAATGAGGCCCGCGACGACGCGCACGCGCTTCATCCGCCGCTCCCGACGAGCTGCAGCGCGTAGAGCGTGCCGAGGTTGGTGAGCACGTAGAGCCGATTGCCGCCGCGCGCCGACACGAACCGCGACGGGGTGGCCGTCACGCCCCGCCCCGGGTTCCACGCGGCGCGAACCTTGCCGACCGAGGGATCGACGAACGCGAGCGCCGTCGAGGTGGGCACGACGATGTAGCCGCGCGTCATGATGGGCGGCCGGCCAGCGTTGTTGCCCTTCCCCTTCGGCGTCCGGTCGGACAGGTCGAGGCTCCAGAGCGCGCGCCCGGTGCGGGTCTCGATGGCGGTGAGGGTACCGTCGCCAGTGCAGAACAACACCTCGCCGCGCAGGAGCAGCGAGGTGACGCCGCCGCGCGTCGACGTCCACACGATGTCGCCGGTCTTCGCGTCGAGGGCGAAGACGCCGTCCTTGTAGCTCGCGGCGTAGAGCCGGCCGTTCTCGTCGAGCACCGGGCTCGAGTCGACGTCCTTGAACTGCTGCCCGCCCGAGATGGTCAGCTTGCGCTCCCAGCGCGCGACGCCGTCGTCGAGCCCGACCGCGACGAGGAAGCCGTCGGCGAACCCGGCGTAGACGAGCCCGTCTTCCGCCACCGGCGCCGAGGCGCCCCGCACCGTGAAGCCCTGCGGCAGGTCGCGCTTGTACTGCCACGTCCACTTGCCGGTCTGCGCGTCGACGGCGAAGAGCGTGTCTTGCGACGAGGTGACGAGCACCCGGCCCTCGGCGACGACGGGCGTGGTGATCAGCTCTTCGTTCGCCTTGAACTCCCAGACGAGCTCGCCCGACAGCACCCGAATCGCGTACAGCACGCCGTCGCCACCGGGCACGTAGGCCACGCCCTGCACGATGGCCGCGCCCGAGAAGAACTTGCCGAGCGTCTTCTTCTCCCAGAGCACCGAGCCGTCGATGGGCGACAGGCACCGGATGCCGCCGTCACGGGTGGTGACGATGATGCGCTCGGTGTCGGGGTCGATGGCCGGCCGGGCCGTCTCGCGCGGCTGGTACTCGAGCAGCTCGAGCTTCACCAGCGGCGCGGACCAGTCGACTTCCCACAGCGCGGGCGGGCTGACCTGCGCCGGCCGCACCGGCATGGTGGGATCGTCGTTGAGCGGAATGGCGCGGCAGCCGACGACGCCCGCTGCGATCGCCAGGACGACGCCGAGGCGCTGCCGCATCGTCACATGCCCGCGTCGGCCGCAGCCGCCTGGGGCATCGCCGGGAGCGCCACACCCTTCGCGGCGAGCAGGCCCATGCGCTCCTTCGCGAGGCGCGCCGCCGACGAGTCCGACGCGCTCGACTGCACCTCGCCGTACCGCTTCATGGCGCCGGTGAGGTCGTTCTTCTTCTCGAGGATCCGCGCGTGGTGGTACAGCCCCATGCCCTTCATGAAGTCCGTCTTGTTCTCCTGGGCGAGCTTCTCGAAGGCGGCCGCCGCCTCGTCGAGCTTGCCGGTGCTCTCGAGCGCGTAGCCACGGGTCTCGAGCGCCACCGGGCGCAGCGGGTCGGCCGGGTCGGCGTCCTTCAGGAACTCCTCGGCGAGCTTGAGCGCATCGTCGGGCTTGCCCTGCCGGAGCAGCGCCTGGGAGAGGGGCAGCGCGGCGTTGACCGCCGACTTCTTGCCCTTGTTCTCGCCGCGGAACGCCGTGAGCTTCGCGATGATCGCCTCGTCCTTCTCCTTCTCGGACTTGAACGGCGGGTCTTCGTCCTTCGGGGCGTCGGCCGGCACGTTCGCGTTCACCTCGCGATCGAGCACCTTGAGCGCGGCGCCGTACTCGTACATCGCGGCCTCGTTGCCGCGCTTCTGAACGTGGCTCACCAGCGCCACACCGCCACCGACGCCGACGAAGGCGAGCACGCCGAGGACGATGTTCTTGCCGTGCTGCTCGAGGAACGGGACGGCCTGCTGGCCGATCTTCTGGAACTCGTCGGGAGACTTGAGATCCTTCAGGTCTTTCTTGGTCGTCATGACGGGCGGGCTTCTGACGCTCCTCGGTGGGCCTGTCAACGCTGACAGCGGCCCCTCATTTCATGGGTGCAGGTGGCCGCCCGAGCCTTCGAGCCGGCTCAAGTCGCGGTGGAGCGTCACCACTTCGAGCTCGCGGGCCTGGAGCAGCTCGAGCGCGCCCTCGCCGTAGCGGCTGGAGAACTCGCCGAAGTCCTCGAGCCGGTGCAGCTCGCTGCTGGCCCGGGCGAGAAGCGCCGCCTCTTTCGGGGGCACCGGTTTCCCCTGGCCCTTCGCGAGGTGCAGGGCGGCCTCGGCCTCGGCCACGCGCTGCTTCACCGTCAACCAGGCCGATCGTTTCCCCGCGTACTCGCTCACGGCCACCTTCAGGCGCTGCTGGGTGAGGGCGTCGAGGCCAGACTCCTGGAGCGCCCGGGCATGGGCAAAGGCGAACCGGCCCGCCCAGGACGCGTGGGCCTCGTCGCTCGACCCGGCGAGGCCTGCCAGCAGCGTGCGTTGGTAGACGAGAAACGCCTCGACGGACGCTTTCGAGAGCTGGGCCGAGGCGAGCCGCAGGGTTTTGACGTCGCTCATGGCGGCCACCCTACTCCTGCCTGGCAATCGTCCGGCGACGAAACCACGGCGTGGAGCGCCCCGCCCGATCATGCTTGAACCCGACGAAGGCCCCGTGTCGGACTCGCACCCCAAAGACGACGTGCTGCTCGGCGACACGCTCCCGCCGCGGAGCAGCGATCCCGACTTGCAGCCCGCGACCGACCCGGGCCTCGAACGGACGCACCATTCCGGTGAGCACCCGCAGCCCGAGGTCTCGGAGCCCGGGCGCTCGCTCACCCGGGGCGACACCGTCGATCGCTACGTCGTGCTCGAGCGGCTCGGGGCCGGCGGCATGGGCGAAGTGCTCGCCGCGTGGGATCCCGCGCTCGACCGGAAGGTCGCCCTCAAGCTGCTGAAGGCCGAGCACCAGAACTCGAGCATCGCCGACGAGCTCCGCTTGCGCCTCATGCGGGAGGCCCAGGCGCTGGCGCGGCTGACGCACCCGAACGTCGTCACCGTGCACGACGTGGGCATCGTCGACGGGCAGGTCTACCTCGCGATGGAGTTCGTCGAAGGCCAGACGCTGACGAAGTGGCTGACGGCGCAGCCGCGCACGTGGCGCGAGATCCTCGAGATCTTCCTCGAGGCGGGCGACGGGCTGGCCGCGGCCCACGAGGCGGGCGTCACCCACCGCGACTTCAAGCCCGACAACGTGGTGGTCAGCCGCCAGGGCCGCGCGCGGGTGATGGACTTCGGGCTCGCGCACGAACACGCCCAGCAGAAGGACCCGACGCCGCTGCCGACGGCCGAGACGCCGACCGGCTCGATCCGCCGGCGCATCACCCTGCCGGGCATCATGCTGGGCACGCCGGCGTACATGTCGCCCGAGGCGATGTACGGGAAGCCGACCGACCCGCGCAGCGACGAGTTCAGCTTCGCCATCGCGCTCTACGAGGCGCTCTACGGCATGCGCCCCTTCGAGGGCGAGACGGCGCCCGCCGTGGCCGCCGAGATGCAGCTCAACCGGGTGCGGCCGCCACCGCGGAAGACGCAGGTGCCCCGGCGCATTCACGAGCTGCTCCTCAAGGCCCTGCGCGCGAACCCGGACGAGCGCTTTCAGTCGCTGCGGGCGCTCCTGATTCAGCTGGGCCGGCGTAAGTCGTCGCGCCAGCGGCAGGTCGTCACCATCGCGGTGGCGGTGCTGGCCACCCTCTCGCTCGGCATCGTGGTGGCGCTCGCCCGGCGTGAGTCCCAACGCTGCGCGGGCTTCTCGTCGCGCCTCGCCGGCGTGTGGGACGAGCCCGCGAAGGCTCAGGCGCGCGAGGCGTTCCGGGCCTCGGGCAGGCCCTGGGCGGCGACGGCGTGGAGCGAAACGGAGCGCCTCATGGACGGCTGGGGGCGCCGGTGGGTCGACCGTCGCAAGGAGGCCTGCGAGGCCGCCGACGGGCAGGCCGACGAACAGGTGGGCCAGCGCATCGTGTGCCTGAGCCGGCGCCTCGCCGACTTCGACGCGACGGCGAAGCTGCTGCGCACGGCCGACGCCGACGTGGTGGAGCGCGCCGTCACGCTCGCGACGGGCCTGCCCGAGCTGCAGAGCTGCGAGCGCACTGTGGGGCCCGTGGTGGCCGCGGCGGATCCCGGCTCGCGACGGAACGAGCTCGCTGGCGTGAAGGCCCTGCTCGAGGCGGGGAAGGTCAAGGAAGCCCGAAGCCTCGTCGACCAGGTGGTCGTCAGCGCGCGGGCGGACGAGACCCAGGGCACGCTCGCCGAAGCCACCTGGCTGTCGGCCCGCCTCTCGGCCGCCGAGCTCGACTACGGGAAGGCCGACCAGCTCGCCGAAGACGCGATTCTGCTCGCGCAGCAACAGGGTGACGACGAGCTGCTCGCGCGCGCGTGGGTCGATCGGGTGGGCTTCGCGGCGTTCGGCCAGGGCGCCCTCGGTGACGCCGAGCGGTGGGCCCGCTACGCGCGGGTGGCCGTCACCCGCTTCGGCGCGCCGCGCGAGCTCGAGGCCTCGCTCTCGAACAACGAGGCCGTGCTGCGCAACCGCCAGGGAAGGACCGCCGAGGCGCTGGCGCTCCACCAGCGGGCGCTCGAGCTGCGCGAAGCCGTCTACGGGCCGCGCTCGCCGCTGGCCGCCCGGAGCCACAACAACGTCGGCATCGCCCTGCGCGCGCTGGGCCGGGCCCGGGACGCGATGACGGCCTTCCGCGCCGCGCTCGAGATCGAAGAGGCGGTGCTCGCGGCCGATCACCCGGCCGTCGCCGACACGCTCAACAACCTCGCCAACGCGCTCAACGACGACGGGCAGACCGACGAGGCCATCGCCGCGCTCGAACGTTCGCTGCGCATCCGCGAAGCGGCGTTCGGCCCCGACAGCCCGAAGGTGGCGCAGTCGCTCTCGAACCTGGGCGCGGTGCAGCTCGATCAGAACCGGCCTGCAGAGGCGCTCCCGCTGCTGCGCCGCGCGCTGGAGATCAAGGAGAAGGCCTCGGGAGCGGACTCGCTCACGGTGGCCGTCACGCTCACCAACCTCGCCACGGCGCAGCGGCAGGCCGGGCGCTACGACGAGGCCCTCGCCTCGGACTCGCGGGCGCTGGCGATTCGGAAGGCCCGCCCGGGCGCGCAGAGCCCCGAGGCGGCGAAGAACCTCGTGGGGCTCGCCTCGACGCACCTCGCGCGGGGGAACGCGAGCGCCGCGCGTCCACTCCTCGACCAGGCGTATGCCCTCGCGCTGCCCTCGAGCCAGGAGCGGGGCGACGCCGCCTTCCGGCTGGCGCAGCTGTTGATCTCCACGGAGCCAGCGCGGGCCCGGGCGCTGGTGCGCGAGGCGCTGTCGGTGTGGCCACCCGGGTACCCCAGCCGGGCCGAGGCGAACGCGCTGCTCGAGCCGCTCCCCAGGCCGAGGGGCCGGTGAGGCGCGCCTTGGCTCGTGGCGTTGCTCGTCGGGACCGAGTGCCTGCCGGTGGTGAGTCGCCCCTGCCACCCTCTGGCCGACGCGTTGCTCGAGCGCAGCCACCCGGCTCCGTGGGCTCGACGAGGCCGACGGCGGTGATTCGACGTGGCTGGGAGAGCTGACGGCGAGCCCTGCCCTGTTCGCCTGGTGAGGAACGACGGGACCGAAGGAATCGACGAGCGCTGAACGCTCAGCGCGACCCGCCGACGCGCTTGGCCGAAGCCTTCGCGCTGTCAGGCACGCGCGTCGAGTAGTGCACCACACCCTCGTCGTCGACCCAGCGGTAGATGTCGTTCCCCGGCGTCGACGGCTTGTCGTCTTCGCGTGAGGCCACCACCGGCGCGGCCTGTTGCGCGGCCTTCTCGGCGTTTGCCTTCGCCACCGCCGCTGCTGCCGCCGCGCGCTCGGCCTCGAGGCGCTGCAATGCGAGGAGCTCCTTTTCGGCCGTCAGCCGGCGCTCCTCGTCGAGCTGCCGCTGGAGCATCGCTTCTCGCTCGGCGGCGAGCCGGCGCTCGGCGTCGACCTGCGCCTGCCGGGCCTGCTCGAGCTGGTAGGCGCGGGCGGCTTCGGCCTGCTGGGCCGCGAGGGCCTGCTCCGAGGCGGTGCGACGCTGCAGCTCGGCCTGGAGCGCCCACTGGCTCTGAATGTTGGCCATCTGCCACCACTGCCACTGGGCGTTCACGCGGTCGGACTGGCTCGGGACGGTCACCAGACCTCCGCGCACGGGCTGTGGCTGGTAGTTCGGCTTCCACCCGCCCACGTAGCCGGTCCACACCCCGCCATTCTCGTACTGGGCGAAGGCGAGCGAGCTGACGAAGGTCACGGCGAAGAAGACGGTGCGCATGAAGAGGCCTCCACGCACCACTCTGGCGACGAGTCCCCCCGCACGCAAGCGCGCCGCCCCACGAAATGGGTGACAAAGGCAGCGCGGCTTCGGGCGTTGCCGCTATGGTGCCGCCCCGTGGACGCGCTGATCGCCAAGCCCGAGGCCTTCGTGTCGCCGCAGCTCCATCACGAGTTCGGGCCGGCAGGCCGCTGGCTGGCCCGCCGGTACTTCGAGCCGGTGCGCTTTCCGCAGACGGCCGTCGACGAGCTCAAGGCCCTGCACGAGAAGGGCTTCGTCGTGCACGTGATGCGCACGACGGCGTGGGTGAACTTCCTCTACCTGCACTGGGCGATGGTGCGCCGCGGCCTGCCGCCGGTGCGCGCGGTGGTGAACCTGCGCCCGTGGTTCACCCGGCCCTTCACGCTCGCGGCCCAGCGTGGCGACTTCGACGTGCGCTTCACCTACGCGCGTCGCCAGGGCGGCTCGGGCCTCATCTTCCTGAAAGAGGCGGCCTTCAACTCGGCCCGGGGCAAGCTGACCAACGAAGATCCCTTCCCGTCCCTCGTCGAGCTGGCGCGCAAGAGCGAGCAGCCCATCTTCCTCGTGCCCGAGCTCTTCGTCTGGGAGAAGTGGCTGCAGAAGATCACCCCGTCGGTGTTCGATCGTGTCTTCGGCAGCCCCGAGGCGCCGGGGTTCCTCCACTCCGTCGGCGCGTTCTTCCGCAACTACCACCGCGCGCAGTTCCGCGTGGGCGAGCCGATCGAGCTGAAGGCCTTCGTGGCCGATCACCACGCCCAACCGACCGAGGTGATCGCCCGCAAGGTGCGCTCGACGCTGCACCACCACCTCGCCCGCGAGACGCGCGCGGTCTTCGGGCCGCCGCGCAAGCCGACCGACCGCCTCATCGACGAGGCGATGCGCGACAAGGTGTTCCAGCAGACGGTCGACGCGATCTCGAAGGAGACCGGCAAGAGCGTCGACGCGCTCAACCGCGTGGCGAAGAAGAACTTCGGGCAGATCGCCGCGCGCTACAGCCCCAGCGTGGTGGGCATGACCGCGCCGATCCTCCACCAGGTGTTCAACCGCATCTACGACGGCGTCGAGGTCGACGAGGTGGGGCTCGAGCGCGCGATGAAGGCGGCCGCGCACGCGCCGGTGGTGCTGACGCCGAGCCACAAGAGCCACGTCGACTACCTGATCATGAGCTACGTGCTGTTCCAGCGTGGCTACACGGTGCCGCTGGTGGCCGCGGGCGCGAACCTGTCGTTCTTCCCCCTGGGGCCCTTCCTGCGGCGCGGCGGCGCGTTCTTCCTGCGGCGCAGCTTCAAGGGCGACAAGCTCTACACGGCGGTCTTCAAGGCGTACCTCAAGAAGCTCGTGCACGACGGCATTCACCACGAGTTCTTCCCCGAGGGTGGGCGCTCGCGCACGGGCAAGCTGCTCTCACCGAAGCTCGGCCTCTTCACCTGGCTCGTCGACGCGGTGCTCGAGGGCGCCCGCAACGACCTGCTCTTCGTGCCGGTCGCCATCGACTACGAGAAGGTCGTCGAGGGCGCGAGCTACCGGGCCGAGCTGGCGGGCGGCGAGAAGAAGCCGGAAGACTTGAAGGCCCTGCTCTCGGCGCCCAGCGTGCTGGCCGAGAACTACGGGCGCATTCACCTCACCTTCGACGAGCCGGTCTCGCTGGCGAAGCTGATGAAGGAGCGGCAGGTCGACCCGAAGACGGCGACCGACGATCAGAAGAAGGCGCTGGTGCGCGCGCTGGGCAACCGGGTGATGTACGGCATCTCGCGGGTGTCGACGGTGACGCCGCACGCGCTGCTCGCCTCGGCGCTGCTGGCCCACCGCCGCCGTGGCATCTCGGTGCGCGAGCTGACCGATCGCATCGGGCTCTTGCGCCGCATGGCGACGGACCTGAACGCGCCGCTGTCGGTGCAGCTGAAGGACGCGCCCTCGTCGCCCACCGTGCTGGGCCCCGTGCAGGACGCGATGCGCATGTTCGCCTCCGAGGGCTTCGTGCGCATCGTCGAGGCGCGCGGCGAGCCCATCTACCAGGTCGAAGACGAGCGCCGCACCGAGCTGTCCTTCTACAAGAACACGCTGATGAACCTCGTGGCCGGCCGCACCATCGTGTGCGCCGCGCTGCTGTCCGTCGAGCCGGAGCGCTCCATCGTGGCCATTCGGGAGCGCGCGCTGGTGCTCTCGCGGCTCCTCAAGATGGAGTTCATCTACCCCGTCGGTCAGACCTTCGAGCACCTCTTCGACGCCACGGTGGAGCACCTTTTGGCGCTGGGCCTCGTCGTCCGTGACGGCGACACGCTCTCGATCGCGCCAGAGACCCACGGGCGGCCGTCGGTGCAGTTCCTCGCCGATCTGCTGCTCGACCTGCTCGAGTCGTACCTGATCGCCGCGCGCCAGGCCCACGAGGCCCCGAAGGACGGTCAGGACAAGAAGGAGTTCCTCAAGAAGGCCCTCGAGAACGGCCGCGCCGACTTCCTCGCCGGCACGGTGCGGTCGGCCGAGGCCGTGTCGAAATCGAGCCTCGAGAATGGTCTGGGGTACCTGCTGGAAC
>JALOQF010000587.1 GCA_025459425.1 Myxococcaceae bacterium | reverse complement strand
TGCTGTTCTTCAACGGCAAGGCCATCGGCATCACGCTGCCGAACTCGGTCGAGCTCAAGGTCGTCAAGTGCGACCCCGGCGTGCGCGGCGACACCGTCTCGGGTGCGTCGAAGCCCGCCACGCTCGAGTCGGGGTACGAGGTGAACGTGCCCCTCTTCATCAACGAGGGTGACGTGCTCAAGATCGACACCCGCGACGGCAAGTACCTGACCCGTACCGCCACCGCCTGACGCGAGCGCCCATGGCCGACAAGAAGAAGAAGCCCGCAGGCGCTCCAGACGCCCACGTCGAGGTGACGCCCGGCACGGCGTTCGACCTCGACGCCCTGAAGCAGATCGTCGAGCTGCTCGAGGCCAGCGAGGTCACCAGCCTCGACTGGCGCCGGAACGGTGAGCGGTTGTCGATTCGTCGTGGCCCTCCGCCGGCGCCGGTGGTGCAGCCGGTGACGATGCCGATGTCGCCCGCGGTGCACGTGGTGCCGTCGACGCCGGCGGCTGCACCGGCTGCTCCCTCGGGCGGCGCGCTCACCCCTCGCCCGTCTGCGCCCCGGCCGGCCGTCGCGGCCGAGGTGAAGGAAGACAAGAAGGGGCACGTCATCACCTCGCCCTTCGTCGGCACGTTCTACCGGTCGCCGGCGCCCGATCAGCCCTCGTACGTCGAGGTCGGCGCCACGGTGAAGAAGGGCCAGGTGCTCTGCATCGTCGAGGCGATGAAGCTGATGAACGAGATCGAGTCCGAGGTGGCCGGGAAGGTCGCCGAGGTGCTGGCGCAGAACGGCCAGCCGGTCGAGTTCGGACAGCCGCTCTTCCGCATCGAGTAGCGGCAAGGCCAACCGGCGGCCGCCGACGCGCCAGCCGCGTTCGCGAGCGGCCCCCTCGCGCGGCGCGCCGTTCTCGTCGGTGCGCCGCACGTCGAACGAACGACTGGAGACGCGCCCATGTTCAAGAAGGTCCTCATCGCGAACCGTGGAGAGATCGCGCTGCGCATCATTCGCGCGTGCCGTGAGCTCGGCATCGCCACGGTGGCCGTGCACTCGACCGCCGACGCCAACTCGCTGCACGTGCGCTTCGCCGACGAGGCGGTGTGCATCGGGCCGCCGCCGTCGCGAGACAGCTACCTCAACGTGCCCGCGTTGTTGTCGGCGGCCGAGATCACCCGCTCCGACGCCATTCACCCGGGCTACGGCTTCCTGTCAGAGAACGCCGAGTTCGCCGAGGTCTGCGCGAAGTGCAAGATCGGCTTCATCGGCCCGCGGCCCGACGTCATTCGGCTGATGGGCAACAAGGTGCGGGCGAAGGAAGCCGCGCGCGAGGCCGGGTTGCCGTTGCTCCCCGGCTCGCCCGGCGTGCTCAAGAGCGCCGACGAGGCCGTCGAGGTCGCCAACGAGATCGGCTACCCGGTCATTCTCAAGGCGGCGGCCGGTGGCGGTGGGCGCGGCATGAAGATCGTGCGCGAGCCCAAGGCCATCGCCCAGGCGTTCGCGACCGCGTCGGCCGAGGCCGTGTCGGCCTTCTCGAACGGCGACATGTACCTCGAGCGGTACGTCGAGAAGCCGCGTCACATCGAGATCCAGATCGTCGCCGACACGCATGGCAACGTCGTGCACCTCGGCGAGCGCGAGTGCTCGGTGCAGCGCCGCCACCAGAAGCTCATCGAAGAGAGCCCGTCGCCTGGCGTCTCACCCGCCCTGCGGGCCGAGATGGGCCGCGTGTCGGTCGAGGCGATGAAGCGCATCAACTACTCGAACGTGGGGACCATCGAGTTCCTGATGGACGAGAACCAGCGCTTCTATTTCATGGAGATGAACACCCGAATCCAGGTCGAGCACCCGGTGACGGAGCAGGTGACCGGCATCGATCTGCTGCGCACGCAGATCCTCCTCGCGGCCGGTGAGCCGCTGCCCTTCACCCAGGAGCAGATCACCATGAAGGGCGCGGCCATCGAGTGCCGCGTCAACGCCGAGGATCCGGTGTCGTTCGCGCCCTGGCCAGGCAAGATCACCGCCTACAGCGCGCCCGGCGGCCTCGGCGTGCGGGTCGACTCGGCGGCCTACGAGAACTACGTCGTGCAGCCGCACTACGACTCGCTGGTGGCCAAGCTGATCGTCACCGCCGAAGACCGGCCGACGGCCATTCGCCGCATGCAGCGGGCGCTCGCCGAGTACGTGGTGCAGGGCATTCGCACCAACATTCCCTTCCACCGGGCCGCGCTCGACGAGGCCGCCTTCGTCGAGGGGGTCTATGACACGCGCTTCGTCGAGCGCATGCAGGCGAGCGAGGCCGGTACCGCCCGACTGAAACGCGCCATCGAAGAGACCCCGTAACTTCCTTGGAGGGGCCGGAGGCGTCTGGTAGCCTCTCGGTTTCTGAGGCCGTTGTTTTTCCTCGCGAAACCCGCTTTTCCCAGCCCTTCTTGGACAAGAACAAGATCATCGAGGCCGCCGGCAAGCTCGTCGCCAAGGGCGCCTACGACAAGGCGATCAAGGAGTACCAGAAGATCCTGGAGGTCGATCCGAAGGACGTTCGGATCCTCCAGAAGATGGGAGAGCTGTACCAGAAGAAGAATGACAACGCGTCGGCCGCCACCTTCATCGTCAAGGTGGCCGAGAGCTACGCGAAAGACGGCTTCTTCCTCAAGGCGGTCGCTCAGTACAAGCAGGTGCTGAAGCTCGACCCGACGCTCGTCGACATCAACATTCAGCTCGCCGAGCTGCACCAGCAGCTGCAGCTCATGGGCGAGGCGATGGCGTACTACCAGGTGGTCGCCAACCACTACGACAAGCAGGGCGACGTGAAGAAGTCGCTCGACGTCTTGCGGAAGATGGTCGACCTCGACCCCGACAACGTGCAGTCGCGGGTGAAGCTGGCCGACCTCTACGTCCGCGAGCGGATGAACGACGAGGCGATCGGCGAGCTGAGCCGCGCCGCCGAGCACCTCAAGCGACAGAACCGCATCGACGACTACCTGCGCGTCGCCGAGCGCATCAGCGCGCTCAAGCCCGACGACCTGGCGCTCGCCAAGGAGCTCGCCGAGTTCTACCTGCAGCGAAACGATCAGAAGCGGGCGCTGGCGAAGCTCCAGGTCTGCTTCAAGGCCGACTCGCGCGACATCGACACGCTGAGGCTGCTCGCGGTGGCCTTCCAGGGCCTCGGGCAGATG
>JALOQF010000586.1 GCA_025459425.1 Myxococcaceae bacterium | reverse complement strand
GCGGACCTCTTCGCGGCGGACCTCTTCGCGGCGGACCTCTTCGCGGCGGACCTCTTCGCGGCGGACCTCGCGGCGGACCTTTCGCGGTTCACCGCAAAGCCGCTCGTCGCAACTCCACCGCGTTCCATCTGGCATGCCGACGATTCAGCGCGGCGCGCGTGGCCACTTCATCGCCGCGGGGCCTCTTCCCGGGTCACGAGGCTGCGCTCGGGGCACCAGCCCGCCGCCCGTCGGCCGCACCCTCGGCACGACTCGGCGTCGCACGCCCAGCGAGGAATGCCACCACGTGCGGGTACACCTCTCGGTCCGCGTCCCGGCCGACGACGAGGTCGCCGTGCCCGTAGTCGACCGACTGGCCGAACTCCCGGCCAAGCAGCACCAGCGCCTTGTCCCGCGCCGAGAGTGCGTCGAACAGCGCGCGCGTCACCTCGAGCGGCGCGAGGCGGTCAACCGTTCCACCAACCACCAGCGTGGGTACCTCATCGACGGCGAACGCGGGCGCGCGCAGGTCGACGCCGGCGCCCGAAAGCAGGAGCCCCGACTCGATCCACCGCTCGAGCTGCGCGAGCACGCCGCGCCAGAGATCGGCGAACACGTTCGCGAGCAGGAAGCGCTGCTCGAGGCCGTCGATGTTGTCGACCCGAGCGGTGATGCGCGCGAGCCGGGGCGGCGCAAACCAGCCGGCGACGGGCGCGAAGGCCGTCGCGAGCACGCGCGCCGGAAATCGCCCCGCCGGCGCGAGCGACTGCCCGAACGCCAGCGCGCGACGGAAGAAGGGACCCGAGTCGAAGAAGAAGGGGCTCCCGAGGGTGACGAGCGCCCCGAGTCGCCCACGCAGGCCCCGCGCCGAGGCGAGCACCCCGATGACGCCGCCCAACGAGTGGCCGACCCACAACACGCGCGCGCTGCCCGTCTGCCGACGCACCACCTCGACGACGGCGGGCGCGTCGAAGTCGACGTAGTCGTCGATGGTGGCCTCGGCGAAAGCGAGGTCGGGCGCGCTCCAGCGACCGGCGCCCCGGCAGTCCATCGTGAACACCTCGAAGCCGGCCTCGGCGAGCACCCGCGCGAGGTGCGAGCGGCCGCGGAATTCGAAGAAGGCGTGGTTGTTTCCCAGGCCATGGCACAGCACGACGGGCTCCTCGAAGCGGCGCGTGGCCGGCGCGCGGTGCCAGAGCGACAGCGTCCACCCGTCGGCCGTGGGCACGCGCAGCAGGCGGGGCCGGTCGCCGAGGTGGTAGCGCACCCGGGCCCCCACGACCCACAGGGCCGCCAGGGCCACCGCACCAAAGACGACGAAGAGGCCCGTCATGGCGAGCGGCGCTGGTATGGTGCCGGCGGCATGAAGCTGCGCGACCTGATGTTCGTCCTGCCGAACCTCTTCACGGTGTCGTCCATCTTCTGCGGCTTCTACGCGATGACGCTGTGCACCGGCGAGGCCTCTCCGACCCAGCTCTACCAGGCCGCGCTCGCCATCTTCTTCGGCATCTTCTTCGACGGCTTCGACGGGCGCGTCGCCCGACTCACCAAGACGCAGAGCCTCTTCGGCCAGGAGCTCGACTCGCTGGCCGACGTGGTGACCTTCGGCGCGGCGCCGTCGCTCCTCATCTACAAGTGGGCGCTTCAGCCGCTCGGCGTGGTGGGCCTCTTCGGCGCGTTCTGCTTCGCGGCCTGCGGAGCGCTGCGCCTGGCGCGGTTCAACGTGCTGGCCATTCGGTCTCCCACTGGCGGTTCGTCGCGCTTCTTCGTCGGCATGCCCATTCCGTTCGCGGCCTGCGGGCTGGTGTCGATGGTGATCGCCTTCCAGGCGGCGCGGGGCGGCGCGGTGCCCGAGACGTGGCGCTGGCCGGTGTTCGGCGTGGTGGTGTTCCTCGCGCTGCTGATGGTGTCGACGGTGCGCTACCGCACCTTCAAGGACCTCAAGCTCTCGAAGAAGTCGATGCTGGTGCTCGCCTTCATTCTTCTCGGCGGCGTCATCATCGCGACGCGCATTCACCCGGCGTCCGTCATCGTGGCCTACTTCTTCCTGTACCTCGTCTCGGGGTTGGTCGAGTCGGCGGTGCTGCTGCGCAAGTACTTCGTCGAGAAGAAGGCGGCGGCCCTCGCGGCGGTCATCGACGAAGACGACGAAGAGGAAGACGACGGCGTCGACGAGCAGGAAGTGCTGTAACGCCGCCGTGCGCATCGAGACCCTCTGCACCGGCGACGAGCTGCTCACCGGCCTGACCGCCGACACCAACAGCCGCTTCTTCCAGACGCTGCTCCTCGAGCGTCTGGGCCTCACCGTGCGCCGCTCGACGGTGGTGGGCGACGTGAAGGCCGACCTGGTCGAGGTGCTGAACACGCTCGCGGCGCGCTGTGACGTCGTGTTGGTGTCCGGCGGGCTGGGGCCGACGACCGACGACCTGACGGCCGAGAGCGCCGCCGAGGCAGCGGGTGTCGAGCTGGTCGAAGACGCGGCCGTGATGGCCCACATCCGCGCGCGGTTCGAGCGGCGGGGCATCGCGCTCACCGAGAACAACCGCCGCCAGGCGCGCGTGCCCAGGGGCGCCGAGGCGGTGCTGAACGACGAAGGCTCGGCCCCGCTCATCGTTCAGCGGCGCGGCGCCTGCACCCTCTTCTTCGTGCCCGGCGTGCCCCGCGAGTACCGGCACCTGGTGGAGCGCCACGTGGTGCCCCGCATCGCCGCGCTCGCGGCGCTGGCGCCCGGCGAGGTGACGCGGCTGACGCTCCTCAAGACGATGGGCCTGCCCGAGTCGCACCTCGACGCGAAGATGGCGCCGCTGCGCGCCGCGCACCCGGGCGTCACCTTCGGGTACCGCACGCATGCACCCGAGAACCACCTCAAGCTGCTGGCTACCGCCCCGACGGCGAGCGCCGCCGAAGCCGCCGTCGCCGCGGCCGAGCGTGATGCCCGCGCGGTGCTGGGCGACGTGGTGTTCGGCACCGGCGACGAGACCCTCGCGGGCGTGCTGGGAGCCAGGCTGCTCGAGCGGCGCTTCACCCTCGCCGTCGCCGAGTCCTGCACGGGCGGACTCGTGAGCGCGGCCTGCACCGAGGTGCCTGGAGCGAGCGCCTGGTTCGTCGGCGGCGGCGCCACCTATGCGCCTTCGGCCAAGACGGCGTGGGCCGGCGTGACGCCCGCGCTCATCGCGTCAGCGGG
>JALOQF010000019.1 GCA_025459425.1 Myxococcaceae bacterium | reverse complement strand
CCCTCACCACGGCGCCGGCTTGTAGTCCTTCAGGAACTGACCCCACACGTGTTCGCCGGTGTTGATTCCGGCGAAGATGGGGTCCACGATGCGCGCCGCGCCGTCGATGATGTCCAACGGCGGCGCGAACCCTGCTTCCGCCTTGCGCGCGGCGTGCACGGCGGGGTCTTCGTCGGTGACCCAGCCGGTGTCGACCGCGTTCATCGCCAGCAGGTCCTTCGCGTAGTCGGGCGCGCTCGTCACCGTCATCATGTTGAGCGCCGCCTTCGCCATGTTGGTGTGCGGGTGTTTGTCCGTCTTGGTGCCGCGCGAGAAGCTGCCTTCCATCGCCGACACGTTGACGACGTGGCCCCAGGTCGTACGGCCCTTCGCCATGAGGCCGCGCAGCTTCCCGCAGAGGATGAACGGCGCCACGGCGTTGACGAGGTGCACCTCGAGCATCTCGCCGGTGGCGACCTCGCCCAGCCTGAGCCGCCACGTGTTGACCGCGCGCAGGTCGACCTGCTGCAGGTCGGCGTCGAGCCGGCCTTCGGGGAAGGCGTGGCTCGAGTCCTGTTCGAGATCGTACGGCACCAGCGAGAGCGCCGCCGAGCTGTGGAGGCCGACCGCGGGATCGTGACTGCGGAAGGTGGCCAGCGCGTCACCGCGCGCCGAGGGCTTCACCTGGTCGACGAGGGTGGTGTGGCCGACGAGGAGCCGCTGCGAGGCCTCTGGGAGCGTCGCGACGGTCTGGTGCTCGAGCTCGGCGAGGTGCCGGTAGAAGCCGGGCGGACGCCGCACCGTCTGCGCGGCGTTGTTGATGAGCAGATCGAGCCTGGGGTGGGTGCGCGAGATGAACTGGGCGAAGAGCTCGACCGATGGCGCGTGCCGCAGGTCGAGCCCGTAGATCTCGAGCCGGTGGCCCCACTTCGAGAAGTCGGGCTCCTTGAGGTAGCGCTGCGAGGCGTCGTGCGGGAAGCGCGTGGTGACGATGACGTGCGCGCCGCTGCGCAAGAGGAGCAGCGACGCCTGGTAGCCGATCTTCACGCGCCCGCCGGTGATGAGCGCCACCTGGCCCTCGAGCGGCGCGACCTGAAAGCGCTTGAGGTAGTTGAAGTCACCGCACTCGAGGCACATCGCGTCGTAGAAGTGGTGCACCTCGCGGAACTCGCGCTTGCACACGTAGCAGTGGAAGGGCTTCTCGAGCAGACGGCCGGTGCGAGGCTGCTGGGGCACGCCCGAGCCGAGCAGGTTCTGCGGCGCGACGAACACCGGCGCCTTGCGGGCCTGCCGAATGCCGGCCTCGGCGCGCGCGGCGCGGTCCTGGAGGCGCTTCTCGAGCCGTTCCTGCTTGTGCTTGTGGCGCAGGAAGCGCTGGGTGTCGTCCTTCACCGGGTTCGCGAGCCGGCCCGCGGCCTCGAGCAGGGCCTTGGCCTCGGCGAGCGGCACGGTGTCGAGCTGCGAGCGGTCCTCAGCGAGGCGACGCAGGAACTCGGTCGTCTGACGAACCTCCTCGGGTGACAGCGGCATGGCGGCGCGCCTTACGCGAAGGGCTTCAGGCTGTCATGTCGGCGCGAGGCTCGAAGCCGTCGACGGCCATTTCACTCGAGGAGCGCTTTGGCACGGCGGACCCGAACGATGCGTACCCGCTGCTCGCGCCGCGTGCCTCGACGCCGTGATGGAGGGCGGAGCCCAGGCCCTCTTCGGCGGAGGACAGCATCTCTTCCTCGTGACGGTGGACCAACTCGGGCTCGTGCGCGATTGCCTCGGCGCGGCGTCCGCCCCGTTCGGGTTCGGCCAGCTCAAGGCCGAAAGGTGCAGCTCCGCGCGGGGAATGACGCTGGCCTGACGGGGATGAAGAAGATCGTCGACAGGAGGTTCCGGTCGCCGGCGCCGTCGTTGAGCAGCCGCGCGACCTCGGTGCGCTCGAGGCACCCGAGATCGAAGTTCGTCACCTCGTCGATCGACAGTCCGCACGCGCCATCGGGCCGGCAGCAGCCCACGAGGTCGACGAAGTTCACCGACTCGTCGGGGCACTCGGCCGGCGCTGGTTTGCCCGGGTCACCGCCTCGCTCGACGCAGGCGTCACCGAAGAGGAACTTGCTGCGTGAGCCGCACGTGCCCTGCGAGGTGCAGCAGCCCTTCGCGCCGACCTCGGTGTCTTCCTCGAGGTAGGGGGCGCACGTCTGGGCGCCGCAGATCTGGGGCGCGGGTGGCGCGGGGCGCACGGCGACGGCTGGACCGCCTTCCGTCGCGCACCCGCAGGCCGTCCACAGGCCTTCGGGCGTGACGCAGGTGCGCGAGCCCGACGAGGTTCCGCCGCACGAGCACGCCTGCGCTTCTCCCACCGCACACCCGCCCGGCGTGCGCGTCACCCCGCCTGTCACCTCGCCGCCCATCGACTGCGACTTCGCGCAGCCGGTGAGGGCCAGCACCAGCCCCAGCGTCAGCGTCTTCATGGCGCCACCCGCGACGCGCCCGGGAGCGGGCCCCGGCTCGAGTCGTCCGTGAGATCGCCGAGCACCGTCGTCGACGAGAGCCCGAACGCGTGCATCGCCGAGACGAGCAGGCGCGTGGTGCGCTGGCGCTCCACCTCGAGCAGCCGCCCCTGGTGGAAGTACCCGGCGCCCGGCTTCGCGCCGCCGGCCACGATGAACGGAACGGGATCCTTCAGGTGGTTGCCGATGGCCATCTCGCTGCCCCACACCACCAGCGTCTCGTCGAGCAGCGAGGTGCCGTCGGTGCGCTTGACGGCCTCGAGCTTCGACAGCACCGCCGCTCCGAGCCCGGCGAAGTACCGGTTGATGGTGGCCTTCTCGGTCCGTGTTCCGGCGTGCATCGTCGCGTGCAAGCCGACGTTGGGATTCACCCCGGGGATCCGGCGGTCGGTGACGCTGTTGGCGTACTGAATCGACGCCACGCGGGTGACACCACACGTGAGCGCGAGCACCGCGAGGTCGGCCTGGAGGTCGGCGAGCTGGGGGAACCGCTCGTGGGCGCCCAGCTGGCCGCCGTTCAGCGTGTGGGGCGTGAAGGCACGGTCGCATTGCAGCATCGACAGCTCGTCGAGGCGCGTCTCGAGTTTCCGGAGCCCCGTGGCGTGCGCGTCGAGCTTGGCGGCTGCGTCTGCACCGGCCAGGTCGCGCACCTTCGCGAGGTCGCTCCGCACCAGGTCGAGCACGCTCTGGCGCCGCGCGCGCGCCTGGGCCAGCTCGCTCGGCGTCGCCGCTTGACCGAAGAGGCGGCGGAAGGCGGCGTTCGGGTCGTCTTCGGGCTGGAGCTTGCCCGCGCGGGAATAGATCATCACCGACGAGTTGCCGCCCGCGCCGAAGCCCACCTGGCTCTGCACGCCGAGCTCGAGGGACGTCAGCGGCGAGGCGCCAGCGATCTTCTCGGCGATGAGCTGATCGAACGACGGGTGGGTCGCGTAGGCGTCGCTCTTCGGAATGAGCGAGCCGGTGAACATCGACGTCATGCCCTCCGAGTGCGCCAGCACCTCGTTGCGGATGCCCGCCATCAGGCCGTAGGTGACGAGCAGCCGTGACTTGAAGGGCTCGAGCGCCGAGAGCGTGGGCCCCAGCGAGAGCTCGCCGTTCATCACCGTCGGCTTCCACCCGGGCTCGAAGCCGTTGGGGTGGTAGAGCACGAGCAGGTTGCGGGGCGGGGTGAAGCTCCGGTCGGCCGGGGCGGCGACGGCGTCGAGGAGCGGCGCGAAGGCCGACGCGGCCGAGAGGCGGGCGAGGCGTGACAACAGGGCACGGCGGGAGAGCGTGTTCATGGCAGTCGGGTCCGGAAGGCGTCGCTGGTGACGAGCGCCACCAGCAGGTCGGGAACGTTGCCGCCCGAGGCCTGGAAGCGGGCCGAGAGCTTCTCGAGCTCGACCTCGTCCTCCGCGGTCTCCTGGCGGCCGAAGGCGAAGCGGTACCACTGCCGCGTGGCGCAGTCGTGCACGCGCGGGCTCTTCGCGATCTTCTTCACCAGCGTCACCGGGTCGTCGACGGGGCCGTCGAGGTCGCTCCCGGTGGTGACGGTGACGCGGGTGTCGATGAGTTGCCCGTCGTCGAGGTCGGTGGTGCGCCACGCGCCGACGGCGTCGTAGCGCTCGAAGACGAGCCCGATGGGGTCGATCAACCGGTGACAGCCGGCGCAGGCCGGGTCGCTCGTGTGCTGCTCGACGAGCTGGCGGCGCGTCTTCTGCCCGGTGGGGTCGACCCCGATGGGCGTGATGTCGACGCCGGGCGGCGGGCTGCCCAGGGGCAGGCAGAGCAGGTTGGTGACGACGAAGAGGCCCCGGTGCACCGGTGACGTCGTGCTCGGGTTCGCCTGCGCGGCGAGCCACGCCGGCTGCGTGAGGAGGCCGGCCCGCTGCGTGGGGTCGAGGCCGACGGGCAGGCCGGGCGTGAAGCGCGTCGGGGGGTCGATGCCGTACACGCGCAACGAGGGCTCCTGCGCGAGGGTGAACGAGGCCGACAGCAGCGTCTCGAGGCGCCCGTCGCTGCGGCGAATGACCGTGTCGACGAAGGCGAGCGTCTCGGCCTTCAGCGCCTCGCGCGTCGCCTGGGTGAAGAAGGGGTAGCGGCGGGAGTCCTTCTCGAGCGTGTCGAGGCCACCGAGGCCCAGCCACTCGAGATGGAACCGGCCCAGCTGCGCGGTGGCCCGCTCGTCTTTCAGCATGCGCCAGGCTTGCGCGGCCACCCCATCGGGCGTGTCGAGCTCGCCGCGCTCGGCAGCGTCGAGCAGCACGTCGTCGGGCCCCTGGTTCCAGAGGAAGAAGGACAGCCGGGTGGCGAGCCCGAAGCCGGTGAGGCGCAAGCGGCCGTTGCCGACCGGTTCGCCAGGCTCGACGAGGTACAGGAAGGACGGCGACGACAGAATCGCCTCGAGGCCCAGCGCGAGGCCGCCGGCGAGCCCGCCACCGCCGGAAGCGCCCTGCCGGTAGAGGGCCGTCAGCGCGGTGCGCTCGCCGTCGTCGAGGGCGCGGCGCCAGGCGCGTCGCGCGAGCTGGTGCAGCGCCGTGGTGCCGCAGAACTCGTCGCCGCGGAACCGGTTGCAACCCTCGACGAGCCGGTTCACGTCGGTCGGCGTCGCCGTGGCGCGCGCGGCGAGATCCTGCGCAGCCGTCGCGTACAGGTCGACCTGCAGCGGGGCGACCGGCTGGCGCACGTTGGTGAGGAACGGGCCTGCCGTCTCGTCGGCCGGGAAACGGAGCGCGGGCGTGTCGCTCCACCCGTGCGAGGGGAACAGCGCGAGCACGCTGCGGTGGTACTGCTCGCGCGTCAGGCGGCGCAGGGGCGCAGGCACCGTGGCGCCCGATGGAGCCAGCACGTCTGGGGTCGCTCCCAGACGAACCGGCGGTTGCTCGGTGGGCAGCGCACACCGACATGCGACCACCACCACCGCTGCGAGGACGAGTCGTCGAAGCATGCCCGGGCCCATCGCAACGTTCGTACCCGCCACGAGGAGCAGCGATCAGCCCGGAACCACGAGGCTTCTTGTGAGCACGAGCCCGTGGGGTGCAACCTGGGTTGCAGAACCGCGGTTGCAGGGGCGTTGCCGTCGGTCCAGAGGGCAGTCCCGTGGGCCACCCGCCCTGGCGCGCGACGAGGCCCCGACGCTCGACCGCCCGCATGGCCGTGCGTGGCGCGGCAGGGGCTCGGGTCGGGCTCGTCGCCGACTCGTGCGGTGGAGCAGCGGGACCGTGTACCGGAGAACCGCGTTCGCCGGAGCGAGCGAGCTGCGCCGTTGTGCCGGCTCGGGTCGGGAGGCCGGTGACCCGCGAGCAGGCGTCGGCCCGTGCGTCAGCGCGTCAGGGCCCACGCGAGGGCCGCGCCAACGACGAGCGCCAGCACGGCCACGGTGGCCCAGAGGCCGACCGGCCGGGCCTTTGTCGAGGGGACGGCTCGCGCCGGCACGGTGTGGACGTCGGGGAACGGCGAGGGCCCGGTGCGTTCGGAGCTCGTTGGCCGCGCGGCGCCCTTGCCGCGAGATGGGCCCACGGGGCGCGTCAGGTCGTTCGAAGGCAGCGGCGTCGCCGTCGGGTCGGTCGTCTCCTGTCCGAAGACGGGCTTCAGGGCCGGCGTCGTTCGTTGGTTCTCGCGGAGGTGCTGCGGCACCAGGAGCGGCACGGTCCGGTCGTCGTCCTGGGAGCCGCGCGCGGGCGGGAGCGTGGTCTGGCTCCGGTCGAGCTCCGGCCGCGGGGCCGCGAAGTCGACCGCCTGGGTGGGCTCTTCGGGTGGCAGCGACGCCGGGTCTTCGTCGGTGATCGACACCACGTCGGCGTCGGGCACCTGCGACAGCTCCTGCTGCGAGAGGCCGAGATCTTCGAGCTGGGCGATCGACAACACCGGGCCGACGGGCGGCCACGCCGACACCTTGCCCGACACGAGCTTCATCTCGGCGGCCCGCCGCCGCGGCAGGCCGATCGGTCCGGCCCGCGACACGTCGATGAGCGCGTCGAGGAACGCGTCGACGTCGGCGAAGCGGTCGGCCGGCTTCCGCGCCATCGCCCTCATCAGCACGTCGGACACGGCGCGCGGCACGGCGCTGTGCAGCAGGTGCGGCGGCCTTGGGTCCTCGGTCACCCGCGAGGCGATCATGTCGCTCGCCGGCTCGATGGCGAAGGGCAGCTGGCCGCAGACGAGCTCGGTGGTGAGCACGCCCAGCGCGTAGAGATCGCTGCGGCCGTCGAGCGCGCTGCTGCCCGCGGCCTGCTCCGGCGACATGTAGTGGGGCGTTCCGAGAATGGTGCCGGGCCGCGTGAGGCTCGTGTTCATCGGCCGGAGCAGCCCGAAGTCGAGCAGGGTGGCGAACCCGTCGGCCGCGACGATGACGTTGCCGGGCTTGAGGTCGCGGTGGATGAAGCCCTGGGCGTGCAGCGCCGACAGGGCGCCGCCGATCTGCACGGTGAGCGAGAGCACCTCGGGCAGCGGCAGCCGCTTCTTCTCGCGCAGCACCTGCGAGAGCCGGCGGCCCTCGACGTACTTCATCACGATGCACGGCACCGGGCCGTCTCGCTCGACGGCGTAGAGGTGCACGAGGTTGGGGTGGTCGATGCGCGCCATGCTCCGGGCTTCCTGCTCGAAGCGCGCGACCGCCTCGGCGTCCTTCAGGAGCGCTGCGTGGAGGAACTTGATCGCCACCGCCCGGCCCACGCTGCCGTCTTCGGCGCGGTAGACGGTGCCCATGCCGCCGGCGCCGAGGCGCTCCTCGAGCCGCCACTTCCCGTTGACGACGTGGCCCAGGTTGGGGTCGTCGACGAGCACCACCTCGCGGCACTTCGGGCAGCGGGTGAGCAGGGGCGGCAAAAGCCCCGTGGTGGAAGGTGGCCGCGGCGGCGCCTCACGCTCGAGTCCAGTGGCGCACTGCTGGCAGACGACCCGGACGCGAGGCACGGCGGTGTGGCCCTCCCGGCCGGGCATGTCAGCACGCGGGTGGCGACCCGCCAACCCTGGCGTCGACCCGCTGCGCGAGGCGCCGATGGGCGGGTCTTGCCCGCAGGCGAACACCGCTCCCGCACACGAGTCGGTGGAGGCAGCGGGCAGCTCCTCGCGGCGATTGAGCCGTGCTCGAGTTCGAAGCCGAGACGCTGCAAGTCGCGCTCGAGCCTTTCTCGCCCAGCCCGACTCGACGGTGCGGGGTCTTTCCGGTCAGACGGCGACGGGAATGACGAGCGACGCCGTGAGGCCCGCGCTGAGCGAGCCCGACACCGTGGCCAGCTGCTGCGCCGAGCCGTCGCTGAAGATGTTGTCGGTGGCGAGGGTGATGCGGGACAGGTTGGTGACGCTCGTCTCGTAGCCGCTCGTCGCGTACACCTCGGCGCAAGCGCTCTGGGGCAGCGCGAGCTGTGAGGTGCGCAGCGCGTTGCGCCCCGACGTCGCCGCCGCCTGGTTCGCGAAGACCTCGAAGTGCGCGTGCGGCCAGCGCCCCGAGTAGCAGCCGGGGAAGATGGTCTGGAAGGTGACTTGACCGTTCGCGTCCGTCACCTGGAGCCCCCGCAGGTAGTTCTGGTTGGTGACGGTGTAGAGCGAGTAGGCGCCCGCGCGGTCGCAGTGCCACAGGTAGACCGCGAGCCCCGCCGCCGGAGCGCAGGCCGTGTTGGTGTTCACCACCGTCAGCGTCAACGTGAGGGGAACGCCAGCTGCCGTGCCGGACAGCGCGCCGAAGCTCGAGGTGATGTTCGAGCGCACGATGCCGCTCTCGGTGAGCGCGTTCGCGCCGTTCGTTCCATCGCCGGGGTAGGGGCCAGCCGTCTCGCTGGGAATCAGCACGCAGTCGCCGGCGCTCGCTGCTGGGCCGCAGGCTGCGATGAGCCCGGCGCCCCCAAGCCACTTCATGAGCTGCCGGCGTGGCAAACGCCGCCGCAGCAGCGCCCAGTCCTCCCGAAAACTCCCGTCACGAGGTTCCACGTGGTTGGTCATGCGCTCCAGTGTGCGGGACGCGGTGGAAACGATCACTCACTCCTCGAGAATCGTCGGTCAGGCACCCCGGCCCATCACGGTCGCGCCCCCGGCGTCCACGAGTCTCCCAGGGCTGCGAGCATCGAGGCCAGCGAGCGGAGCACGGGCTCGCGGTCGGCCGGCGCAACGTGGTCGAGGGCCACCTGCCGTGCCAGCTCGAGGTGGCCCGGCGTCAGCGCGGCCAGGTGACGTCGCCCGGCCGGCGTCAGCGTCACCAGCGACGCCCGCGCGTCGTCGGGGTGGGGTGCCCGCGAGACGTACCCGTCGGCCTCGAGGCTCGCCACGTGCACCGACAGGCGGGGCTTCGAGACGAGGGCGAAGCGGCCGAGCTCCGTGAGTCGCAGCCCCTCGCCGTGGGTCGCCAGCACCGCGAGGATTTCGTAGCGGGGCAGGCTCTCGTCGGCGGCGCCCAACCCGGCCTCGAGCGCGGCAGGGAGCAACTGGCTCAGACGAATCAGGGCCCTCCAGAGCTCGAGCTCCTCGGGCGTGAGGCGGTTCGACGGGCGGGTCGGCATCGGGGCTCCGGCTTGCGTTGGTTCCGTTCAGAATTATATTGATTCCGAACGGAAGTAAATGAGGGCCGGTGAGCGGCCCGGAGAGAGACGTCATGATCGAGCCCAGCACGCGGTTGATGCAACGATACGAAGTGCCCGGAGCGCCCGCCGTGGTGCTCTTCGGCGGCAACCCCCACCGGCGCGACGCCGTGGTGCGCTTCCTCGGGCCAGCCCTGGGGGTGACGGTGGTGGGCACGTTGAGCGAGGCCGAGGGCATCGCGACGCTCGAGGCGCTCGGTGAGCGTGTCGGGGCGGTCGTCATCGGCGGGCGCTACGACGAGGCCCAGCGCCGGCGCATTCGTGCCTTCGTCGCGCGCACCCTGCCAGGCATTCACGTGGCCGAACCCGGCGTGGCCTTCGCGTACGACGACGGCGAGCTGGTGGCAGACCTCGCACGAGCGCTCGAAGCCTCGGCGACGGCTGGAGATCCGTCATGACGTCGCGACGACTCGACGAGGTGTCGAGCACCCTCGATCTCCCCGGCGATGGGCAGGTCGACCGCAAGCGCATCGTGCTCCGGCCGGGGCAGTGGCAGCGCTTCGACCCCTTCCTCATGATGGCCGAAGACTGGTTCACCGAGCCCGGCTTCGACTGGCACCCGCACCGAGGCATGGAGACGGTGACGCTCGTGCTCTCGGGCCGCCAGCGCCACGGTGACAGCACCGGCGCGACCAGCGTGCTCGAGCCCGGTGACGCGCAGTGGATGACGGCGGGGCGCGGCATCATTCACCAGGAGCTGGCCGAGGGCCGCGAGCCCGTGCACTCGCTGCAGCTGTGGGTGAACCTGCCGGCCGCGAAGAAGCGCACGGAACCCCGCTTCCAGAACCTCCGGCGCTCGGCGCTCCCCACGCGCGTCGAGGCGGGAGCGCACGTGACGACGTACGCGGGGGCCGGCGCCCCCACCGAGCTTCACTCGCCGCTCTCGTTCCACGACGTCAAGCTGTCGCCGAAGAGCCACGCAGCGCTCGAGCTCGACCCGTCGTGGCGCAGCATTCTCTACGTGCTCGAGGGCCAGGTGCTCGTCGCGGGCACGGCGCTGTCCGAAGGGCAGGTGGGCCTGTCACACCCGACGACGGTGGCCTCGACGCTCGAGCTCGAGGCCCGAGACGGCGCGCGCGTGCTCGTCTTCAGCGGCCGGCCCCTCGAGGAGCCGGTGGCCCACCGCGGCCCCTTCGTGATGAACACGGCCTCGGAGCTCGACGAAGCCGTACGAGACTTCCACGCCGGTCGACTCGCGCCGATTCCGCGCGAGGGCCTGCCCGGCCGCGGCGGTTGAGCCCGGCGCGGGTGAAGAGGCGAAGGGTGCAGAAGGCCCGCCTGTCTGGCCGTCGCGCCGCTCGACGGCCGGGGCACCCTCGTGCACCATCGGCTCCGTGTCGTCCGCACCGTCGCTCCAGCGCTACGCGTGGCTCTCCATCGGCGCGGCGGCTGCGACCATCGCGCTCAAGGGCCTCGCCTGGTGGCTGACGGGCTCGGTCGGGCTGTTGTCCGACGCCCTCGAGTCGTTCGTGAACCTCGCCGGCGCCCTCATGGCGCTGTGGATGATGTGGCTCGCCGAGAAGCCCGCCGACGAAGCGCACGCCTGGGGCCATGGCAAGGCCGAGTACTTCTCGAGCGCCTTCGAGGGCTCCCTCATTCTGGTGGCGGCGTGTGGCATCGGGGTGTCGGCCGTGCAGCGGCTCCTTGCACCGAAGGACCTCGAGTCGGTGGGGGTGGGCCTGTTGGTGTCGGCCGGCGCTTCGCTCATCAACTTCGGGACGGCGCGGGTGCTGCTCTCCGTCGCGCAAAAACACCACTCGGTCATCCTCGAGGCCGACGCCCAGCACCTGCTCACCGACGTGTGGACGTCCGTGGGCGTGATGGTGGGGCTCGGGCTGGTGTGGCTCTCGGGCTGGCGCTGGCTCGACCCCGTGGTGGCGCTCGCGGTGGCGGTAAACATCGTCGTCACCGGCTGGCGCTTGATGAAGCGCTCGGCCGACGGCTTGATGGACGGCGCGCTGCCAGCCGAGACGGTGCAGAAGCTCGACGCGCTCCTCGACGGGTGGCGCGCGAAGGGGCTCGGCTTTCACGCGCTGCGCACCCGGCAGGCTGGCAGCCGCGCCTTCGTGACGGTGCACGTGTTGGTGCCCGGCCACTGGACGGTGCAGAAGGGCCACGACGTGGCCGAGCAGCTCGAGGTCGAGCTGTTGTCCGTCCTCCCCAACGGGCATGTCACCACCCACCTCGAGCCGCTCGAAGACCCGGCCTCGCTGCTCGACGAGGGGCTCGACCGCAAGACGGGCGGTCGTTGAGCCGTCGCAGGCGGTGGGCCCGCCAGCTCGTGGACGCAGAGCGCCATACCGACGGAGGAATCCGGTGCGTCCGTCGCGCGGTGTGTTCGACTGCTGGGACTCGCGTTGGGGGCTCCATGTTGCGACGACTCCTTCCCACCCTGGTGTTGGCCGGGTGCATCGATTTGACGGTGCCAGCGCCGCCGCCGCCGCCGATGCCTGGCGCCCTCGAAGGCACCCTCGTGTTCGCCCAGCCCGGGCAGGCGACGCTGCGCCCGGCCGTCGGCGCGTCGGTCGAGCTCGTCGGCTCGGGCGTGCGCACCACGTCGGCAGGCGACACCGCGTTCTTCTCGCTGTCGCCCGTCGACACCAACGCCGGGGCGGTGCTCATCCGGTTCGACTCCGATGGTGACGGCACCGCTGACAAGCAGCGCCTGCTCGACCTCGAGCCCCTCAAGACGGGGCGGGGCAAGCGCGTCAACGCCGGGCAGTTGGTGCTCGGCAGCAACGCGACGGTGCGGGGCAAGGTCCTGCGAGGCGATCTCGTCGAGGTCGCCTCGGGCCACGGCGGCACGGCCGTCTTCGTGCCCGAGGGGCCCTTCTTCGCGCTCAGCGGAGACGACGGCTCGTTCGTCTTCGAGAACCTGCCCGAGGGCCGAATCACGCTCGCCGCGTTTCGAGAGGGGTACGCCGCGTCGTCCGAGAGCGTCGTGCTCCGCGCGTCAGAGGTGTTTCCACTCGCGACGCTGGTGCTCGACCGGGTGGGCATGCCAGGGCCGGCGCAGGTGAGCGGTCGTGTGTTGCTCCCCGAGGGTGGGCCGGCGGCTGACGTCGCCGTCTCGTTGTCGGGTGGGCGTTCGACCACGACCGACGCGCGTGGGCAGTACTCGTTCGGTGGCGTGACGCACGGCGTGTACGCGCTGGGCTTCGTGAAGGAAGGGTTCCTCACTGCTGAGCTCGTCAACCTCGTCATCGCGGCGCCATCGGTCGCCGTGCGAGACGTCGTGCTCGCGCCAGGTCCGTCGACGCCGCCGCGCCTCGATGCGGGCTTTCCCGCCTACGACGCTGGGAGTCGCGACGCAGGAGCCCAGGACGCAGGCCCCGTCGACGCGGGGGTGGATGCGGGGCCGCACGACGCTGGGGTGGATGCCGGGCCGCTCGATGCCGGAGAAGACGCCGGGGCGCCCGACGCCGGGCCGGTGGATGCAGGGGGCGATGCAGGCCTGCTGCCGGTGGCGCTCGTCGAGGCGCCGCCCGCCTACGTGCTCCGGAACTCGACGTTCACGCTCAACGCCGAGGCATCGGTCGGGGCTCGGCCGCTCAGCTTCTTCTGGAGCCAGGACGCGGGGCCGACCGTCACCATTCCCTTCAATGGCACGCCGAACGCCGCGACCCCGAGGCTCCTCGCCCCCGATGCGGGCACGGTGCTGAAGTTCAACCTCTTCGTGCAAGACCCCGGTGGGCGTCAGAGCGCGCCGGTGTCGGTGTTCGTGCCGGTCGCGGTCGGGCCGCCGGTCGCCGTCATCACCGGTACGCCCACCATGCCAGTCCTCGGCGGCCAACGCGTGGTGCTGAGCTCGGCGAGCAGCGTCGACCCGAACACCAGCGGCATCGTCTCTCGCGAGTGGACCGTGAGCCCGCCGCAGATCGTCGCCACCCCGCTCGACGGCGGCCAGCAGCTCCAGCTCGACATGCCCCCCAGCGTCACGCCGCCGGTGGTCGTGAGCGTGCAGCTCGTCGTCACCAACGGCCTCACCCTGCGCAGCGCTCCGGTCACGACCAGCTTTCAGCTCGCGGTCGGCACGCTGCCTCAGTGGTACGTCGACGCCGGCGCCCAGCAGACGGTGGGTGGTGGTGACGTCGTCACCCTGCGCGGAGGCGCCTTCGCGCCCTCGACCGGCGCCACCTTCTCGTATCGCTGGTCGCCCGACCGTGAGCCCGACGCCGGCGCGGCCGACTGGCAGCTGACCGACCCGACGTCGCCGACCACCACCTTCGTCGCGCCCCGCATCGATGGGCCGACCCCGAGGCTCATCGGCTTCACCCTCACGGCCACCGACACGGCTGGCACCCTGACGCCGCCGGTGCGCGTGGCGCAGACCTTCGTCAACGTCGTCGACCGCCGGTCGCCGCAGATCGTCGGTACGAGCCTGGTCGGCGGCACCGGCTCGGTCGCTTCGATGTGGGTCGACTTCGACGAAGACGTGGCGCCCGGCTCCATCACCAGCGTCAACGTCAGCGCCGTGTCGGGCTCGCCGCAGACGGGCGTCGTCGAGCGGTTCCTCGTCAACCGGCGCCGCGTCATTCTCGTGCTCCGCCCCACCCTCGTGCCGGGCTTCATGTACACGTTGAGCGTCGCCAACGTCGACGACCTGGCCTTCCCGATGGCCAATCGTCTCCTCGTGCCGCTCAACACCGTCTTCCTCGCCCGCAACTCGTGGACGGCGGCCTTCGAGTCGACCGCCACCTCGACGAGCGAGCCCTGGCCCGGCCTGGTGGTGCGCCGCAACCCGGACTTTTCGGTCTCGGCCTTCACCTTCGGCCGACGCGAAGGCACCACCTGGTTCGGCGCACCCTTCGACCCCTTGTCGTGCACGGCGGGCCCGTGTGCGCTGGCCACTGACGCAACGGCGCCGTCTCTGGCGCTCGCCGGCCCACTGCCCCGCGGCCACAAGGGCTGGCTGGTGAATGACGAGCCCGTCGCCACGTTGCAGGTGGCGAACCTCCAGGGCGCGCCGGCGGCCATCTTCCGCAACAGTGGCGGCACCTGGGCTGCCGTGCCGGCGCCGCCGAGCGCCCTCTTCAGTGATGGCACGACGCTCAGCAGCGTGCGCTTCGACGACGGCGGGGTGACGCACGTCGTGCTCGATGGCGGAGCCTGGACCACGGCGAGCCTCATCACCACCAACCTCGCCGAGTACCCGACCGACGCCGTGTCCGACCCGTTCGTCTTCGGGAACGCGTCCCTCGGGGCGCGGCCGATGGTGGTGCTGAAATCGAGCAAGTCCGAGAACCAGCGGGTGAGCATCAACGGCCCGCCGTGGGGACCGCTCGTGAGTGCTGGCACCGGGCCCGAGACGCGCGTGACGACGATGATGGAAAACTACCCTGCCGCGGCCTTCGTCTTCACCCTCCGCCCGTCGGGGGCCATCGACGAGCTCATCACCGGCTCCGTGAACAACGCGTTCTCGAACGTCGTCACCGGCGTGACGAGCTTCGATGCCCTGTCGAACTATTCGAGCATCTGGTTGGCGACCGCCGCGAGTGGCGTGCTCGAGCTGCGCACCGTCAACTTCGGCGCTCCGTCCCCCGTGCGCGTCGCGGGCCCGCTGCGGGGTGGCATGCCGGGCTTCGCGCTCAACCACGACGTGGCCTGTGAGGCGGCGAGGCCCGAGCTGGCGATGACCGATGGGCGCTTGTTCGTCGCCTGGCAGGAGCGTTGCGGCGCGGGCCCGTGGCGGGTGTACGTGCGGGCGCTCGAGTGAACTCAGCCCACGAAGCGCGCGGCCTCGAGGAGCGCTGACACCATGGGCGTCTCGTCGGCCTCTCCGCTCGTGGCGAGCGCGTAGGCCGTGCCGTGGTCGGGCGAGGTGCGGGGCACCGGCAGCCCAAGCGTCACGTTGACGGTGTGCACGAAGTCGAGCGTCTTGGTGGCCACCAGGCCCTGGTCGTGAAACATCGCCAGCGCCACGTCGAAGCCGGTGCGGTGGGCGAAGAGGCCGTCGGCCCCGTGCGGGCCGGTGAGGGAAAGCCCCCGCCGACGTGCGGCCTTCATCGCCGGAACGATGACGTCGACCTCTTCGCGGCCCAGCAGGCCTCCTTCCCCCGCGTGCGGGTTGAGCCCACACACGGCGATGGTGGGGCGGCGGCCGAGCACCGCGGAGAGCCCCGCGTCGACGATGGCGAGCGTTCGCACCAGCCCCTTCACCGTGAGGGCCTTCGGCACCCTGGCCAACGGCAGGTGGTTCGTCGCGAGCGCCACCGACAGGCGCGGGCCCTTCATCAGCATCACCACCTCGGCGTCGAAGGCCTCGGCCAGCACCTCGGTGTGGCCCATGAAGGGCACCCCGGCGCGGCTGATCCACTCCTTCGACACCGGCGCCGTGCACAGCGCGTCAACCTCGCCCGCCTTCGCTGCCGTGATGAGCGCGTCGATGGCCTCGAACTGGGCCCTGCCGCCGTGGCGCGAGGGCACCCCTGGCCGGCGGTCCTTCTCGGCGAGCTTCGACACGCCGATGAACTCGACGGTGGCGGGGAAGCGGTGGCGGTCACCCTCGTCACCGAAGACGACGGGCGTGAGGGCGCGCCGAACCTGGGGGCGCCGGAGCGCCTTCGCCGTGACGAGCGGCCCGATGCCGCTCGGATCGCCGAGCGAGATGCCGATGCGCGGGAGGGCCATGGCTCAGATCTTGATGTCGATGGTGGCGCCCGCGCGGAGCTCCTGCACGTATTGATCGGTGTACTTCTCGAGCTGCACGCGCGTGAGGCGGTCGCGGAGCATGTCCCGCACCTCTTCGTACGGCTTGGGCGGGCTCGAGCGGCGCTCCTCGACCTTGATGACGTGCCAGCCGAACTTCGTGCGCACGGGCTCCGAGATGCCGCCGATGGGCATGCCGAAGGCCACCTTGTCGAACTCGGCCACCATGACGCCGCGCTTGAAGAAGCCCAGGTCGCCGCCATCGGAGGCCGACGGGCCCTCGCTCTTGTCCTTCGCCAGGACGGCAAAGTCGACGCCGGGCTTCTTCGCCTCGGCCATCAGCTGCACCGCCTTGAGCCGCGCCTGCTCGACCTGCTCCGGCGTGGCCTTCGGCTGCACCTGCACGAGGATGTGGCGCGCCCGCACCTCGAAGTCCTGCGTCTCGTCACGCGAGAGCTTCGCGTACTCGGCCTTGAGATCTTCGTCGGTCACCTTCACCTTCGAGCGCACCTTGAGGTTCACGAGCTTGAGCTTCGAGAGGTGCTTCTTCATGAACGCGCGGAAGGCGGGCATGGTGTAGCCCTCCTGCGCCAGCAGCTGCTCGAACTGGGCGCCCTCGACGTTGTTCTGGCGCTTGACGTCGTCGACGCCCAGGTCGACCTCGGCCTCGGACACGTCGATGTTGAGCTCGCGCACCTGCGCGTCCATCAGCTTCTCGCCGATGAGGCCGTCGAGCACCCGCTTGATCAGCACGGCGCGCAGCTCTCCGCGGCGGGTGGGATCAGGCTCACCGCGCAGGCGGGCCAGCTCGGGCGCGGCGCGCGCTTCGACCTCGGACAGGGCGATGATGTCGGCGTTCACCACGGCCGCGACGCGATCGACGAGCTCGGCGCGCGCGGGGGAGGACAGGGCCAGGAGGGCGAGCAGGCAGAGACGGTGCACGGGCAGCCACATACTCCAGATTCACGAACGGGCACGCGCCCGAATGCCCGGGTCCAGCCGCTCAGGGCTCGGTGCCACCGCTCGAGGGCCGGCCGCTCACCGCGAGCAGCACCGGGTCGTTCACCTTCACCTGGGCCTTCTCGCGCAGCGCCTTCACGTAGCTGACCTGCTTCTCGCTCCGCAGGGCCGCCAACAGCTTCTGCTCGATGGCGCTGCGCACCTCGGCGAGCTCGCGCTTGCGGGCCGGCTTCTTCTCGATGAGCCGGAAGAGGTGAAACCCGTAGTCCGTCGACACCACGTCGCTGGTGCCGCCCACCGACAGGCGGAAGATGGCGTCGTCGAAGGCCGGCGGCATCTCGCCCCGCTTGAAGAAGCCCAGGTCGCCGCCCACCTTGCCGTCCGGCGACAACGAGTACTTGCGCGCGAGATCGCTGAACTTCTTGCCCTGCCACAGCAGCTGCTGGAGCCGCTTGGCCTCGTCGAGCCCCTTCACCACGATCTGCTGGGCGTGCACCTGCTCGGGCTCCATCCACGCGTCGGGGTTCTCGTCGTAGGCGCGGCGGATCTGCTCCTCGGTGACGGCGACGCGCGCGAAGACCTGCTCGGCGAGCAGCTTCTCGATGACGAGCTGATCGTGCGTGCGCCGCGCCAGCTCGGTGCGCGACGTCTGACTCTGCGCGAGCGCGGTGTCGAAGGTGCCGGCGGGGTATTCGCTGGTGAGGGCCAGCACCCGACGGTCGACCTCGTCGGCGCTCACCTGCACCTGCGCCTCCTTCGCGGCCTGCAGCAGCACCTGCCGCTCGACCATCGTCTCGAGCAGCGCCTGCTTGAAGGGCTCGATCTGCTCGGGCGAGCGCGGCGCCGAGCCCTCCATGGCCTGCGACTCACGTGACAGCTCTCGCTCGAAGTCGCTGCGGCTGATCACCTCGCCGTTGACCGTCGCCACCACGTTCTCGTCGACGGCTGGCTTCTGCTGCTGGGTGCAGCCGGCCACCAGCACGATGAGGAAGGCAAAGCGCCGCATGACCGGGCGCGGCCTACCAGACGCCCGTGGCAGGGTCGAGGCGCGCTGCTCACTTCTCGGGGGGCGCCGGGTTCGGGGCCGGCACGAAGCCCGGCTGCGGGCCCTTCGCCTCGGCGGTGGGCGCCTTCGGATCGACGACGACCTTCGAGAGGGCCTCGTCGGACACCTCGTAGCGCGCGTCGGCCTTCAGCTTCTCGAGGAGCGCGCGGTACCTGGCCTGGCGCGTCTCGTTGAGGAGCAGCTGCTTGATCGACGCGCTGGCCTGCTCGAGCGAGAGGTTGAGCGCCTGCTGCCGGCCCTGGAGCTTCACGACGTGCAGCGCCTTGGCCGTCTCGACCAGGGCGGGCGCCACGTCTCCGACACGTTCGAGGGAAGCCGCGGACCCGGTGAGCTCGGGCCCCAGCTTCGCCGAGAGCTCGTCGTCCGAGAGGAAGCGCAGGTCTCCGTCGAGGGCCTTCGTCGAGGGATCCTCCGAGTGCTCCCGCGCGAGCTTGCCGAAGGCCGCGTAGTCCATCGGCGCGAGCGCCTTCGCCTGGGCCAGCACGGCCTCGGCCTGGGCGCGGTGCTCCTTCGAGAAGGCGATGTGCGACAGCCGCGTCATCGCGGGCTTCACGTAGTCGTCGCGGTGCGCGTCGTAGTACTGCTTCACCTGTGATTCCGAGATGGCCTGGGTCTTCTCGTCGAGCTCCTGCTTGAGCAGCTCCTGCACCATCACCCGTTTGGCGGCCTCGACGACGTCTGGGTCGTTGTGGAGTCCGCGGCGCACCGCTTCCTGCGCGAGCAGCTCGAAGCGCGCGAGGCCCTCGACGTAGTCGCGGCGCTGCTCGAGCGTCTGGTAGCGCGCGCGGGCGTACGGGTTCATCTCGGCGAAGCGCTGGTCGAGCTCGGCGACGGTGATGCGATCATTGCCGAAGGAAGCGGCGACCGGGCCCTGGGCGGTGCCGGCGGGCGGAACGCGGGAGAAATCGACGCTGGTGCCGGTCCCGGCCTGCTTGCAGCCGGCGAGGACGAGGAAGGCGACGAGGGGGCGCATCAGACGAGCACCTCGAGGCGGCCGAGCAGCCAGTCGCGGGCGATGGTGACGAGGTGCACTTCGTCGGGGCCGTCGGCGATGCGGGCGGCGCGGGCGCTCCGGTACCAACGCGAGAACGGCACGTCGTCGGAGTAGCCGAGCCCGCCGTGCATCTGAATGGCGTCGTCCAGCACCTGGCAGAGCAGCCGCGCGACGTGCGTCTTCGCCATCGACGAGTAGGGCTTGGCCTCTCGGTGCTGCCCCTGCTCGAGCATCCACGCGGCGTGCAGCGTCATCAGGTTGCCGGCGTGAATGCCCATGACGTTGCGCGCGATGAAGTCCTGGATGAGCTGGTGCCGCGCGAGCTCCTTGCCGAAGCTGACGCGCTCGGTGACGTACTTCTTGCAGAGCTCGAGCGTGCGCTCCGCGAGGCCCAGCCACCGCATGCAGTGCGTCAGCCGCGCGGGCACCAGGCGCACTTGCGCGAGTCGGAAGCCGTCTCCCACGCCGGGGGCCTTGCGATCGACGAGGAACATCGTGGCGCCGGTCTTCGGGTCGTCCGAGGTGCGGGCCATGACGATGCAGAACGACGCGTTGCGCGCGCCGGTCGAGTACCACTTGCGACCGGAGATCTCCCAGCCGCCGGGCACCTCTTTCGCGACCGTGCGCAGGTTCGTCGGGTCGGCCCCGGCGCCCGGCGCGGGCTCGGTCATGCAGAAGGCGCTCGTCACCTCGGCGCGCACGAGGGGCCCGAGGTACCGCTCCTTGAGCTCGGGGCTCGCGGCCATCAGGAGCAGGTCCATGTTCCCCTGGTCGGGCGCGTCACAGTTGAAGACCTTCGCGCCGATGGGGCTGCGACCCATCTCGCGGAAGAGCGCGCACATGCCCATGGGGCCGAGGCCCAGGCCGCCGAGCGACGGCGGCAGGTGCGGCACCCACAGGCCCTCGTTGCGCGCCTTCGCCTGCAGCGCCTTCAGCGTGTCGCGACGGCCCTCGCGGTCTTCGGCGAAGACGGCCGCCTCGGCGGGGATGATGTGGGCGTCGACGAACTCGCGCACGCGCGCGCGGGTGGCCGAGAGCTGGTCGGAGAGCAGGAAGTCCATGTCAGGTCCCGTGGGTGAGATCGAACCGCGGGTTGGTGACCTCGAGGGTCTCCTTCGCGGTGGTGAAGAGGTGCTCGAGCACGGCAGCCTGCGCCTCGGCAGACAAGGTGCCGGCCTCGAGCTTCGTGGCGAGCGCGCGGTTGAGCTGCTCCAGCGCGTCGAGGCGCGTGGCGCGATCGCCCGAGTCGAGCGGCAGCGCGCTGGCCTCGGCGGGAAGCAGGCGACGCAGGCGCGCGACCTCGGCGTCGAAGCGGGTCGCCTCGGTGCGCAGCTCGTTGGCGATGACCGAGGCGAGGTTCGCAGCGATGAGCGCGCGGAACTGGAGCGCCTTGTCGGCCTCGAGCTTCGGGCTCACCTCACCGAGGAGGAACTGGGCCACGGCGTCGAGCAGGGTGGGGTGGTCGGGGCGATGCTGCATGTCAGTCGAGCCTCCCTCGGCGAATGAGGCGCAGGGCCTCGAACTCCATCTCGACGTTGCGGCGCGCGATGGCGATGAGCTCGAGATCGGTCTGCTCCCCCGACAGGTAGCGCTCGCCCTGGTGCACGCTGCCGAGCGCCCAGCGCAGGTTGCCGACGATCTCCCACCACAGCACGGTGGCCTCGTCGACGCGGCGGCCGCTGGCGGACTCGTAGGCGGCGTAGAACGGGGCCCGCGTCGAGAAGCCGCCGACGGGCTGGTCGAGCCGGTTGAAGCGCCAGTCGCGCACCGAGATCCACGACAGGTCTTCGTAGGGGGAACCGAAGTGGGCGAACTCCCAATCGAGCACGCCCGCGAGGCCGTCGGGCGTCACCATGAAGTTCCCGGTGCGGAAGTCGCCGTGCACGAGGACGACCTCGGTCTCCGAGGGCATTCGTTGCGAGAGCCACGCGAGCGCGAAGTGCACCGCCGGGTACACGCCGGGCATGCCGTTCATCATCGCGCGCAGCTCGTCGAGCGCCTTCTGGGCTGGTGTCGTCGAGGGCACGGGCAGGGGGAGGGTCGTGCTCGCAGGCGTCACGGTGTGGAGCTTCGCCAGCGTCTGCGCGAGCTGGACGGGCAGCTTCTCGCGCGCGGCTGACAGCTCCGGGTTTCGCACCACGCGGCGGCCGATGGCCTCACCGGGCACCCAGTCGAGGAAGTAGGCGTCGGCGTCCGTGCGAAGGAGGCCCGGCTCGAGCCAGCGCACGCCCGGGGTGCGCACGCCGACGGCGGTGGCGGCGCGAATGACCTCGAACTCGGCGCGCCGCTTGATGCTCCCGGGCAGTGACGTCTTCGCGTCGGAGCGCAGCGCGAGCGTCAAGGGGGCGCCGTCGTGGGTCAGCTCGACCTTGAAGTTCTCCTGGCACGCGCCGCCGTGGAGCGGCTTGAGCGAGGTGAGGCTCGCTCCGTGTCTCTCCACTGCCGCGCGAATGCGGTCTTCCATGCGCGCGGCTTGTAGCGCACGGCGCCGTGCAATGCGCGTCGTGGCGTCCGCACGAGACGTTCACCGGCTGCGGAGCTCCACGGTACGGTGGGCGAATGTCCGTTCGAGTCGAGAAGCAGGGGCCGGTGACGACGGTGATTCTCCAACGACCCGAAGCGCGCAACGCCGTCGACGGGCCGACGGCGGTTGCGCTGCATGACGCCTTCGTGGCGTTCGAGGCCGATGCGTCGGCGAGCGTCGCGGTGCTCTTTGGCGATGGCGGAACCTTCTGCGCCGGGGCTGACTTGAAGGCGCTTGGCTCCGAGCGGCAGAACCGGGTGGAAGCAGCGGGTCCGGGGCCGATGGGGCCGTCTCGATTGCAGCTCTCGAAGCCGGTCATCGCGGCGGTTGCCGGGCACGCGGTCGCCGGAGGCCTCGAGCTTGCCTGCTGGTGCGACCTGCGCGTGGTCGAGGAAGACGCGGTCTTCGGAGTGTTCTGCCGCCGCTGGGGCGTGCCGCTCATCGATGGCGGGACGGTTCGGCTCCCGCGCCTCATTGGGCAATCACGCGCGATGGATCTGATCCTCACCGGGCGGGCCGTGGGCGCTGCCGAGGCGCTGGCGATCGGGCTCGCCAACCGCGTCGTGCGAAAGGGCGAAGCACGCGCCGCGGCCGAGGCCCTGGCGCACGAGCTGGCTGCCTTTCCCCAGACGTGTCTGCGGGCCGACCGGCGTTCGGCGCTGGCGCAGTGGGGCCTCGAGGAGTCCGAGGCGCTCGCCCAGGAGTTCGAGGGAGGACTCGAGGCGCTCCGGGCCGAAGGTGTTGCTGGAGCCGCGCGGTTCGCGCAAGGCGCCGGCCGTCATGGCGCGTTCAGGTGAGGGCGGTCCGCGTTGACTGAAGAGCGCGTTGAAAGCCCGCGCCCTTCAAGTACGAGGGCCACTTTGCGCTGTGGGGGTTGTATGAAGAAAAGGAAGACGAAGAGGACGAAAGCTGTTGCGGATCGGGTGCCTCGCAAGCGGGTGACCCCGAGAATTATCATGTCGTCAGGGGTTTCCAGGCTTCTGGCTTCTGGGGAGTTTGTGGAGGATACAAGTTTTGCTGACATAATCGATTGGCGCGTTTGGCGATCGCGCGACAAGATCTTGCTGGTAGCGGCCTTTGGCGAAGGGATGCTTTGGGATGCAGAGCGGTTTGCGGAGTACGCTCGGCGGGAACGCGCGAAGGGCCCGGAACCGTTTAATCCCCTCAGTCTCTTCGCGGGCGAAAAAGAGTTTTTAGACCTGGTTGCTTCGTCAGTCAGAGAACTGGAACGAGATGAACAGAAGGGCTGGTGGGGGCCGTGCTTTCCTGCTTCTGTTGATGAGCTGGGGAAGGTTGCTCGCAAGTTCCGGGCTGTCCGTAAGGAGCGAAGGGACCTCATTTACTTCGCGCGTCTTGTTGCGCTTGTTGGGGAGTTCGCGAGACGGCATGTGAATGCAACTTGGCGTCTGGAGCAGAAGCGGCGGGGTCTTCAGTGGATCGTACGTCTTGAGGGTGGGTGGAATCTTGATCCGTTGATGACTGCCTTGAAATTCCTCGGCGAGATGGATAACCCGCAGATGGATATTGACGCCGCGCTTAAGCCTCCCCCTTCTGGCTACTGGCCGTAGTTGTACTGGTGAGCAATCCAGGCCTCTACGGTTGCTGGGCTGGCGGTTCGAAATCTTCCTCTTGGAGCAAAAGAGACGATTGTGAAACCAGCCGATCTAACCTCAAGGCAGAAGATCCAGCTGGCGTTCGAGATGCACGAACTCGGCTGCGCGATGATGCGCGAGAACCTCCGGCGGCGGTTCCCCGACGAGACGGACGAGGAACGAGAGCGACGCTTCGTCGAGTGGCTCCAGACGAGGCCCGGAGCCGAGCAGGGCGACGCCGTCGGGCGCCTGCGGCCGGTCCGCTGACTCGACGCTGAATCAGCCGCGCAAACAGGCCTTGCCTGCGGTACAGGCACCGCCCTCATGAGCGTCGAACGCGTCGACAAGCAGTGGAAGACGAAGGGGCTGTCTGGCTACTCCACCGCCGCCATCTTCGGCACCCTGGGGCACTACGGCATCACGGTGGACGAGGCCGGCTTCAAGGCCCTCGCGGCGGGCCAGTACCCGCTGCAGATCGCCGGAGACTGGAAGCGCAGCTGGAAGGGCACCGGCCCCTTCCTCCCGTTCCCCTACGCGGCCGCCGACGAGCTGATGCGGCGCTTCTTCCCCGACCGGGTGACGCCGGCCCACCTCGCCGAGAAGATCGTCATGCTGCTCGGCCGCGCGAGCGACGTGCTGCACGGGAAGCAGGCCGACCTCGAGGCCAACTTCGCCGAGCTCGAGCCGCTCATCGCGTCGCTGCCGGCGCCCGGTGAGACACGCACGCTGTTCACCAGTGAGCTCGTCTCGTTCCTCGATCGTTTCGCCACCGCCTTCGAGCAGCTCCCGTCGGGCTTGCAGCGCGCAGGGCACGCCGCCCTCGCGAGCCGCGCCGCCACGCTCCAGGAGTCCCTCTTCCCCGACCGCAAGGGCGTCGTCACGGCGCTCCTGGAGGCCGAGGCGGGCGCGCGCGACGCGGGCATCGACAAGCTCCGTGGGCTGGTGGCGTCAGGTGAGGGCCGGTCCATCTTCACCCGCTACTGGGCCCTCGACGCGCTCTCGCAGCTCGACGCCGATGACGCGCTCAAGGCCCACGGCCTCTCGTTGTTCGACGACGCCGCGAAGGAGAACCGCTGGCCGCTGGCCGACAGCGTCATTCACCTGATGGCCCGGCTCCTCGAGCGCTCGGCCACGCTGAAGGCCGACGCCGCCTTCACCAACGAGGTCGTCTCGCGCTTCGAAGAGGCGCACCGCCGGGTGGGGCACCATGGGCACTGAGCGCGTCGACAAGGGCTGGCAGGCGAAGGGCCTCGAGGCATACGGCGACGACGCCATTCTCGGCACGCTCGCGCACTACGGCATCACCATCGACAAGCCGGGCTTCCTCGCGCTGGCGCAGACGGCCTACCCGCTCGCCATCGCCATGGAGTGGCACGAGGGCGGCTGGAAGGGCACCGGCCAGTTCTCGCGCTTCCCGGCCGCGGCCGCCGAAGAGCTCTGGCACCGCTGGCAGCCCGGCGCCGTCGCGCCCACCGACGTCGCGCTCGCCATCATCAACCTCATCAAGGACCTCGTCGATCAGCTGGACGGCAAGCCCGACGAGGGCACGCTCGACACCCGCTTCAAGGTGGTCGAGGCCTACCTGCCGCGCATTCCCACCGAGCCCGAGACGAAAGACCGCTTCCTCGGCGAGTGCTTCGGCGCGCTCACCGACTGGATGGAGCCCTTCGACGGCATGGCCGAGTCGCTCGCGCGGAAGAAGCTCGACGCGCTCGCCGATCGCTTCTCCGCCCTCGAAGAGGGGCTGCTCGAACAGCGCCGGGGGATCTCGTCGGCCATCGTGCGCGCCGTGCGTGGTGACGAAACGGCCGCCCTGAACGACGTGTTCGCCATCGCGATGGACGCCTCACGCGAGGTGTGGAATCGCTCGAGCGCCATCGACACGTTGTTCGACTTCGAGGCGCTCGACCGCGTGAAGCAAGCCACGCTCTCGCTCTTCGACGAGGCCGAGCGCCTGAAGGACCTCGAGCTCATCTCGTGGTGCGTCGAGACGCTCGCCGAGCTGCTGAAGGAAGACCCCTCGATGCCCGAGCGGCAGGCCATTCGGGAGCGCATCGAGCGCATCGCCGCCGCGCTCGGGCCCGAACACGGAGAGCCCTGAGAGTCCGTCACGTCGCCGGAGGCTCGCCCTTCGGCGTCTCGTCCTCGGCGGCCAGCTTCCGGTAGATGGTTCGCGCGGCGATGCCCAGCATGCGCGCGGCGAGGTTCTTGTCGCCCTTCGTGTGCCGCAAGGTCTCGTGAATCACCCGGCGCTCGATCTCTTCCATGGGCGTGCCGATGGGGATGACGATCTGCTGCGCGGCGCCCAGCGGGCCCTTGCGAACGCCCTCGGGCAGGTCACCCACGTTCACCACGTCGCTGCGGCACAGCACCACCGCGCGCTCCACCGCGTGCTCGAGCTCGCGAATGTTGCCCGGCCATGCGTAGTTCTCGAGCACCTGCCGCGCCTCTTCCGAGAAGCCCTTGAGCGGCTTCGAGTTCTTCGCGGCGAAGCGCCGCAGGAAGTGATCGGCCAGCAGCGGAATGTCTTCGCGGCGCGAGGCGAGCGACGGAATGCGCACCTCGACGACGTTGAGCCGGTAGTACAGGTCTTCGCGGAAGCGGCCCTCCTTCACTTCCGTCATCAGATCCTTGTTCGTCGCGGCCACCACGCGCACGTCGACCTTGATCGTCTGCGTGCCGCCCAGCCGCTCGAGCTCGCCTTCCTGCAACACCCGCAGCAGCTTCACCTGCGCCGACGGGCTCATCTCACCGACCTCGTCGAGGAAGAGCGTGCCGCCATTGGCGCGCTCGAAGCGGCCCTCCTTGCGGGCGACGGCTCCAGTGAAGGCCCCGCGCTCGACGCCGAAGAGCTCGGCCTCGAGGATGCTCTCGGGCAGCGCCGCGCAGTTCACCGCCACGAAGGCGCCCTTCGCCCGCGGCGAGTGCTCGTGCACGAAGCGCGCGGCGAGCTCCTTGCCGGTGCCCGACTCGCCCTGCAGCAGCACCGTGGCCGTCGACGGCGAGGCCTGCTCCAGCAGATCCATGAAGGCGCGGAAGGCCGGTGAGTTGCCGACGATCGACTTCTGGCCCATCGCGGCGAGCTGCGCCTTCAGGTCGCGGTTCTCGGCCGAGAGCGCCTGCTTCTCCATGGCCTTCTGCACGGCCTTCACCAGCGAGTGGCGCTTGAGCGGCTTGGTGATGAAGTCGTACGCGCCGTCCTGCATCGCGGTGACGGCGGTCTCGACGGTGGCATACGCCGTCATCAACACCACCTCCACGTCGGGCCGCATCGCGCGCGAGGCCTTCAGCAGCGCCTGGCCGTCGAGCCCCGGCATCATGAGATCGGTCACCAGCACGCCCACCTCGGGGCGGCGCAAGAGGTCGAGCGCCTTCTGGCCGTCGGGCGCGGCGAGGGTGGCCACACCTTCCTTCTGGAAGATGCGGCAGACCGAGTCGAGGTTGGCGGAGTCGTCGTCGACGACGAGGACGGTGGTGGTCACGGCGTCAGAACGTACAGGTTCCCGAGGCGCAGATCCCGGAGCAGCACTCGCGATTGGCGCTGCACCCGGAGAGCCCGGCGCGGCACTCACACGTCCCAAGGCCGTTGCAGAGGCCGGAGCAACAGTCACTGGCGCCCCCCAGCAGACAGGGCCCACCAGCGCCCAGACACGAGCAGGCCTGCGGGCCTCCGGAGAACAGCGGCCAGCACTTGTAGTTGTCCGCGGTGCGGCAGCCGCCCGCGGAGCCGTTCGGGCCCGTGCAGCGGCGGTAGCAGAGGCCAAAGTTGTCGTTGATGTTCGGCTCGGTGTTGCAGGCCCCGTCGGGCGCGCAGTTCGCTGTGTCGCGGCGGCAGACGCCCGTGCAGCTCCCGTTGGGGAAGAAGCGCGCGTCGGTGAGGCAGGTGCCGCCTTCGCACTGGCTGTCCTGGGTACAGGCTGCGCCGTACTTCGCCAGCCCCCTGTCTTTCGAGCCGCAGAGCTTGAGCCATGGGTTGCAGCCGTAACCGGGGCCGCTCCCACTGCATTCCTGGTCGTTCGCGCAGGCCGGCCGGCAGGTGCTGTCAGCGGTGCTTTGAACGCCATCGGCGTCGACGCAGAAGAAGCCGGGCCGGCAGGCGGTGGGCCCGACGGTGCCGAGGCCGGAGCACGGAGGAAGGCAGCTCGCCACGCCGCCGGACATCACGCAGCGACCGCCGTTGCATCCGGTCTGGTTCGCCACGCTGCAGGGCAGGGCGTTGGTGCACATGCCGTTGGGGACGCCCGTGGCGGCCTCGGTACGGCACCGCCCGCCGGCGCATTGGCCGGGAAGCAGGCACGGGCGTCCATCGGGCAGGTTGGTGCACTGCGGCGAGTTGGTGCACTTCGAGTCGCCGCAGTCGATGGCGCGGTCGCAGGTGTTGTCGACGCCGTCGTTGCAGATCTCGGTGCCCACGCCGACACAGTCGCTGTCGGCGCAGTCAGTGAGCGTGTCGCCGTCGTTGTCTTGCCCATCGCTGCAGGACACCTCGGTGCGTCGGCCGGGCACGCAGCGGCAGCCCATGCCGCAGGTGATGCCAGCGCAGTCGCCGTCGTCACAGTCGGTGGCGTTGTCTCCGTCATTGTCGAGGTTGTCGGCGCAGTTCTGCTCACGCGCGGCCGCGCCGCCCGCTGAACCGCCCGCCGTGGAGCCGCCCGCGGAGCCGCCCGCCGTGGAGCCGCCCGCGGAGCCGCCCGCCGTGGAGCCGCCCGCCGTGGAGCCGCCCGCTGAACCGCCTGCCGTGGAGCCGCCCGCTGAACCGCCCGCCGTGGAGCCGCCCGCCGAACCGCCCGCCGCAGCACCGCCCGACGAGCCTCCGCCCGCACCGCCTCCCGTCATGGACGTTGTGGGCCGCCCGTTGAGGCACAGGCAACCGGAGCCGCACGCCGCGCCGTCACAGCTCGAGTCGGCGCAGTCCACCTGCCCGTCGCCGTCGTCGTCGGTCTGGTTCCCGCAGTCTTCGGTGAGCGCCACGCTGCAGCGCATGTTCGAGAAGCAGGTCGGGTCGAGGCAGTCGATCTTCCCGTCGGCGTTGTCGTCGCGGCCGTTGTCGCAGACCTCACGCCCGCCGCTGCCGGGTGGATTCGTGCCACACGCAGCCAGCGCGAGCACGACCGCCAGTATCGAACGACGCGACGTCACCACGGCACCTCGAGCACCCGCAAAGAAACGCGAGCCTACTCCCGGACACCTGGCCGTGGGGGGCTGTGCACCTACTCGTCGCTCTCGGCCGGCGCGCCGCCGCCCATCTTCGCGACGTCGTCCTTGTTCACCTTCGTGGGGTCGATCTTCGCCGTCGCGGCGTGCAGCTTGGCGATCGTCTCCTCGAAGTCGAACTCGCCGCCCTTCTTGAAGCGCAGGAAGTTCACGCGCGCGACGACGTAGTTCTTCAGGTACGGCGACTGGAGCCCCTTCGCCTTGAGCGCGTCGACGACCTTCACCACCTCGTCGTCCCACGCCATGAGCAACCGGGCCCGCTTCTCGCGCTCCTTCAGCGCGGCCTCGAGCGGCTCCTCGAAGAAGCCCTCGAGCCGCTTCACCACCGACGAGTACGCGCCGGCCGAGAACCGCGGCCGCTGCTCGTAGACGATGCCGAAGGTGGCGAAGTGGGGCTCCTCGAACTCGGCCAGGAAGCTCGTCTCGAGCTCCTTGCCGCGCGCGCCCACCAGGCCGCGGTACATGCGAATGACCTCGAGCGAGCGCTCCTTGAGGTTGTGGGCCTTCTCGGTGTTGAGCGCGAGGATCTTGAACTCGACCTCGGCGTCGGGCACCACCAGCGCCACGATGCTCTTCGCGCCGAGCAGCCCCATCGCGCCGAGCCGATGGTTGCCGTTGGGCGAGTGGTAGAAGCCGTCGTCGTGTCGCAGCGCGATGACCGGGTCGAGGTAGCGGCCCACGCGCTCCATGGCGTTGGCGAGCTTCTTCACGTGCGTCTCGCTGCGGTCGCGCTGGTAGTCGGTCGCCTTCACCTTCTCGATCGGCAGGGCCGCCAGCACCACGCCGTGGCCACCCAGCGGGTCTCTGTAGCTGCCGATGACGACGCCACCGTCGGCGACGATGTTGGCCTCGAGGGCCTTCGAGGCGTCAGCGCCCGTGCCCACGTCCTTCGGGGCGAGGCCCTTGGAGCCCGCGTCGGCCTTCTTGCGCCGCGGGGCGCGCGGCTTCTTCTTCGTGGCTGCCATGTCGTCACGCTCCTGAGACGGTGAGCTCGCTGAAACGAATCGTGGGCGCGCCGACCGAGCCCCGGAAGGTGAGGTCGGAGCCGATGCCGTCGATGCGCGACAACATCTGGAGCAGGTTGCCGGCCACCGTCACCTCCTGCACGGGGCGCGTCAGCTCGCCGTTCTCGATCCACAGGCCGTTGGCGCCGCGGGAATAGTCGCCCGTCACCAGGTTCGCGCCGTGGCCCAGCATCGACGTCACGTAGAAGCCGTTCGTGATGCCCTTGATGAGATCCTTCGGGGCCGTGGTGCCCGGCTCGAGGTAGAGGTTGTGGGTGCCGATGCTCGGCAGGCTGCGGTAGCCGCGCGAGGCATTGCCGGTGCTGCGCGTCTTCGCTTTGCGCGCGGTGAACGCGTCGTAGAGGAACGTCTTCAGCACGCCCTTCTCGACGAGCGCCGAGCGCCGGGTGGGCACGCCCTCGCCGTCGAACGGGCTGGTCGCCAGGCCCTTCGGCATGAGGCCGTCGTCGACGATGGTGACGGTGGGTGGGGCGATCGCCTGGCCCAGCTTCGAGGCGAGGAACGAGGCCTTCTTGAAGACGGCGTCGCCATTCACCGCGCCCGCGATGCCACCGACGAAGCTCGCGGCCATCATCGGGTCGAACACCACCGGCACCTGCTGCGACTTCACCTTCTTCGCGCCCAGCATGCGCACGGCGCGGCGCGCGGCCTCTGTCGCCACGGCCTCGGGCGACTCGAGATCCTTGAGGAAGCGCCGCGCGTCGTACCACCACGAGTTCTGCAGCTGCCCGTCGGCCTCGGCGACCGCGCCGGTGTACAGGTACACGCTGGTGCCTTGCGAGTAGCCCGACACGCCTGCGGACGACGCGAGGAACACCTCTCCGACCGACTCGCCCGCCTCGACGGACTCGATGGTCTTGATGCGGGGGTCGAGCGCCCGGGCGGCCTTCTCCATCTCGAGCGCGGCGGCGATCTTCCAGTCCGGCGCGAGGCTCGCGACCTCGGCGTCGTAGAGCGCGCCCACGTCAGGGAAGCGGCCCAGGTCCTTGTCGTCGGGCAGGCCGTTGAGCGGGTTCGGCGCCGCGGCCTCGGCCAGCTGCACGGCGCGGTCGACGAAGGCGTTGAGCGACGAAGGCTCGAAGTCGCTCGTCCACGAGAAGCCCAGGCGGTTCTTGACGAAGACGCGCAGGCCGACGCCCTTGCTCGTCGACTGGCTCAGGTGCTCGATCTCGCCGTCGCGCACCCGGCACGACGCCTCGCGCCCCACCTGCACGAAGGCCTCGGCCTGTTTGGCGCCCATCTTCTTCGCGCGGGCCACCAGCTTCTTCGCGAGCTGCTCGTAGTTCGTCGTCATCGCTTGCCTCCCGCCACCCGCGTTCCGCCCACCGTCATGCGATCGATTCGCACCGTCGGCAGGCCGACGCCCACCGGTACGCCCTGGCCGTCTTTGCCACACGTGCCCATGCCGGGATCGGGCATCGGGTCGTTCCCCACGCGGCTGACGTTCTTGAGCGCCTCGGGCCCGACGCCGATGAGCGTGACGCCCTTGAGCGGCTTGCCCACCTTGCCCTTCTTGATCTCGTAGGCCTCGCTCACCTCGAACACGAAGTTGCCGTTGGTGATGTCGACCTGCCCGCCGCCGAAGTTCGCGCAGTACACGCCCGAGTCGACGCCCTTGATGATGTCGTCGGGCGAGTCTTCTCCGGGCGCCAGGTAGGTGTTCGTCATGCGCGGCAGCGGCGTGTGCTTGAACGACTCGCGCCGCCCGCTGCCCGTCGACGCCTTGCCCATCAGCTTCGCGTTGAGCGAGTCGTACATGTAGCCCTTCAGAATGCCGCGCTCGATCAGCACCTTGAACTGCGTCGGCGTGCCCTCGTCGTCGACGTTGAGCGAGCCGCGCGCGTTGGCCATGGTGCCGTCGTCGATGACGGTGACGAGGTCGGAGGCGACCTTCTCGCCCAGCTTGCCGGCGAAGAGCGAGGTCCCCTTGCGAATGAAGTCGGCCTCGAGCCCGTGGCCGACGGCTTCGTGCAACAGAATGCCGCTCCAGCCCGGCGCGAGGACGACCGTCTGTTCGCCGGCGACCGCGTCCTGGGCGCCGAGGGTGGCGCAGGCCTGACGGGCGGCCTCCTTCGCGACGAGCTCGGGCGTGAAGGTGTCGAAGTGGGTGAAGGGCACCCGGCCCCCGCCGCCGAAGCTGCCGGTGCGACGTTCGCCCTTCTTGCCCTCGGCGACCGCCATCACGTTGATGCGGCAGAGATCCTGCGTGTCTTCGGCGAGGTGCCCGCGGGTGTTCGCCACCAGGATGCGCTTGGTCGAGTCGGCATACGAGGCCATCACCTGCTTGATGCGCGTGTCGAAGCGGTGGGCGGCCTTGTTCGCGCGCACCAGCAGATCGCGCTTGGCCTCGACGGCCACCGCCGAGAGGTGCTCCGGCAGTCGATAGAAGGTCGGCAGCGGCGTGCGGGCGACGTTGAAGGCCTGCTCATGGGTCGCGCTCTTCGCGACGAAGGCGGCGGTGCGCGCGGCGCGGAAGAGCGCTTCGTCGTCGAGGTCGTCGGAGTAGGCGTAGCCCACCTTGGCGCCCGAGATGACGCGCACCCCGACGCCCTGCGAGAGGCCCGACTGGGCGCTCTTCACCTTGTGCTCGTCGAGGGTGACGGCGGTGGTCTCGTTGCGTTCGACGTAGACCTCGGCGAACTCGGCGCCGCGCTCCATGGCGGCGGACAGCAGGCGTTCGACGAGCGGGTGGGGCAGGAGGGGGCCGGCGTGCATAGGGCTGCGGACCGTACCACCGCCCTCTGTTTGTCCAGCGGCTTCGCGCGCCCATCACCCCGACGGAACGGGTGTGACACCCCAATCGTCCAGTCGTCCTGCTAGCTTTCCTCGTCCCAAGCCATGCCGCCGCCCCCGAGAAAGACAGGCGCCCGCCCCCGCGTCGACGACGACCCCGAGGTGGTCAACGCCACCGTCGCCAAGGCGAAGAACCCGCTGCCGTCGAGTGACGACCCCGAGGTGGCCAACGCCACCGTCGCCAAGGCGAAGAACCCGCTGCCGGCCGACGAAGACCCCGAGCGCGAGAACCGCACCCAGGCGCGCGCGCCGAGGCCCGCCCCGAAGCCGCGCCGGGCGCCGTCGCGGGTGGAGGAAGAGGCCATCGACGAGGGCAGCGGCTACAGCACCGGCCAGAACTACCAGGCGATGGACGACGACGTCTCGTCCGAGCACCTCGCGGGCATGAGCCTCGATGGCGAAGGCCTCGACGCGCTCGACCCGGAGCTGGCGCCGAAGACGAAGGCGCTCCCCGCGCTGAAGGAGCGGGAGCCGGCGGACGACGAGGGCGCCGAGGAAGAAGACGACGCCAACGCGACCCGCGCGGGCCCGCCCATCAAGCTCGAGATCACCGGCGGCCCCGACGCCGGGAAGAAGAAGCGCTTCAAGGGCGTGCGCATGGTGATCGGCCGCACGCCCGGCGTCGATCTCCAGCTGTCGGATCAGTCGGTCTCGCGGCGGCACATCGAGCTGGTGCACTCCGATGGCGGCACGCTCCTGCGCGATCTCGGCAGCGGCAACGGCACGCGGCTCAACGGCAAGAAGATCTCTGGCGACGTGATGCTGAACCACGGCGACGAGATTCAGATCGGCAAGACGAAGATCCGCTTCGTCGACGAGCTGTCGGCCTTCAAGAAGGCCCGCGAAGAGGCCGAGGCGAAAGAGAAGGCCGCGGCGGAAGAAGAAGCCGCGGCGCCCGAGGCCGAGGCGAGCGCCGAAGCCGCTGAAGCGAAGGCCGAAGACGGGGAAGCCGCCGAGGGCGAGTCGGACGAGGGCGCGGCCGCCGCCGAGGGCGAGTCCGAAGAAGGCGCCGCCGCCGAAGACGAGGGCGGCGAGCCGAAGAAGCGGCCGACGCGCGACCGCAGCAAGCCCGTGCGCACCTCGCGCCAGAGCCCTGTGGAGACCGGGCTCGCGGCGAAGTTCAAGGCGATGAACCCGAAGGTGCGCCTGGCGATCGTCGGCGGCACCGTGGTGGTGCTGCTCCTCCTCGTCATCGGCATCGCGACCCGTCCGCCGCCGCCGCCGCCCGTCGATCCCCGCGCCGAGCAGGCCGCGCTCAAGATGCAGGAGGCGCGCTCGGCGGTGAAGGACGGCAACTACGAGGTCGCCGCCAAGCTCGTCGACGAGGCCGAGCGCCTCATGCCGGGCGTGGACAAGACGAAGCTCGGCGTGCAGGCCCGCGAGGCCATGGGCATCGCGCGGAACTTCGAGCAGGTGCGCAAGCTCATCGAAGAGAAGCGCTTCGAAGACGCGAAGAAGCTGCTCGCCGACACGCCGAAGGGCAACCTCAAGGCCGAGTCCGAGCGCACGAAGCTCGAAGACGAGATCACCGCCGCGCAGGTCGCGTTCAAGATCGAGAAGGCGAAGGAGTTCATCGCCGCCGGTGAGTTCGACGCCGCCCGGCAGGTGATGGGCGAGATCCCCGGTGATCGGCTGGGCGACCTCGCCGAGCGCCTGGCCGAGGGTGAACGTGAGGTCGAGGCGCTCAAGAAGCAGGAAGAGAAGGACGCGCGCCTGGGCGCTGCCGCCGCGGCCGCTGCGGCGAAGGCCCGCCGTGAGGAGCAGGTGGCCCTCGCGTTCGCAGTCGTCGAGCGCAAGTTCATGGGCGGCGAGTGGGAGCGCGCCGCGAGCGAGTGCGCCCGCGTCATCGACTCGTACGGTTCGGACAAGGACATCGTGGCCCGCGCGCGCATGCTGGCCGCGCAGATTCCCGGCTTCGGCCGCAACTACGACGAGGGCATGCGCAAGCTGCGCCAGGGCCAGCTCACCCAGGCCGCTCGGCCGCTGCGCCTCGCCTGGCAGTCGTACAAGGCCATGGGCCTGACGCAGAACCGCTACGGTGACGAGCTGTCGCAGAACCTGCTCAAGGCCGCCCTCGCCGCGGGCAAAGAGGCGCTCATTCGGGAAGATCTCGAGAACGCCATGGCCAACTTCCGCGAGGCGCGGCGCATCGACCCGCAGGACCCCGACGCGCGCAAGGGCTTCGAGGCCGTGTCCGACAAGGCCGAAGATCTCTACCAGTCCGGCTACATGTTGAAGGACCGCGACCCACGCGAGGCCCTCAAGAAGTTCAAGACCGTCATCGCCGTCACCGAGGCCGGCACGCCCGTGCACGAGAAGGCGAAGAACCAGGTCGCCGCCATGGCGCCCTGACGACCGAAAGCCAAGACACCCGACATGAGTGGACTCCGAGAGCTGGGCCTCGACTTCATCGCCGAGGGCAACTGGGAAAAGGCGCTCGCCTGCTTCGCCGAGGCCGTTCGACGCCAGCCGAACGATCACCGCGCCCGCATGCTCGCGGCGAGGTGCTTCGCGAAGCTGTACGAGACCGAGCGCGCGGTGACGGTGCTGCACGCCTGCGCCGAGGGGCTGTTGCGGCGTGACTACCTCTTGTCGGCCATCGCCGCGTGCCGCCAGGCGCTCCCGCTCGCCCCGCGCGAGAAGCGCATTCGTGAGACGCTCGCCCGCATTCACGCGCGGGCCTCGCGCATGGTGGGCGGCAAGGCCTCGGTGCCGCCGCCGCTCCCACCCGAGTCGCTCTACGACGGCCAGGTGACGGGCGATCTCATGACGCTGTCGGGCTCCGATCTGTCCGACACCGCCATCGCCGTGCTGGCGTCACCCGACCCCGGCGGCCAGGCCGACCCCGACGCGCGCCCGCCGCTGCCGCTGTTCGCCGAGCTCGAGGTCGACGCCTTCGTCGATCTCGTCGAGCTGGTCGACTACCGCGAGCTCGAAGACGGTGCGCCCATCTGCACCGAGGGGGAAGGGGGCGACCGCATCTACGTGCTGGTGGCCGGCAAGGCCGAGGTGAGCCGGCGCGTCGAGGGCCAGGAGAAGCGCCTCGCCTTCCTCGGAGGCGGGTCTATTTTCGGCGAGCTGTCGCTGCTCACCGGCGCGCCGCCGACCTCGACGGTGCGCGCGGTGGGCGACGCCGACGTGCTGGAGATCGAGCGGAAGGATCTCAACGAGCTCGCGCGCAAGTACCCGTCGGTGCCCCAGGTGCTCTCGACCTTCGCGCAGACGCGCATGGCGCGGAACATCGTCGCCACCTCGCCGCTCTTCACGCCGATCCCCGAGGCCGAGCGGTCGTCGCTGTTGTCTCGCTTCGTCTTCAAGGGCCTCCAGCCCGGAGACGTCGTCATCAAGGAAGGCGAGCCGGTCTCGACGCTGGTGCTGATCCTCGCGGGCGAGCTCGTGGTGCAGAAGGAGGACCCCGCCGGTGGCGTCATCTCGCTCTCGGTGCTGCGCGAAGGCGAGGTGGCGGGCGAGATCGCCATGCTCAAGGGCCTGCGCGCGACCGCCACCGTGGCCGCGACCCGCAAGACGGCCATCGCCACGCTCGACCGTGGTGCCTTCGAGGGCCTGCTGAAGACCTACCCGGCGCTGCGCGAGTACCTCGAGGGGTTGTCAGACCGGCGGCTCAAGCAGATCGGCGAGGCCATGCGGCCCATCGAGGTGCTCGACGCCGACGAGCTGGTGGTGGAGGGATGATGAACCGCCGCCAGCTCGTCCTCGCGGGGCTCGCGCTCGCCTCGTGCAAGAAGAAGGAGTCGCCCGAGACGCAGGTGCGCCGCCTCATCGCGGGCTGCGTCGAGGCCGTGGAGAAGAAGGACCTGGGGCCCCTCGACGACGCGCTCGCCGAGAACTTCCAGGGCGGGGGCCTGGGCAAGCGCGAGGCGAAGCAGCTCGTCTTCGGCCACGTGTTCCGCAACCAGAACGGGCTCGTCGTCTTCAACCCGCAGCTCACCGTCGAGGCGAACGAGACGGCCGCCAGCTTCTCGGGTGTCTTCGTCTTCGCGCGGGGAAAAGACGTGAACTGGCAGGAGCCGGGTGACGGCGTCACCCGCTACGACATCGAGGGCACGCTCGAGCGCCGCGACGGTGACTGGAAGATCACCACCGCGGACTGGAAGCGCTGAAGCCTCGTCACTGGATGAAGGTCTTCGCCTCTTCGTTCCACATCTTCAGGAGGTCGGTCTGCTTGGCCTCCTTGAGCCGCTTGGAGACGTCGTCAATGACGGCGTTGAGCTTCTCGCGGGGCGCCTGCTGGGCCTTCATCTTCATCATGCCGAAGACGTACGCCTGGCAGCCCGGGCCGAAGTCCTTCTTCGCGAACTTCACGTCACCCATCGCCATGTAGGCCTCGGCGAGCTGGCCGGTGCCGTCTTCGGGGGTGATGTCCGACAGCATCTCGAGCGCCTTGTCGTAGTCCTTCTTCGCGAGGAAGAGGGCGGCCTTCGAGTAGTAGGCCTTCGTCACGTTGACGTTCTTCGCCTCGATGGCCTTGTCGTAGGCGACCATCGCCTCGTCGAGCTTGTTCGCCTCCTTGAGCACGTCGCCGCGCGCGAGGAAGTAGCGGTCGTCGCGGTCGAGGTACGACACCTCTCGGCCGTCGGCCGTCTGGTTCTTCACCTGCTTGAAGAAGGCCTCGTACTTGTCGAGCAGCGCGATGGCGGCGTCGGCCATGCCCGCGGCCTGCAGGTTGCGCGCGCCCTCGAAGTAGAAGACGGGCGCCGACGGGGCCTTCGTCACCAGGTCGGTGTACGCGGCGGGCGCGCCCGAGTCCTTCTTCGCGGCGAGCGCGTTGGCCTTGGCGAAGAGCGCCCAGCGGTCGTCGGGGTTGAGGCCGAGCGCCTGGTCGGCGAGCGCGATGGCCTTGTCGGACTCGGTGGCCACGTTGGCGATGTGGGCCTGCACGGCGATGGCGCGCGCCTTGAGCGGCGGCGAGAGCTCGGCGTCACGGCCCAGCACGCCCGCCACCATCGCCTCGGCGTCGCCGATCTTGTCCTTCTTCATGACGCGCGCGAGCGCCAGCCCGTTCTTCGAGCGCAGCAGGTCGGGGTTGGTGCCGAGCGACTTGGTGAAGGTGTCGACCGCGCCGAGCGCGCCCTCGTCGAGAATCGCCTCGCCCCACGCCGCCGAGTAGTTCGCGTCCTTCCAGGCCTTGTCGATTGCGGTGGTGAAGCCCTGGCGCGCCAGCGTGAGGTTGCCCTGGCCCTTGAGCGCGAGCGCCTGCGCGTAGAGCAGCTTGGCCGAGTTCGCGCCCTTCTTGCGGAGGTCTTCCACGAAGGCCTCGGCGCCCTTGAAGTCACCGGCCGCCACGAGGTGCAGGGCCTCGGAGCCGTACCGCTCCTCGCTCTTCGAGTCGTTGGCCTTGGCCAGCGAGAGGGCTTCCTTCGCCTTCGCCTCGGCGCCGTTCTCGCGGTGCACGAGCCAGAGGTCGGTGTACAGGCTGGCGACGAGGGCGTGCGCGTCGGCCGCGCCGTTGTCCTTCGAGACGGCCTCTTCGGCGATCTTCAGGGCGTTGCGCAGATCGTTCGGGTTGCCCTTGTTGGCGGTGGTGCGCGCTTCCTTCATCAGCTCGCCCACTTCCTTCTTCGTGTTGCCGCGGCGGTAGACGAGGAAGACCGCGAGCGCCAGCACCACGGCGACGATCACGATCTGGACGACGGCGGAGCCGAAGGTCTCGCGCTTCTTCCAGTCGGAGTTCTGCGTGCCGGTGTCTGCAGCCATGGCTTTCCTGCCTCGTGATGAAGGGAACGGTACGACCGAAAGAAGCGCGGTCTTCTAGCGACGCGTTTTTCGCCGGGTCAAGGAAGATCGCTGGACTGGCGTGGAGCGTCAGGGCGTTGGGAGCCGGTGGGCGAGCCACTGCACGACGCTGGGCCGCTTCCAGTTCGCTTCGGCGTAGCGGGCGAGGGCCGGCGGGAGCGGATCGCCGCTCAGGTGGAGGCGCTGCAGCATGAGCGACAGGTCGACGTCGGCCAGGCACCACTCGCGGAAGAGGGTGGTCTGCCCGTCGCGGACGAGCTGCGAGGCGCCGTCGACCAGGCGCACGCGTGCGGCTTCGGCGCGCTCCGACAGCTTCGTCTTCGAGGGTGGCCCGAAGACGGTGGTGGTGGGGCGCTCCTCGCGAATGGGCAGCAGATCAGACCGGATCCACGCCATCACCTCGCGGGCGATGGCCCTCGAGCGCAGGTCCGGCGGGAAGAGGGCCGGGTGGGCCGGCGCGGGGAACTTCTCTTCCAGGTACTCGGCGATGGCCGACGACTCGGCCAGCACGAAGTCATCGTCGACGAGGCACGGCACCCTGCGGGTGCGCGCGGGGTACCCGGGCTGGAAGTGGGCCTTCGCGTCGAGGTCGACGAGCGAGACGTCGAAGGGCACGCGCTTCTCGACGAGCGCGACGAAGGCGCTCATCGCGTACGGGCTGACCCACTTCGCGTCGCTGTAGAGGGTGATCGTCATGGGCGGGGGACCTCACCACGCCCGCCCAGCACCGACGAGTGAAAGTGGCCGTCAGATGCCCGAGACGATGCGCCAGCGGGCCTTGCCCTCGCCATCGGGGCTGCGCTTGAGCACCATCTGCTTGATGTCGGTGTCGGTCTGGGTGCGGGTCGACAGCGTCGGCATCTTGAAGCTCAGCGTGTACGTGTAGGTGACGCGGGCCGCCTTGGTGTCGTCGTCGAACTCCATGCGCCGCACGTTCATGTCGAGGCGCACGTCCTCGATGCGCTGAAAGCGGTTCGCCAGCGAGGTGTAGAGCGTCGTGTAGTCGAGGTCGTCGTCGGGGTTCGAGCTGCCGCCGTCGTCGCGGAAGTTCGGGTCGGCGAGGTTGATGATGGCCTGCGCGTTGCGCTGCTCGACGGCCGAGCGGTACGCCGTCATCACGTCGAGAATGGCGCGGGAATCGGAGGTGTCGTCGATCTCGGTGCCGGGGATCTTCCGGGCGCAACCGACGAGCGAGAGCACACCTACGAGGAGCAGCGTCGAACGCATCACAAGGCCTCCAAACGACCACCGCCCGTCAGGAATTCCCGGACGGGCGGCGGCGTCGCGTATCGCACTGTGCCCCAGAAGCAAGGCCCGGGGCAGTTTTCGGCGAGGGCCTGGGCCTCAGTACCCCACGCAGAGGTTCTGGTTGGGCGGAATGGTGAACGGCGGCGTCGACTCGTCGATGGACTCGAGGAACGCGATGAGGTCGGCGATCTGCTGCTGCTCCATCGGCGTGGTGCCGCCGTTGGCGAGGAAGTTGGCCGAGCCCGCCTGGTAGTGGTTCGCGTACGGCGGGGTGAAGAGCTCGGCGAGCGTGCGCGCCTTGCCGTGGTGGAGGAAGGGCGCTCCAGTGGCCACCGACGTGAGCGCCGGCGGGTTGAAGCCCTTGAAGCCCTGGGCCGGCGAGCCATCGGCCTTGCGCTCGATGGGGTCGGCCAGCACGAAGGTGCCGACGTCACGCAGCACGCAGGTGACGCGCTCCGGGCCGACGTTCACGACGCCGCCGTCACCCAGGGCGAGGCCGCGCTCGATGTCGACCTTGAGCGCGTCGGTGTTGCGCCCCGCGAAGCCGGTGCCCGCGTCGAGCGGCTGCGTGCGCAGGCCGGTGCCGGCGTCGGGGCCGCCCGTCACGCCGGGGAGCGAGCCGTTCTTGTCGGGCGAGGGCGTGTACGGGAGCTGGCTCGCCGTCCACTTCTGGCCGCCGTGGCAATAGTGGCAGTTGTTCGCCTGGAAGATGCCGCTCCCGCGGAGCACGGCGCCCGCGTCGACCGAGGTGGGCGCGCGGTTGCTCCGAATCGTCTTCGCGTAGTCGTCGATCTCGTCCCAGTCGCGCAGCGCCGCGCGCGTGGCCACCACGGCCCGGGTCGAGCCCGAGAGGAAGTCGTTGCGGGTGATCGAGTTGAAGCCGGGCAGCTGCACGCCAGTGGTGAGGTTGAAGGGCGTGTCGTTGGGCGCGGTGCCCTCGGTGATGGCGCCCTTGCCGCCGGCGGTGCCGCGGGTGTTGAGCTCGAAGTCGTGCATCTCGTCGAAGATGCCCGTCCAGTTGAGGACGCGCTGATCGCCCGGCGTGCGCTTGCCGTACATGCCGTCGAGCGCCGTCGACTGCCGCGGCCCGGCCGCGAAGATCCACGTCAGGTTGTCGGTGAGGCCATCGGGGTGGCAGCTGCCGCACGAGTTGACGCCGCGGTCCGACCAGCGCCCCGTGCCGGTGAAGAAGAACTTGAAGCCCTGCAGCACGCGGAACTCGGGCGTGCCGGTGGTGGGCTTCGGCTCCGAGGCAAGTCCGTCGCCCATCGGGTCGACCGCCTGGTTCGCGAGGTTCACCAGGGTGAGCGACCGGTCGGCCTGGTTGTTCACGTAGAGCGTCCCGTTGGCGTGGCCGGTCACGACGCCCGACGGCACCTTGGTGCCGCCCGCGCCCCGGAGCGAGATCTGCTCGAAGCTGGCGTCACGGCCGAGCGCGATGGGGCCGCGGGCGAGGGTCGGGTTGTAGTGGAGCCGCTGCACCACGTCGGCCGCCTGCGACAGCAGGTACCCGATGTTGGTGCCGTCGACGAAGGCGATGGCGACGGGTACGCCCAACAGGCTCGAGGTGGGGCCGCCCTGCTCCTGCGCGAGCTTCGAAATGACGGCGCTACCGGTTGGGCCGCGGTCTTCCTGGTTGGTGGCGAGATCGATGACGGACACCGCCGCGAAGAGGTTGGTGAACTTGTTCACCGGCCCCTGCGGAGAAGCGCACACGCTCGGCACGTAGGCCTTCGTCCCGTTGATGGTGATGCCGAAGAGCTGGTTGGGCGAGCAGGCCACGTGCGGCAGCGCGAAGCCGCCGTCGCCGAGCGCGGTGGTGGAGAAGCCCGTGTCGGAGAAGGGCATGAGGTCGATGGTGCGCACCACAGCCCGGGTGCTGGCGCTGAGCTCGACCACCTTGCCGATGCGGCCCGTGTCCGAGGCCTCCGCCACCGCGTCACCGAAGAAGAGCGTGACGAAGATGCGCTCGTCGGCGTCGTCCGCGTCACCGTCGTTGGTGATGGCCACGGCGCGCGGGGCTGCCGCGAGCGGCGTCGTGCCGATGACGGACATCGTCGCGGTGTCGATGAAGGTGACGGAGCGGTCGCCGTGGTTGGCCACCACTGCCGTCGCGCCGGTGGGAGACAGGGCGACGCCGGTCGGCTCGCTCCCGGTGGTGGCGCGGGTCGCGTCGACCTGCGGTGAGGTGGTGTTGATGGCCGTCACCTTCGCGAGCCGCTGGGCCCGGCGAAGCAGGACGAAGGCCGTGGTGTCGTTGGGGTGAATCGCCACGCCCTCGGGCTGGCTGGTGGCGCCGAACGACGCCGAGCCGCTCTTCGACTTCGTCGCGGCGTTGAAGAAGCTCACCGTGCCCACCTCGGGGTTCACCATCGCGACGAGGGCGTCGTCGCCCGTCACCTGCACCGTCGTCGAGCGGTTGCTGCGCCGGAGCACGGGCCCGGCGACGCCACCCGCCGAGCCGCCCGCGCTGCCACCGGCCGAGCCTCCAGCGGAACCACCCGCGCTGCCGCCAGCAGAGCCACCCGCAGCGCCACCGGCTGAGCCACCCGCAGCGCCTCCAGCCATGCCGCCTGCGTCACCGCCAGCGCTGCCACCGGCCGAGCCACCCGCGGCGCCACCGGCCGACCCTCCGGCCGAGCCACCTGCGCTCGCGCCACCGCCGGTCGACCCGGCGTCAGGTTCTGGAGTCATGGGCGGGCACGCGAACGAGGCCGCGGCCACGAGTGCAACGAGGAGACGACGCATGGAGGAGTTCCCTTTCGTGAGGAGGAGACGCGTGAGTCCGCCGGGCGCATCGCAAGGCGCGTTCCAGCCGGGACTCCTCGGGGGGCGGGCGGCCCGTTGTCGGCTCGAACCGACACCTGTCGGGTCCAGCCGACAGGTCGCGCCCCACAACGGGCGTCGCCCCAACGGAGGGGCGGCGTACAGTGCGCCTCATGTCGAACGAAGGCACGCAGCCCGTCGCGGTGGTGGGGCTCCCGATGCGGACGCTGTCCGTCAAGGTCATCGCGGGCCCCGACGCGGGCCACGCCCTCGTCGACGAAGCCGACACCGTCTCGGTGGGCACGGCCGATGGCAACACCCTGGTGCTGAGCGACCCGACGGTTTCTCGCTTCCACCTCGAGCTGTCGCGCCGCGGGCCGCAGGTGCTGGTGCGCGACGTCGGGTCCACCAACGGCGTCACCGTCAATGGCGTCACCTTGAGGGACGGCGCCGTGCCACCGGGCGCGAGGCTTCAGCTCGGCACCACCACGCTCGAAGTCGGAGAGGGGAAGACGGGCTCCCTGCCGATGCTCGAGCAGGAGGCCCTCGGATCGCTCAAGGGCCGCGCGCCGGTGATGCGCACGCTGCTGGCGCGGGTCGAGCGCGCTGCCCGGGCCGACACCGGCGTGCTGTTGGTGGGCGAGTCGGGCACCGGCAAAGAAGTCATCGCCCGTGAGCTCCACCAGCGCTCGCCGCGCGCCGACCACCCCTTCGTGACGGTCGACTGCGGGAGCCTCGCGCCCGGCGTGGTGGCCAGCGAGCTGTTCGGTCACGAGCGCGGCGCCTTCACCGGCGCCGATCGCCGTCACCTCGGCGCCTTCGAGCGCGCCAACCGCGGCACCCTGTTCCTCGACGAGATCGGCGAGCTGCCGGCCGCGCTCCAGGCGATGCTCCTGGGCGCGCTCGAGCGTCGCCGGTTCCGCCGGGTGGGCGGCTCCGACGAGCTGTCGGTCGACGTGCGCGTCGTCGCTGCCACCCACCGCGATCTCAAGGCCGAGGTGAACGCGGGCGCCTTCCGCCTCGACCTCTACTACCGGCTCGCGGTGGTGCGGCTCGAGGTGCCCCCGCTGCGGCAGCGGCTCGACGACCTCGAGCTGCTGGTGGCCCACTTCCTCCGGGAGGCGGGCGCCGAGGCGTCACCCTTCTCGGCGGACGATCTGACGGCGCTGCGTGCGCACCATTGGCCCGGCAACGTGCGCGAGCTGCGCAACCTGGTGGAGTCGACGCTGGCCATGGGCGAGCGGCCGGCCCTCGAGACGCCCGAGACTCCCGACGCCAGCGCCCCGGGCCCGGGCCCCGAGCTGCCCTACAAGGACGCGCGCGCCCAGGTGCTCGAGCGCTTCGAGAAGCACTACCTGCCGCGGCTGCTCGAGCACGCGAAGGGCAACGTCTCCGCGGCCGCCCGGCACGCGAAGATGGACCGCTCGCACCTCATCGAGCTGCTCACCCGTCACGGGCTCAAGTGACGTTCAAGGCTGCCACTGGAGCTGCCCGTCGCTGCAGATGCGCACGCCCTGCTCGCACTGCACCGTGAGCGTCTCGAAGCCCAGGTACACGTCCTGATCGACCCGATCGAGCAGCACCGGGCACGAGTAGGCGCAGCCGAGCAGCTCGGCCTTGTCGAACCCGGGGAGCTCGACGTCTTCCGGCTTCGCCGTGAGCGCCTCACACGACTGCAACGTGCCCACGGCCCGAACGATGACGAACTCGTCGGGCGCGTCGTCGAGCACCCCGGTGCTGCGGACCTGCTTGAGGGCCGAGAGCACCGCGGCGCGGAGGTCTTCCCGCTTCATCATCGGCGTCACCGTCGGGAGCGTCACCCCCGGCACGCACGCGCGCGCCTGCCGCAGCGGCTTGCACTCGCGCGTCGAGCACCACTTCACGAGCTGGCCGGTGCGGCAGCCGGGCACGCCGCCGAGGCGCACGAAGTCGAACACGAGCGCGCCAGGCCGCACGCCGCCGTCACCGTCGCGCGCACGGTCGAGGAGGAACTGGCCCTGCGGGTCGCGGCACATGAAGCCGTCGAGGCCCTCGCCCTCGGTGCCGAAGGTGAGTGACACCTCGCGCTGCACCGTGCACGCCGCCAGCACCACCAACACCGCGCTCGCCCACGGCGTTCTGCGCGCGGGTGGGAGCGCGCGATCCGGGAGACGGGCTGTTCGACCAGCCGGAGCGCCGGCGGAGTCCACCGCGCCGGGGCCTCTCATGGGTTCAGCTCCACGCGGGTGGTGACGGGCCGGTTCGCGAGCACGACGCCGGTGGTGACGCCGGTCGCGACGACGGCAGCCCCCACCGCGAGCCAGAAGGGCCAGCGCTTCCACAGCGGCACCGAGGGCTCGAACACCTTGCCGCGCACCAACAGGTCCTTCACCAGCGCAGGCACGTCGTCACGCTCGCCGCGTGCCAGCACGACGCCATCGATGGCCAGCGCGCCGCGGACGAGGCCTCCGTCACCCGTCGTCAGCACCAGCAGGCGGGGCGCGCGCAGGGCCGTCGACAACAGCCGCGCCGAGCGCCCCGAGTCGACCTCGTCGCCAGCCGCCTGCCGCGCGGCCCACTGGGCCATGGCGAGGGCTGGCTCGGCCACCTCGAGCGCGAGCGACGTCTCGGCGCCCGGCGCTGCCACCGACACCACCGCCGTGCGCGGGCTGTAGCCGTCGGCCGACACCTCGACGACGTGAACGCCCCGGCGAAGCTCCATGCGGCACGGCACGATGCACGCGCCGGGCCGCCCGTCGAAGGCCACGGCCGCCCCGGCGATGGGGCTCTGCACGACCAGCGGCACCAGCGGCTCGGCGTCGATGGTGCGCGCCGCGGCGGTGAGCAGCGTCTCGACCTCTGGCGTCATCGCGCCGACGTCGGGCGGCAGCGGGAGCCTCAGCGCGGCGAGCCACTCGGCGTCGCGCCGGGCGCCGCCCTCTTGTCGTGCGCCGAGGCGGCACGCGACCCGCCACACCAGCGTTCGGGCCGCGAGGGTGAGATCGCGCTGTTCGAGGGCACGGCTCACCAGGGCGTCATCGGCCAGCGAGGCGAGGCAGCGCTGGAAGTCGGCCTGCACCCACGCGGCGCGCGCCGTGGAGACGAGGGAGTCGGGCGCCGGCGTCGAAAGCGGCCCGGCCGGCGGGAGCGAGGGGCTCGTCAAGACGAGTGGCAGCCCGCCGGTCTCGAGGGCCTTCGCGGCGAGCGACGGCGCGCCCGGCGAGACCACGGCCACCGACGGCGTGTCGGCCGTCAGCGTGAGGGCGACGAGCAGGGCCAGCATGGGGCCGCCTTTGTCACACGTCGCCGCGTTGGGCGAGCCACGCGCGCCCGAAGAAGAACTGGAACGGCAGGTGAATGCGCGCCGCCCACGAGTCTTCGCCGTGGCGCCCCTCGGGGAAGCTCCACTGGAGCAGATCGACGCCCAGCCGGAAGCCCCGGTGCACCAGCAGGTCGCGCATGGCGTTGGTGGCCTCGTAGTTGTCCTTCGGCCAGCCGCTGTCGAGGTAGACGAGCAGGTCGCGCTTGTCGTCGCGCGCGATGCGCTCGAACAGATCGTCGAAGTGGCCGAAGGTGGCCGACAGCGCGGCGACACGGCCGAAGACGTGGGGCCACTGCCACCCGAGGTGCATGGCGGCCACGCCGCCCAGCGATGAGCCCATCACCACCGTCGCCTCGCGCTGTGGCCGCGTGCGCAGGTTCGCGTCGACGAGCGGCTTGAGGCGGTCGACGACGAAGCGCCCGTAGGCGTCGTAGCCGGGCCTCGTGTAGTCGCGCATGCGGTCGCCCGGCGAGATGCCCACCACCACGCACTTGCGAATGGCGTTCATCTGGTCGAGCCGGTCCATCGTCTCGTCGACGCGCCACTCGCTGCCGGCGAAGGCCTCTTCGGGGAAGAAGAGGTTCTTCCCGTCCTGCATGTAGAGCACCGGGAAGGCCCGCAGCGGGTTCTCGTCGTAGCCGGGCGGGTGGTACACGCGCACCGCCCGCGTCACGCCGTCATGCTGCACCTGGAGCACGTCGCTGACGCGCCCGTGTGGTGGGTCGAAGAAGTAGGGCCACAGGCCACGGTCGCGCTCCCAGGGCGTCAGCACGTAGTTGGGGCCGCGAGCCCAGTGCACCTCGGCGCCCTCGCGCACGGCCGGCTTGAGCTCGAGGCAGGGCGCCGGCACCTCGACGTCGAACCAGGCCTGCGTCTCGGTCTGGTGGACCGGCAGGACGTCGCGGTCCCAGTCGTGCGCCGTTCGAAGCACGAGCCTGCCGCGTCGCACCGGGTAGTTCACGCACAGTCGCATCGGGGGCGGAGCGTGGCACGGAAGCGATGGAATGGAGCGAACGTCGAGCAGGTCTGCCATCGTGGAGGCCGTGACGCGGCTCGCCGGGAAATACGAGCTGGTGCGGCTGCTCGGACGTGGCGGCATGGCCGAGGTCTGGGAAGCCGTCGCGCACGGCGAGGCCGGCTTCCGGCGCCGGGTGGCGATCAAGCGCGTGGCGCTGGAGCACGCCGGTGACGAGCGCCTCGCCGGCCTCTTCGTCGACGAAGCGCGCGTGTCGAGCGCCCTGCACCACCCGGGCGTGGTGGCGGTGGTCGACTTCGGCGTCGATGGGGGCGTCGCGTTTCAGGTGATGGAGCTCGTCGAGGGCGTGGACGCGGGCCGGCTGGGCGAAGTGTCGCTCCCGTTGGCCCTCGCCATCACCGCGCGCGTCGGACGGGCCCTGCACGCGGCGCACACGGCGGTCGACGAGCTGGGCGCACCGCTCAACGTCGTGCACCGCGACGTGAGCCCGCAGAACGTCCTCCTCTCGCGTCGCGGTGAGGTGAAGCTGTCGGACTTCGGCATCGCGCGATGGAAGCACCGCACCGAGCGCACGCTGGCCGGCGCCAGCCGCGGCAAGCCCAGCTACATGGCGCCGGAGCAGGCGACGAAGGGTGACGTCGACGCCCGCGCCGACGTCTTCTCGCTCGGCTGTACGCTGCACGCGCTGTGCACTGGCCGGAGCCCGCTCGCCGACGAGAACGCGCTGGTGGATCTGTTGGCCGGCGTGCCGCTGCCGGTGTCGCGCGAGTTGCCGGAGCCGGTGCGGGCGCTCATCGCCCGTGCCGTCGAGCGTGACCGTCACGCCCGGTTCCCGACCGCGGTGGCCTTCGCCGAGGCGTGTGAGGTGACTGGAGAACGCCTCGCGCCAGGCTTCGGCGTGGAAGCGGCGATCGCCTCACTGGTCGAAGCGGTGCTCCCGGCCCGCGTGGTGGTGGCGACGCCGGTCGAGGGCCCGTCGGTGACGGAGAAGGCTTCGGCGTCGAACAATGCGTCGACGGAGCGCGGCGCTGCGTTGGGAGACGCTGCTTCGGCGCAGAGCGGTGCTTCGACGGAACCCGACTCCGCGTCGGGAAAGGGTGCTTCGGCACAGAACGGTGCTTCGACGGAGCGCGGCGCTGCGTTGGGAGAAGCTGCTTCGGCGCAGAGCGGTGCTTCGACGGAACCCGACTCCGCGTCGGGAAAGGGTGCTTCGGCACAGAACGCAGCTTCGCCGGAACCCGGCACCGTGTCGGCAAAGGCTGCTTCGGTGCAGAACGGTGCTTCGACGGAGAACGGCTCCGTGTCGGGAGAAGGTGCGTCGGCGCCGAACGCTGCTTCGACGGAACCCGGCACCGTGTCGGCAGAGGCTGCTTCGGCGCAGAACGGTGCTTCGACGGAGAACGGCTCCGTGTCGGGAGAGGGTGCTTCGGCGCCGAACGCTGCTTCGACGGGAAACGGTTCCGCGTACGGAAGAGATACGCAGAGTGCTCCCCTGGCGCGCACCGGCCCTCAGCACGAACGCGCCGAGGTTCCAGCTCCGGCTGCCGCAGGCTCCAGCGCGTTCTCTCCACCAAAGCCGCCCCGGCGCCGGCTCTGGCCCGCCGTCCTGGGCGTGCTTTCGCTCGTCGCGGGCCTCGGTGGCCTCGGGCTCGCCATCAGTCGCCCGCCCGAACCCGTTCCCGTGGACGACGATCTCGCCTTCGAGCCCATCGACGGCGACCGCCGTGCCGTGGTGACGAGGCCGGTGCTGGTCGCGAGCGCCGCGCCGCAGCCACCGCCCGTTCGTGCGACACCGACCGTGAAATCGGAGCCTCGTCAACCACCCCGACTCGGGGTCATCGCCGTGGGAGGCCAGCGCTTCGTTCGCGGTGAGGTCTTCGTCGACGGCAAGTCGGTCGGCTTCGCCCCGCGCCAGCTCGAGGTCTCCGTGGGGCTGCACCCGGTCGAGGTGGTGCTGCCGGACGGGCAGCGCGTCGGCCCCAGGGTGTTGTCGGTCGGGGCTCACCACACCGAGCTGGCGCCGCTGCGATGGGTCGAGGACTGACGGACGCCCTGCGCATCGAGCCGTTTCGCTGCGGGCGCGTCGGCGTTAGAGGATCTCTCCGATGGGCGCTCTCGATTCCCTCCTCGACGCTTCGGTCGTCTTCTCGTTCGACCGCTCGGGCTTCCGTCGGCACGCCCGGCGCTTCGTCGCGAGCGACCTGCAGGTGTCCCTCGCCGGCAAGGTGGTGCTGGTGACGGGCGCCAACTCGGGCCTCGGGTTCGCCGCGTCGAAGGCGCTGGCGGCCCTGGGGGCGACGGTGCACCTGCTGTGTCGCGACGAGGCTCGTGGCCGGGCTGCGCTCGAAGCGATTCGCGGCCAGCTGCCGAGCGCGCAACTCCACCTGCACCGGCTCGACGTCTCTCGGCTCGCCGACGTGCGCCGGTTCGTCGAGGGCTTTCACGGGCCGGTCGACGTGCTGGTGAACAACGCCGGCGTGCTGCCCGACACGCTGACGCGCACCGACGAAGGCCATGAGGTGACGTTCGCGACGAACGTGTTGGGTCCCCACGCCCTGACGAAGGCGTTGCTCCCGAAGCTGCTCGTGGCGAAGGGGCGGGTCGTGACCGTGACGTCGGGCGGCATGTTCACCCAGAAGCTCGAGCTCGACGTGCTCCAGGGCAACGTGCAGGCCTTCGATGGCGTCGTGGCCTACGCGCAGACGAAGCGCGCCGAGGTGATCCTCTCGGAGCTCTGGGCGGTGAAGCAGCCCGACGTCACCTTCTCGACGATGCACCCCGGCTGGGCCGATACGCCTGCCGTCCGCTCGAGCCTGCCCACGTTCTACAAGTGGACGAAGGGCATCCTCCGTACGCCGGAAGAGGGCGCCGACACCGTGGTGTGGCTCGCCGCGGCGCCGAGGCTCGACGGGAAGAGCGGCCTGCTGTGGTTCGACCGTGAAGCGGTGTCGACGCACCCCTTGTCCTTCACGAAGGAGAGCGAGGCCGACCGCGAGGCGCTGTGGGCGCTCGTGGAGTCCGCCACCGGCGGGTGAGGGCAGTACGCTCGCGCGTCACCCGAACGTCGGTGCATTGGCTCGTCAGACCGCTGGCGGCGCGTGGACTGGCTGCCCCGGTGCCGGCGCAGCCGTCACCTTTTCCTGCAGGCGGCCGGACGACCCGTGTGGAACCGACGATGGAGGCCCCGCCGCGAGCGTGAGGGCCGTCCACCGCATGGCGTGGTGCTGGCAGCGGCCGGGCCCGTGAAGCCGCCCGCCAACCGCAGGTGCACCTCACATGATGCCGCCGCACTGGTTCGGTACGCCGCTGCCTCCGCACGTCTGGGGCGCTGCGCACGGCCCGCAGTTCACGGTGCCTCCGCAGCCGTCGGCGATGACGCCGCACTGGGCGTTGGCCTGTTGGCAGGTGCGTGGCTGGCAGCTCGTGCGGCCGCAGACGCCGGGCGTGCCGCCACCGCCGCACGTGTCGGGCGCCACGCAGGTGCCGCACTGAATGACGTTGCCGCAGCCGTCGCCTGCCGGGCCGCACGAGAGGCCCAGCTGCTGGCAGGTGCGCGGCGTGCAGCCGCCGGAGCCGCAGCGCCCCGGGCCGCCCGCGCCACACACCTGGCCGGGCGGACACATGCCGCATGAGATGACGTTGCCGCAGCCGTCGCCCGCCTGGCCGCACTCGATGCTCTGCGCCGTGCACGTCCGCGGTGTGCACATCGCGCCTCCACACACGCCCGGCTGGCCACTGCCACCGCAGAACTGGCCCGAGGGGCACGGCCCGCAGTCGATGGTGCCGCCACAACCGTCGCCCTGCTGCCCGCAGTTGAAGCCCAACTGCTGACACGTCCGGGGTGTGCACGTCGGGCCGCCGTTGTCAGGCTGAATGCACGAGGTGAGGTCGAAGATCATGAACTCGAGCACCTTCTCCTGCGCCGACATGGGCGAGGCAGCGCCGCACGAACCGGGGAACGTGCCGCTTCCCGAGCCGCCGGTGGCCACGTGGAAGTCCGAGAACAGCACGCGCCCGCACTGCTGGCCCACCGGCACACCCACCGGCGTGTTGAACGTGAACTGGAGCGGAATGGAGTTCGTGCCTCCGCCTCCGGGAGAGTCCGAGAGGACCCATTGTTGGGCCGCGCTGCTCATCGGGAGCCCGTTCGTGTTCCGGCGTACCTCCTGCACCGTCATGCGGTTCGGCGTCGTGGAGCCGCCGGTGAGCAACATCCACTGCGCGAAGGTCTGACCCTTCGGGAACGTCGTCACGATGTGCGCGTTCTGGGTCGAGGGGCTGATGCCCTGATCGATCGCCCAGTTGGCGACGGAGTCGAAGGGGCTGTTCTGATCGAGCCATACGTAGCCGAAGTGCCCCGAGTAGAGCCGCCCGCCCTGGTTCACGTAGTTTCGAATGTTGGTCAGCTCGGTGCCCGAGCGTCGGCTCCGCGAGCCGACACAGTCGACGATCACGAGGTCGTACTTCGCGAGCTCAGTGGGGCTCCCGAAGAGCGTCGATGCCGCTGGCGCGCCGCCCGAGAAGCCAACGCCATTGTCGCGGAAGAACCGCACCCGTCCGTTGCCCGAGGGCAGGGAGAACTCGCTCGAGGCGATGCCGATCTTCGGCAAGATGCACTCCATCGGGTCCGCGCTCCCCGTCACCATCGCGATGAGGGGAATGTCACCCTCGCCCTGCGTGCGCGGCAGGCGCGTCTGATCGGCCGTCAGCGTGGTGGTGCCACAGCAGGCCACGTTCGGAATGCTGATCTGCCGGCGCCACTTCCCGAGCTGAATCACCAGGGGGATGTTGGCGCCGCACGGCACGTTCGACAGCGTGAAGGTGCCGTCGGTGTTGGTGGTGGCGGTGACGAGCGGGTTGCCCGAGGCCTGGCCCGCGCAGGTGGTGCACGAGGCGCCCTGCGGGAGCGGCTGCACGGTGCCGTTGGGCACGTAGACGAGCGCGCCGGGAATCGGGTCGGCCTGCTGGCCAGGCGCGAGGTAGGCGGGCGGGGTGGGCGCGCGCACGGTGCCGGTGACCGAGTTGACGCCGGTGGTGCACTGGTTCTGCTGCAGGCACAGGTTCGTGCAGGTGCCACCGTCGGGCACGTTCGAGCCGCACACGTTGGGCAGACCGCCACCGCCGCAGATGACGCCGGCGTCCGTGTTGCAGGTGCCGCAGTTGGGGGTGAGGCCACCACAGCCGTCGCCCACCTGGCCGCACGTCGCCCCGGCCTGCTGGCAGGTGCGTGGCACGCAGCTGTTCGAGGCGCCGCACACGTTGGCCATGCCGCCGCCGCCGCAGGTCTGGCCGGCGACGGTGCAGGTGCCGCACGAGATGGTCCCGCCGCAGCCATCGGCGACGGCGCCGCAGGTGAGGCCCGCCGGGCACGTGGTGCGCGGCACGCAGCCTCCGTCGACGAGGCCCGTACCGGCCGCGCCGCAGCGGTTCGGCGTGCCGCCGCCGCCGCAGGTCTCTCCGGCCGCGGTGCAGCTGCCGCACTGAATGACGTTGCCGCAGCCATCGCCGATGGGGCCGCAGTTGGCGTTCTCACTGGCGCAGGTGCGCGGGACGCAGCCCATCGAGCCGCCACACTGCGACGGCGTTCCACCGCCGCCACACGTCTGGGGCGCGGTGCAGGTGCCGCAGTTGATGAAGCCTCCGCACCCGTCGCCGACCGGCCCGCAGTTCGCGTTGGCCGATGCGCACGTCACCAGCGAACAGAGCTGGGTCGACCCGCCGTCTTCACCGCCGTCGAGGTCCGAGCTGCCGCCCGCGGTGCCTCCAGCAGCGCCGCCCGCCTCGCCTCCCGCCGTCAGCCCACCCGCTGCGCCGCCGCCCGGCCCCGAGGTGCCGCCCGCCTGCGCCGTGCCTCCACCTGCGCCGGCGTCGCGCCCGCTGACGCTGACCGTGCTCCCGCACGTGCAGCCGGACACCACGAGGGCGACGCAGGCCCCCGCGACAGTGAACGCGGAACGGAAAAATGCAGTCACGATGAAGTCTCCCGAGGCGACCGGCCGACGAACGCCAGTGCCCATCGTCTCCCGGCCCGGCGGGCTTCGCAACAATCGCCCGGTGCCCGCCGAGTCCATGGGAGGCGACGTGCCCGCTCGCGCAGCGGCCGCCCACGCTGCTGGGCCCGGCCCGTCAGAACAGGAACAGCGTGCCCAGCCCCAGCGTGGCGCCACGGTTGACGACCTGCCGCTGGGCGACGTCGGCCTGGAGCAGCGCCGAGAGCGTCAGCCGCAGCCACGACGTCGCCTTCCACGTCACCCTCGCGCTCACGAGGTGGTTGGTGCCGAGGCCGCCCGTGTAGAGCCCGACTTGGTACGCGCCGCGCACGGAGAACTTCGAGAAGCGGTGCGTGACGCTGGGGCGCACGGTGAAGGCCCACGGCGCGGCCGGCACGCCGCTGCCGAAGTCGCTCGAGCGCCCGTTCTGCACGACGGTGAAGAAGCCCACCGAGGCCGGGTCGGCCGAGTCGTAGAGAAAGCCCGCGACGTCGACGGCGACGTCCGTCTTGAGCGCGACGGTGCCCACCCACGTCGCGCCCAGCCGCACCTGGGTGAGCTGTGCCGCCTGCCCATTGACGAGCGGGCACAGCCCCACCTCGTCGTTGCGGGCGCAGAACGTTCGCACCGCGTTGGCGCGCAGCGTCTGGGGCAGCTCGATGGTCTGCTCGGTGCGGAAGTGGTTGACGCCCACCGACACGTCGACGGCGTGCTCGAGCTTCGAGAAGCCGTTGGTGGCGTACGAGCCCAGCAGCAGCCCACCGACGCTCGCGTTCGTGCCGAGGAACAGCACGTCGGCGGTGATGGGCCCGAAGTCGACGGCCGTCGCGCTGCGCTGCACCGTGGGCGGGCTGCCCATGGCCATCGCCATGAACATGAGGTGGTTCGTCGGCAGCCACATGGCGCCGCCCGAGAGGAAGAAGACGTTCGAGCCGGCGCTCACCGTCTCGGCGGTGCGGGTCGCGAAGTCGCGCAGGAAGAGGCCCGAGAGGAAGACGGTCCACCGCTCCGAGACGTCGACGCTCCCCGAGAGGGCGAAGCCCGCCGAGCCCGTGCGCGGGTTGTTGGCCGACGGCGCCGTCCAGTTGAGGAAGGTGTCGAGGCCCACGTCGTGGGCGCGCGCGCCCGGCGCTGCCAGCAGCACGACGCCCATCAGCAGTGGCGCGAGGCGGGCCACGACGCACCAACCCGGGCGCACGCGCGAGGTTGCGGAGCGGCCGGAAGCCCTCGACACCACGGGGCCTGGCGTCAGCCGCCGTGAATGGCCATGCCGACGATGAAGGCGAGGCCGAGAATGAAGGACGCGATGACGATGCCGACGGCGGTGTTCTGGTCGACCTCGAGCTCCTTGTGCACGTCGAAGGGGAGCAGCTTGCGGATGACGAAGAAGCCCGCGACGAACACGAGCATGCCGATGATCGAGAACACCACGGCCAGCACGAGCGGCTTGACGATTGCGTTGAAGTCCATCGGTCACTTCCCTCCCATGAATCCGTCGTGCCACATCAAGAGGCCGCCAGGGGCCAGGCGCACCGACGCCGGCACCTCGCCGCGATCTTCGTCCGGGAAGCGGGTCAACCCCGTGCCCTGGGCGAGCGCCCACAGCCCCACCACGATGCCTCCGAACCACTTCATTCGTCGTCCTCCTGTTTCGCGAAGGGGAAGGTGCTGACGCCCGGCGCCATCTGGAACACCGCGTCGTTCCACCGGCGGGTCTCGAAGGTCGAGCTGCGCCAGGCGGTGAAGAGGGGCCCGGCGAAGAGGAGCACGAAGACGAAGAAGGGGCAGCACACGCCGACGCCGCTGTCGCCCTTCACCGACACCAGGTAGTCGCGGGGGAAGCTCGAGGTGCCCTCGAACATCGGCGTCGCGCGCAGCACGTAGCGGCCGGGGTCGACCTCGGCGGTCTGCTTGGTGGCCGAGCGGCTGCCTTCGCTCCAGCGCTCGCCGTCGTCGACGCCCGAGTAGTAGCTGGCCTCGGGGCTCACCTGAATCACCTCGCCGGTCTCTTCGTTGACGAGGTCGAGCTGCACGGCGAGCCAGGTGTTGTCGATGCCCGGGGCCTCGAACTCGACGGCCAGCGGCACCTTCTTGTCGATGGTGAAGGGCTGGCTGAACTGCTGCGACTCGGGCGAGCCCGACTTGACGCCGGGCGGCACCGTGAAGCTCACCTTGATGAACTCGCGCGTGTCTCCGGCGATGGAGAAGACGACGAGCAGCGCGATGAAGACGACCGACCAGATGGCGGCCCAGGCCCACTGCGAGCCCAGCTTCGCCTTGTGCGGGTTCACCTGCGCCGGCGCCAGGCCCTGGGGCACCGGCATGGGCGCCTTGACGCCGAAGGCCTGCTTCACCTCGTCGGGCGTCAGCATGCGGCCGTGGGTGAAGACGACCTCGTTCTCGGTCTCGTCGCTGTTGATGCTCTCGGGCGGCTCGACGTACTCCGACGCCTTCGCCGTCTCGCCGACGCTGACTTCCCAGTAGCACTCGCCGGCGACGTAGTCGGTGACGACGTAGACCGACTGGTAGGCCTTGAAGCCCTTGCCGTTCCACGTCGCCTTGCGGAAGGCGAGGCCGACGTCTCCGGCGGCGATGGGGGTGAGGAAGGTCCAGTGGCCGTTCGAGTTCATCAGCCAGCGGAAGCCCGCCTCACGGTTCCACAGCAGGTACTCTTCCCACGGGTAGCGCGTGCCCTCGACGGTGGTGGAGCGGATGAGGAAGGCCAGCACCGTCCACTTCGTCTGTTGCAGCGTGCCCTCGGTGCCGAGCGACAGGAGCGGCTCGTAGGGCGGCTTCTCGAGCAGCTGGAGGAACTCGAGCGAGCCCTTCGAGGCGTCGAGGAGCGCGCCGCAGTACGGGCAGGCGACCCGCTTCGTCGCGTCGGGAGCCTTCAGCTCGAGGGGGCCGTTGCAGTTGGTGCAGCGGGCCTGGGAGAGGGCGTCGCGCTTCGGCGTCGGCTCGAGGTCGGCCTTGTCGAAGCCGAGCTGCGGCATGGTGACGCGCGTGCCGACGAAGGCCTCGCCGTGGCCGTCGGCGTAGTCGAGCGAGCAGAACGCGCCTTTCTGGCCGGTGGCGTCGACGTAGACGTGCTGTTTGTTGAAGTCGGGGAGCTGCCCCTGGGCCGAGACGGTGTCGGCGTGGCCCACCTCTTCGACGACGAAGGTGCGATCGCGCAGCTGGAAGCTCGCGAGCGGGCGCAGCTGCTCCACCGCCGGCACGCCGATGCCCTCGAGGGGGAACATCAGGTTCCACTCGCCCTCGGACTCCGAGAGCCACGCGGTGCGGCCGTCGTCGAACGACAGACACCACTCGTCCCACACCCCGGCGCCGTGGCTCTTCTGAATGCGGCCCACCACGGTGAAGGCGTTGCCCGAGGAGTGGCCGTTGAGGCCCACCTTGATGGGCGACTGGGTGTCCGTGAGGTCGGCCACCTTGCCCAGGCTCTCGAGCCGGGCCGCGCCGCGCAGCACCACCGTGTGGCAGTAGTCGCAGACCTTCACCTTCCCGGCGCCTGGGCGGAACTCGACCGGAGCTCGACAGCTGGGGCAGTCGCCGACGCGCATGAACGGACGAAGGTTCTACCGTGCTTTCGGGCAAATCCTGAAACACGTTCTGGAAGAAGATCAGCGCGTTGTGAGGGCGGTTTTTCGTTTTCAGGCGTCGGCGGTGTCAGGCTTCGAACCATGGGACACCTCGTGCGGGGCCTCGTCGTGGTGGTGCTGGTCGGGTGCGGTGGGCCGGTGCCGGGGCCGGGGCCGAGGCCACTTCGCGACGCGGGGGCGATCGCAGACGGCGGCTCGACGGTCGATGGAGGCGCCGATGGCGGGGCGCGCGACGCTGGCCTCGTGGACGTCGGAGACGGCGGCTCCTCCGATGACGCGGGCGTGGTGGTCGTCGTCGGCGCGGACGGTGGCTGGCGGGTCGAGGCGGTGGCCGGAACGATGTGTGCGCGCGGGGCGGCGGCGGGCCTCGGCTACAACCCGGGCGCCAGCGACGAGCTGCTCGTCTTCGTACAGGGCGGTGGCGCGTGCTGGAACAACGGCACCTGCGCGCCCTCGGTGTACCAGTGGGGCCCCGTCTGCAACTACGGCATGGACTCGATCTGCCTCGCCGACCTCCCCGGAGGCACCCGGCCCCTGGCGGTCTACGTCGACCACCCCAATCCGTTCCCCTTCGATGGTGGCGGCGCGTGGAACCAGGAGCTCGGCACGGTGCGCAGCTCGATCTTCTTCACGCGCCGGCCAGAGAACCCGATGGCGAACGCGACGTACGCCTTCGTGCCGTACTGCACGGGTGACCTCCACGCGGGCGCCTCGACGAAGACGTGGCTGGTGAAGGGCGGGCTCTTCGACATGCCGCAGCGGCGCAACCACGAGTTCGCGGGCGCGGCGAACATGGACGCGTACCTGACGTTCCTGCGGCAGCGGCACCCGAGCGTGCGGGTCATCTGGCTGGTGGGCATCTCGGGCGGAGGCTACGGCGTGCAGCTCAACCTGCACCGCGTGCGCCGCGTCTTCCCCGAGGCGCAGGTGCACGTGCTGGCCGACTCGGCGCCGATGCTGACGACGCCCAACTTCCCCGCGTGGCAGAGCGCGTGGAACCTGCAGGTGCCGACGGTGTGCACGGGCTGCGACGGGGGCCTGCCGGCCATTCTCGAGCAGCAGGTGCGTGACGCGCCGACGTCGCGGGTGGCGCTGCTCTCGTTCGCCGAAGACGAGGTCATCACCCGCTTCTTCTTCTCGGGCGCAGACACCGGCAGCTGGCTCACGCCGCCCACCGGCGCCTACGTGCAGGCGCTCGGGCGCCTCGAGACCGCGTACGAACCGTGGTCGAACGCGAGGTTCTTCCGCCTGCCGGGGAAGGAGCACGTGATGCTCCAGCGCGCGGGCGTGGTGATGCCGAACGGTTCGTTGTCGACGTCGGCCGTGAGCCCCGACGGCGGTGTGACGCTCAAGGGCTGGATCGACGCGTGGGCGACGGGAATGGGCCCGTGGACGAGCCAGCGCTGACGGTCAGTCGAAGCTGCCTGACACGGCCAGCCCGTTCGGCATCGGGCTGAGCCGCACCGCTGGCGCCGTGTCACGGCCGTGGAAGAGGAGGGGAATGGCGACCGAGAAGGCGCTCCCCAGCGCGGTGCCGACGAGAATGTCGGTCAGCCAGTGTTTGTCGGCCGCCATGCGCAGCGTCGCCG
>JALOQF010000585.1 GCA_025459425.1 Myxococcaceae bacterium | reverse complement strand
GCGGGGCTCGTCCTCACCCTGGGCCTGCCCTCACTGCGGGAGCGCGCCCCCATCGCCATTGGCCTCGTCGCCACCTTCGGCGTCATCGCCTGGGTGGCGCTCACGCTGGCCCTCAATGACACCACGCTGCGCGCCGAAGACGACCGCCTCGTCATCGCCTACGGCCCGCTGCCCCGCCCGGGCACGACGGTGCCGCGCAGCGCGGTGGCCCAGCTCTACGTCGAGCAGACGAGCCCCGAGCAGTTCGCGGTGATGGCCCAGCTGCGTGACGGTGAGCGCGTGCGCCTCGTCGACGGGCTCACCCAGCGCGACGAGGCGCTGTGGATCGAACAGTCGGTGGAGACGCGGTGGAACATCGTCGACCGCGAGGTGGGCGCGGCGAACGAGGTGTGGCGCTGAGAAAAAAGAATCGGGCCGCCTCCCCGAAGACGAGCGGAGGCGGCCCTTGAAATCTTCAGTCCACTCCGCGGAGTCACTGACGCGGCTGCGTCAGAGGGTCACCGCGGAGATGGTTCCTTGTTCGTAACAGTGCAAGGCACCACCTCCTTTCGTCGCCCCGAAGGGCTGTGCGCATCATCGCCAAGCCGTCGGCTCGCGCAAGGCGTCGACTGTACGACGAGGTAGGTTCCCGGCTCGCCGTTCGTGCAGGCGTCACTCCTCGGCCTGGCGCACCTGGCAGTCGGGGAAGTAGCGGGCGAGGAGCTTCTTCGCGTCGAAGCCCTCGGCGGCCAGCGCCTTCGCGCCGTGCTGGCAGAAGCCCACGCCATGGCCGACGCCGCGGCCCTTGAAGGTGACGGTGGCCTCGACCTCTTCGGCCGTCACCAGCAGGCTCTTGAGCGCCTGCCAGCCGAACGCGTGCCCGATGCGCGAGGCGAAGGCGCCGCCGTCCATCCGCTTGCCGAAGGCCGAGACCTCGAGCACCCGGCCGCCGCGGTCGCGCGAGAGCGGCACGAAGGCGTCTCCTTCGGGCTTCGTGTTGAGCGCGCGCGCGAGCTCGACCCGGTCGACCTGCCAGCTCCACTCGAAGTCGGGCGCGTCACGGCAAGCGGGCCCCTTCTTCGTGCCATCCTTCACGCCTGGCCCGGCGCCCGCCTCGCGGAAGACGTCGGCCGAGGCGCTGGTGTGGCCTCCGCACGAGGCGTGGAAGAAGGCTGGCTTGAGGGCGATGCCGCCCACCATCAGCACCTGCCCCTTCGTCTTCGCCACCGCGGCTTCGGCGGCGGCCTGGCCGTCTTCGAGGCCGCGATACCACTGGCAGTGGGTGAGGTCGCACAGGTGGTAGCCCGCGCGCTCGTGGCGGTGACGGCCGGTGAGCGCGAAGGTGCGCGAGACGATGGCCTGGGCCTCGAGCGCGCTGGGAGGAGCTCCGGACAGCTCCGCGTGCACCACCGAGGCGAGGTACGTCTCGACGTCGACGGTGTTGATGAGCCGGAGCAGGCCGCCCTCGAGGCTCACCGACAGCGTGCCGGGGTACCGACGCTCGAGCGCACCGACGCCCACCACGACCCGGCCCTCGGCGACGACGAGCGCGCAGGGCTCGACCTGCCCCGGAACGGTGACGCCATCACGCCCGACGGAGAGCTCGAGGGGCGACGAAAGCGCCCTCGCGCCGCAACGCACCCGTTCGGCCGACAGGCGGAGCGCGACCGGCTTCTCCCGCTCGAGCACCCGCACCTCGAGCGGCGCAGCGGCGAGCGGGACGACCAGCGCGAAGGCGAGGACCATGCGTGGGTGGTACCGCGTCGACACAGCAGGACGCAATCGGTGAGCGTGGCCGTGGGGTTGGCCGACCCTCGTCTTGCTGAACAAGGTCGATCTCGTGGCAGCGCTCGAGTTCGACCTCGCGGCGCTCGAGCGGAACGTGCGCAAGGTGAACCCACGGGCGCACGTGCCTCACGAAGCGCCGGGCCCCGGTCGGCGTGTCGAACGCCCAGCTCGACGGCGAGCATCCCGCGGCAGAGTCATCAGCGGGAACCCTGCTGCGGCGCAAAGCGAGCCGCGACGGGAACTCTGCATCGTGCGGACCCTCGTAAGGAGTCATCAGCGAGGAACTCCGCTGCGGCAGCGCCAGGCGAGTCGAGCCGGGAAGCGCGGCAGCTCGAGCTGGGCATCGTGAGAACCCCGAGACGTTCAGAGTTCTCAGCGGGACCCCTGCTGCGGCGCCCGTCGAGTCGATGCTCATCGGGAGCACGTCGTGACGCTCGGCGCACCTCTCGTACCGCACGTCGAGCTGGTTGACGGCGACGAGGCGCAGGCAGCGTGAGGCGAAGGAGCGCTGCGCCGACGCCGCCAGGTGCACGCGAGGGGCGCAAACCCTTCTACGGAGCCCGAGACTTCCGCGCGACGACGTACCCGGCCCGACGCCACTCGGGTTGGCGCGGCGACACCTCGACTTCGTCTTGCCGCACCGTGACCGTGATGAGCGGCGTCGACGTGGGCGTGCCATCGCGCGCGCTGACGGCGGCGCGGACGAGCGCGAGGCTCATCGGCAGCACCTCGTGACTCTCGGCGTACATCTCGTACCGCACGTCGAGTGGGTTGACGGCGACGAGGCGCAGCCAGGGCGAGGCGAAGTGGCGCTGCGCGGCGAGAACGTCACGCGTGCGCCGGGGCTCCGGCAGGTCCGCCGCGGCGATGATGCCCTCGAAGCCCCGGTCGCAGGCCTTCCACCAGTGCGAGAGGCCGACCCGCTCCCACGGAGCGCGCGCGAGTGACGCCGACGTCGTCACCATCGAACGGGCGCCCGGTGGCAGGCGCGACACCTGCGCGGGCGTGAAGAAGGCGCCGAAGAGCCGGAGCTCCTGCGCGACGCGCTCGAGGCGCATCACGTGAGCGTATGGAGGCACCCGAGCCTCGACCGCCGCCAGCGCCGTATCGAACCGAGCAACCGAGGCAGCATCGGGCGTCGCGAGGGACGCGTCGACACAGGGCCGCACGAGGTTGCCAGCCATGCCGAGGGCCCCGAGCGAGGCCTCCGGGCCCTCGAGCCACAACAAGTCCGACACGAGCGAGAACGTCGCGGCACACAGCCCGAGCGCCTCGTCGTGCTGCCCGTGCGACGAGAGCAGGCGCACGCGCAGCGGCGCCAGCGCAGCCACCGCCTCCTGGAGCCGCGGCAGGGCCTGGCGTCGACGGTGGAGCGGCTCGGCCAGCGGCCCGAGCCCCGTGA
>JALOQF010000226.1 GCA_025459425.1 Myxococcaceae bacterium | reverse complement strand
GGCGCCCCAGTCGCCCGGAGCGCCTCGCCATCACTTCATCGCTCGGGTCAGGCCGCGCCGGTCTCGGTGCGGGTCGACGCCGACGACGCCGGCAGCACCGACGGGTCCGAGTGCGTCGCCGCGAGCGAGTCTTCCATGTTCTGGATCTCGTCCGTGGGGCTGTCGACCTGGATGTCCAGGTGCTTGTAGTTCGGCAGACCGGTACCGGCGGGGATCAGCCGGCCCATGATGACGTTCTCCTTCAGGCCGCGCAGGTAGTCGACCTTGCCCGAGATCGCCGCCTCGGTGAGCACCTTGGTGGTCTCCTGGAACGACGAGGCCGAGATGAACGACTCGGTCGAGAGCGACGCCTTGGTGATGCCGAGGAGCAGCGGCTCACCCACCGCCGGCCGCTTCCCGTTGTTGAGCGCCTTCTCGTTCTCTTCCTCGAACACCCACTTCTCGACCTGCTCGTCGACGAGGAACTCGGTGTCGCCCACGTCGGTGACGCGCACGCGCCGCAGCATCTGGCGCACGATCACCTCGATGTGCTTGTCGTTGATCTTCACGCCCTGGAGTCGGTAGACCTCCTGGATCTCGTCCACCAGGAAGCGCGCGAGCTCCTTCTCGCCGAGCACCTTGAGGATGTCGTGCGGGTTCGCCGCGCCGTCCATCAGCGGCTCACCGGCCTTCACCCGGTCGCCCGAGTGCACCGTGATGTGCTTGGACTTGGCGATCAGGTACTCCTTCGCCAGGTCCGCGCGCAGCTCGCCGTTCACCTCGGGCGTGATGATCAGCTTGCGCTTGCCCTTGGTGTCCTTGCCGAACGAGACGACGCCGTCGATCTCGGCGATGACCGCGTGATCCTTCGGCTTGCGGGCCTCGAAGAGCTCGGCGACGCGCGGGAGACCACCCGTGATGTCCTTCGTCTTGGTCGTCTCACGCGGCACGCGGGCGATGACTTCACCCGGCGTGATCTCGGCGCCGTCGTCGATGGCGAGCGCCGCGCCCTGCGGCAGGAAGTAGCTGGCAGGCTGGCCGCTCGACAGCGTCTTCACCTCACCCTTCGCGTCGCGAATCGTCACGCGCGGGCGGGCCTCGGGGTCCTTCGACTCGATGATGGTGCGCCGGCTCATGCCGGTGACCTCGTCGGTCGACTCGTTCATCGTCACGCCTTCGATGATGTCCTCGAACTTCACGACACCGCCGACCTCCGAGAGGAGCGGCATGGCGAACGGCTCCCACTCGGCCAGCTTCGCGTTGGCCTCGACCTTCTGGCCTTCCTTCACGAAGAGGCGCGCGCCGTAGACGATCTTGTGCCGCTCACGCTCACGGCCCGAGTCGTCGACGATGATGAGCTCGCCGTTGCGGTTGATGACGGCCCACTCGCCGCCCTCGCGCTTCACCGGCGTCAGGCCCTGGAACTTCACCGTACCGGCGAAGCGGGCGTTCAGCTCGGACTGCTGCGAGCGGTTCATGGCCGCGCCGCCGACGTGGAACGTACGCATCGTCAGCTGCGTGCCGGGCTCGCCGATCGACTGCGCCGCGATGACGCCGCAGGCCTCGCCCACGGACACCTTGCGGCCACGGGCCAGGTCGCGGCCGTAGCACTCGACGCAGATGCCGCGCTTGGTCTGGCAGGTCAGCGCCGTGCGAATCTTCACGCGGTCGAGACCGGCGTTGACCACCTTCTGCACCCGCGCCTCGTCGATCTCTTCGTTCGCGCGAATCAGCACCTCGCCCGTCACGGGGTCGTGAATGTCGTCGAGGGCCACGCGGCCGAGAATGCGCTCGGCCAGCGGCTCGATCTCTTCACCACCCTCGACCAGCGCGCTCATCACGATGCCGTCGAGCGTGCCGCAGTCGTACTCGGTGACGATCGCGTCCTGCGCGACGTCGACGAGCCGGCGCGTCAGGTAGCCCGAGTTCGCCGTCTTGAGCGCGGTGTCGGCCAGACCCTTGCGCGCGCCGTGCGTCGAGATGAAGTACTGGAGCACCGACAGGCCTTCACGGAAGTTGGCCGTGATGGGCTGCTCGATGATCTCACCTGACGGCTTGGCCATGAGGCCACGCATGCCGGCGAGCTGACGAATCTGCTGGGTCGAACCGCGGGCACCGGAGTCGGCCATGATGAAGACCGGGTTGAAGCTCTTCTGCTTCCGGGTCTCCTTCTTGCCTTCCTTGTTGTGGCCCGAGATCTCTTCCTCCGAGATCTGCTTCATCATCTCGACGGTGATCTTCTCGGTCGTCTGCGCCCAGATGTCGATGACCTTGTTGTACCGCTCGCCGACCGTGATGAGGCCCTCGAGGTACTGGTTCTCGACCTCAGCCACTTCCTTCGACGCGGCGTCGATGAGGGTGTGCTTCGCCGGCGGAATCACCATGTCCTTGAGCGCGATCGAGATGCCGGCGCGCGTGGCGTTGGTGTAGCCGAACGAGCGAATGCGGTCGGCCAGGAGCACCGTCTCCTTCTCGCCCGTGAGCCGGTAGCAGGCGTCGATCAGGTTCCCGAGCTGCTTCTTGTCGAGCACCTTGTTGACGTCTTCGAAGGCCATCTTCTTGGGCACGATGTCCCACAGGAGCGTGCGGCCAACCGTGGTGTCGTAGCGCTTGCCGTTGATGCGGCACTTGATCTTCGCCTGCAGCGCGACGGCGCCCTGATCGTACGCGGCCCGCGCCTCTTCCGGCGACGCGAACACCATGCCCTCGCCGAGCGCGAACTCGCGCGGGCGCGTCATGTAATAGATGCCGAGCACCATGTCCTGCGTGGGCACGATGATGGGCTTGCCGCTCGCCGGGCTGAGGATGTTGTTCGTCGACATCATCAGCACGCGAGCTTCCATCTGGGCCTCGATGGACAGCGGCACGTGCACGGCCATCTGGTCACCGTCGAAGTCGGCATTGAACGCCGTGCAGACGAGCGGGTGCAGCTGAATGGCCTTGCCCTCGATGAGCACCGGCTCGAACGCCTGAATGCCGAGGCGGTGGAGCGTGGGCGCGCGGTTGAGCAGCACCGGGTGCTCGCGGATCACGTCGTCGAGAATGTCCCAGACCTCCGGGCGCTCCTTCTCGACCATCTTCTTGGCCGACTTGATGGTGGTGACGTAGCCCTTCTCTTCGAGCTTGTTGTAGATGAACGGCTTGAACAGCTCGAGGGCCATGATCTTCGGCAGGCCGCACTGGTGCAGCTTGAGCTCGGGGCCGACGACGATGACCGAGCGGCCCGAGTAGTCGACGCGCTTGCCGAGCAGGTTCTGGCGGAACCGGCCCTGCTTGCCCTTGAGCATGTCCGAGAGCGACTTCAGCGGCCGCTTGTTCGGGCCGGTGATCGTCTTGCCGCGGCGGCCGTTGTCGAACAGCGCGTCGACGGCCTCCTGGAGCATGCGCTTCTCGTTGCGAATGATGATGTCGGGCGCGTTCAGCTCCTGGAGCTTCTTGAGCCGGTTGTTGCGGTTGATGACGCGCCGGTACAGGTCGTTCAGGTCCGACGTCGCGAACCGGCCGCCGTCGAGCGGCACGAGCGGGCGGAGATCGGGCGGCAGCACGGGAATGACGTCGAGCATCATCCACTCGGGCTGGTTGCGCTGACCGGCCGGGCCCGACACGCGGAACGACTCGAGCACCTTGAGGCGCTTGGCGATCTTCTTCCGCTTGGTCTCCGACGTGGTGACCTTCATCTCCTCGCGCAGCTGCTCGGAGAGCTGGTCGACGTTGATCGTCTTGAGGATCTCGCGCACCGCCTCGCCGCCCATGGCCGCGACGAAGGCGTCTTCGCCGAACTTCGAGGCCAGCTTCTGGAACCGCTCCTCGGTGATGAGCTCGCCCTTCTGCAGCTCGGTCTCGGGCAGGCTCTTCGCGTCGAGCACGATGTAGGCCTCGCAGTACAGCACCTTCTCGAGGTCCTTCAGCGTCATGTCGAGCAGCGCGCCGATGCGCGACGGCAGCGACTTGAGGAACCAGATGTGCGCCACCGGCGTGGCGAGCGTGATGTGGCCGAGGCGCTCACGACGCACCTTCGACTGAATCACCTCGACGCCGCACTTCTCGCACACCACGCCACGGTGCTTCATGCGCTTGTACTTGCCGCAGTTGCACTCGTAGTCCTTCACCGGCCCGAAGATGCGGGCGCAGAAGAGGCCGTCACGCTCGGGCTTGAACGTGCGGTAGTTGATCGTCTCGGGCTTCTTCACCTCGCCGTGCGACCACTGGCGGATCTTGTCCGGCGACGCGAGCGCGATGCGGATCGCCTGAAAAGAGAGCGGGTCCTTCGGCTTCTCGAAGAAGTTGAAGATGTCCTTCACGGGTTCACCTTGTCGGTTGGAACGGCAGAGTCAGAAAGTTCGTTCGATGTTGGGGCGACCTCTGGACTGACCGAGGCCGCCCCGCCTCATGCTCGTGGGACGACGCTCAGGCGTCGGTGCCCGTCTTGATGGAGTCGTCGGTGACCACCATGATCGACGCGCGGCGGCGCTCCGGAGGCGCCTGCTCGAGCAGCTCGATGTCGAGGCCGAGGGCCTGGAGCTCCTTGAGCAACACGTTGAACGACTCGGGCAGGCCCGACTCGAGCGTGTAGTCGCCCTTCACGATGGACTCGTACATGCGCGTGCGGCCGACCACGTCGTCGGACTTCACGGTGAGGAACTCCTGGAGGCTGTAGGCCGCGCCGTACGCCTCCATGGCCCACACTTCCATTTCGCCGAGACGCTGACCGCCGAACTGCGCCTTGCCGCCGAGCGGCTGCTGGGTGACGAGCGAGTACGGCCCGATGGAGCGGGCGTGGATCTTCTCGTCCACCAGGTGGTGCAGCTTCAGCATGTACATGACGCCGACGGTGACGTTCTGGTCGAACGCCTCGCCGGTACGGCCGTCGAAGAGCACCATCTGGCCCGTCCTGGGCAGATCGGCCTTCTCGAGCAGCGCGTGAATCTCACCCTCGTTGGCGCCCTCGAACACGGGCGACGAGACGTGGATGCCGGGGCGCAGGCGACGGCAGAGGTCGACGACTTCCTTGTCCGAGAGCTTCTCGAGGAACTCGTGGAACTTCTCGTCGTCGTAGACCGACTTGAGCTGCTTGCGGAGCGCGTCGCCCGAGAAGTTCTTCTCGACGAACTGCTGGAGCTTCTCGCCCATGCCGCGCGCCGCCCAGCCCAGGTGCACCTCGAGGATCTGCCCGATGTTCATGCGGCTCGGCACGCCGAGCGGGTTGAGCACGATGTCGACCGGCCGCCCGTCTTCCAGGTACGGCATGTCTTCGATCGGGAGGATGCGCGAGACGACGCCCTTGTTGCCGTGCCGGCCGGCCATCTTGTCGCCGACCTGCAGCTTGCGCTTGATGGCCACGTACACCTTGACCATCTTGATCACGCCAGGCGGGAGCTCGTCGCCCTTCTTGATGCGGGCGATCTTCTCGCCGAAGGCCAGCTTCACGGCCTCCTTGTTCTCCTCGAGGTTCTTGAGCAGCTCGCGCACCTTGCCGTCGATCTGCTCGCCCACCGAGATCTCACCCCAGTACTTGTAGGGGATCTTCGAGAGCAGCTCCTCGGTCAGCTTCTCGCCCTTCTTGAAGTAGACCGTGCCCTTGTCGTCCTCGAGCTTCGACGAGGCTTCCTTGTTGGCGATGAGCTTGCGAATGCGGCCAAACGCCGAGTCCTGGAGGATCTTGATCTCGTCGTTCTGATCCTTGAGCAGGCGGGCCTCTTCCATCGACTCGATGGCCTTGGCGCGCTCGTCCTTGTCGACGCCCTTCCGGCTGAACACCTTGGCGCCGATGATCGTGCCCGACACGCCGGGCGGCACGCGCAGCGAGGTGTCGCGCACGTCGCCGGCCTTCTCGCCGAAGATCGCCCGGAGCAGCTTCTCTTCGGGCGACAGCTGCGTCTCGCCCTTGGGGGTGATCTTCCCGACGAGAATGTCGCCCTGCTTCACCTCAGCGCCGATGCGGATGATGCCCGACTCGTCGAGGTCCTTGAGGGCCTCTTCGCCGACGTTCGGAATGTCGCGGGTGATCTCTTCCTTGCCCAGCTTGGTGTCACGCGCGATGCACTCGAACTCCTCGATGTGAATCGACGTGAAGACATCGTTCTTCACGATGTTCTCGCTCATCAGGATCGAGTCTTCGAAGTTGTAGCCCTGCCACGGCATGAACGCGACGACCACGTTCTGGCCGAGCGCGAGCTCGCCGGTCTCGCACGACGGGCCGTCGGCGATCACGTCACCCTTCTTCACCTTGTCGCCCTTCTTCACGATGGGCTTCTGGTTGAGGCAGGTGCTCTGGTTCGAGCGCTGGAACTTGACCAGGTTGTAGATGTCGACCTCGCTCGCGACGTCGCTGAAGGCCGCGGGCACTTCGGCGCGAACGACGATGCGGCCACCGTCGACCGACTCGATGACGCCGTCACGGCGCGCCACCACGCACACCCCCGAGTCCCGGGCCACCACCGACTCGATGCCGGTGCCGACGAGGGGCGCCGCCGTGCGCACCAGCGGAACGGCCTGGCGCTGCATGTTCGAGCCCATGAGGGCGCGGTTGGCGTCGTCGTTCTCGAGGAAGGGCACCAGCGACGCGGCCACCGACACGAGCTGGTTCGGCGACACGTCCATCAGGTCGACGTCTTCGGGCTTGGCCGAGACGAACTCGCCGCCGCGCCGCGACTGCACGCCTTCCTCGGTCAGCTTGCCCTTCTTGTCCGACTTCGCGCTGGCCTGGGCGATGGTGTGCTTCTCTTCGTCGAGCGCCGAGTAGAAGGCGACGTCGGGCGTGAGCGAGCCCTGCTCCACCTTGCGGTACGGCGTCTCGATGAAGCCGAACTCGTTCACCCGCGCGTACGACGAGAGCGACGAGATGAGGCCGATGTTCGGGCCTTCCGGCGTCTCGATGGGGCAGATGCGGCCGTAGTGCGTCGGGTGCACGTCGCGCACCTCGAAGCCGGCGCGCTCGCGGGTGAGACCGCCGGGCCCGAGCGCCGAGAGGCGACGCTTGTGCGTCACTTCAGACAGCGGGTTCGTCTGGTCCATGAACTGCGAGAGCTGGCTGGAGCCGAAGAACTCCTTGATCACCGCCGTCACTGGCTTGGCGTTGATCAGGTCGTGCGGCATGAGCGTCTCGATCTCCTGGAGGCTCATGCGCTCCTTGATCGCGCGCTCCATGCGGACGAGGCCGATGCGGTACTGGTTCTCGAGCAGCTCGCCCACCGCGCGCACGCGGCGGTTGCCGAGGTGGTCGATGTCGTCGATGGTGCCCTTGCCGTTCTTGAGATCGATCAGGTACCGAATCGTCTCGAGAATGTCGCGCTTGGTCAGCACCTGGTTGTCGAGCGGCTCCTCGACGCCGAACTTGGCGTTGAGCTTCTTGCGGCCGACCTTCGAGAGATCGTACCGCTCGGGGTTCAGGAACAGCACGTTCTCGAACAGGTTGCGGGCCGTCTCAGGCGTCGGAGGGTCGCCCGGGCGCACGCGCCGGTAGATCTCCATGAGCGCCTCTTCGGGCGTCTCGAGCTTGTCCATGAGCAACGTGTCACGCAGGTACGGGCCCACGTTCAGGTTGTCGATGAACAGCACCTTGACTTCCTTGATGCCGCGCTTGAGCAGCTCCTCGACGTGCTGCGGGCTGATCTCTTCGTTGCACTCGAGCAGCACTTCACCGGTGCTCTCGTCGATGACGTCGAAGGCCGAGACCTTCGTGTACAGCTCGTCGGCGTCGATGGGCAGGCGGGTGAGCTTCGACTGCTCGAGCTTCTTGAGCGCCGCGCGGGTGAACTTGCGGTTCTTCTTGACGATGATCTCGCCCGACTTCGACTTGATGTCGCGCGTCGCGCGCTGGTTGTAGAGCAGCTCGAAGTCGACGGACTTCTCGAACTCGCTCTCCGAGTACAGGTAGATGGTCTCGGTCGAGTAGAAGTAGTTGAGGATCTGCTCGGTCGAGCCGTTGAACTCGATGGGGTTCTTCCGGGCGGTGTCGCCGACGGCGCCGAGCGCGCGGATGAGCACCGTCACCGGCAGCTTGCGGCGGCGATCGATGCGCACGTACAGCAGGTCCTTGTGGTCGAACTCGAAGTCGAGCCACGAGCCGCGCGAGGGAATGACGCGCGCGTTGTAGAGCAGCTTGCCCGACGAGTGGCTCTTGCCCTTGTCGTGATCGAAGAACGCGCCCGGCGAGCGGTGCAGCTGGCTGACGACGACGCGCTCGGTGCCGTTGATGATGAACGTCCCGTGCTCGGTCATGAGCGGGATCTCGCCGAAGTAGACCTCCTGCTCCTTCACGTCGCGGATCGACTGGGCGCCGGTCTCTTCGTCCTTGTCGAGCACCACGAGGCGCACGACGACCTTGATGGGCGCCGCGAACGTCATGCCGCGCTGGCGGCACTCGTCGACGTCGTACTTGGGCTTCTCGAGGTTGTAGTTGCGGAACTCGAGCAGGCTCGTCTCGTTGAAGTCCCGAATCGGGAACACGCTCTTGAAGACCGCCTGGAGGCCGACGTCCTCGCGCTTCTCCGGCGGAACGTCAGCCTGGAGGAACTTCTCGTAGGACAGCTTCTGGATGTTGATGAGATTGGGGATCTCGATGACCTTGTTGATCTTCGCGAAGCTCTTCCGCGTCCGGAAGTTGTTCTGCAGGGTCGGCATTCGCTTCTCTCAGTCGGGCTTGAAGGGGGAACCGGGGTGACCGGCGGGCCAGCGTTGAGTTGTCGGTGAAGCTCGAAATGTCCTGGGGAACGGCGCCTTCAGAGGGGGCCCTTTAACCGGGCACTCTCAAGCGGCAAAGCCGGTGACCCTCCCCAGAGGATCACCGGCTGCCTGATGAGGCGGGGAACGACGGTTACTTGAGCTCCACCGTCGCGCCGACGGCCGTGAGCTTTTCCTTCATCTTGTTGGCGTCGTCCTTGTTCGCGCCTTCCTTCACCGTCTTGGGCGCGCCCTCGACGAGGTCCTTGGCCTCCTTGAGGCCCAGGCCGGTCAGCTCGCGGATGACCTTGATCACGTCGATCTTCTTGTCGCCAGCCTTCGCGAGGACGACCGTGAACTCGGTCTTCTCCTCGACCGGAGCCGCCGCCGCCGCCGGGCCCGCCGCCGCGACCGCAACGGCCGCCGCCGAGACGCCCCACTTCTCTTCGAGCTTCTTCACCAGGTCGGCCGCCTCCATGACGGTGAGCGACGACAGCTGGTCCACGATGTTGTTGATGTCTGCCATGACTTATTTCCTTCTTCGAAAGATGACTTCGGTGGTTAGGGGTTCGTGAAACGGGTCACTTCTGGTCGGCTTTCGCCTGAAGCACGCGGGCCAACGCGGCGCCGGGCTCCTTGATCGTGCGAACCAGCTTGCTGGCGGGCTGGTTGATCATGCCGAGGATCTGGCCACGGAGTTCGTTGAGGCCCGGCATCTTCGCCAGCGCCTGCACGCCCTTCGCGTCGATCTTCGCGCCCTGGACGACACCCGACTTGATGGTGATCGTCTGCAGGTCCTTGGTGAAGTCGGCCAGGATCTTGGCCGGCGCCACCACATCGTCGTAGCTGATGGCCACGGCGATCGGGCCGACGAAGTCGTCGGACACCTTCTCGACCGAGGTTCCACGAGCGGCACGGCGAGCGATGGTGTTCTTGAGCACCTTCCACTCGACCTTGCCCTCGCGCAGCTTCCGCCGAAGCTTGTTGACGTTCTCGACGTCGAGCTTCTTGAACTCGGCGACGATGACCGCCTTCGCACGGCTGAACTTGTCGTTCAGCTCCTTGTTCAGCGTTTCTTTCTCGCTCTTGAGCACTGTCTGCACCTCCCTTCCGTTGCATGTGTTCCGGGCCGACGGCCGCTCACTGAAAGTGGGCGTCAGGCGGTTGCCGGGTCCTGGTGCACAGTGCGAGAGCGAGAACTGCCTTCAGAAGTGACGTCTCCAACCGATCACCCTTCTCACGCTCCCCGTCTCGGCAGGGCAGCCTCGAACTGACGGTGCCGTTTAAGCCCCCTGACTGCCTGCCGCCGCCACGCCCGACCTTTTGGGTCGGGTGCCAACGGGCTGCGATGGCCTGCCAGAGAGCCCCTGCTGTCTACGACCAGGGGTCCTGCTATTCATTTTTTCGCCCGGCCCCCTTGACGGGTCCCGATCGACGACACGGTGGCGGCTTGGAGGAGGGCTTGCGGCCCTTACCCGAACGCACACCTCGCTGTCAACGGGGGCCAAAATCGAAGCGCCGCGCGGGCTTGGGAGCCGACGCGGCGCCTCGCCGTCACCAGGTGACGAAGGGCTTACTTGTACTTCGCGGCCAGCTCCGAGGTGTCGAGCTTGATGCCCGGCCCCATGGTGGAGCTGATGGCGATGCCCTTGAGGTACACGCCCTTGGCGGTCGCAGGCTTCATCTTCATCACGAGCTCCATGAGCGAGGTGAAGTTCTCCTGGAGCTTCTCGGCGGGGAACGACGCCTTCCCGATGGGGGCGTGCACGATGCCGGCCTTCTCGGCGCGGAACTCGATCTTGCCGCCCTTGGCCTCCTTGATGGCGCGCGCGAGATCCATCGTCACGGTGCCGACCTTCGGGTTCGGCATGAGGCCGCGGGGGCCGAGCACCTTACCGAGACGGCCGACGACACCCATCATGTCGGGCGTGGCGATGACGGTGTCGAAGTCCATGAAGCCTTCCTCGATCTTCTTCGCGAGGTCGGCCTCACCGACGATGTCGGCGCCGGCGTTGGTGGCCTCCGACTGCTTCTCGCCCTTGGCGAACACGGCGACGCGGGCGCTCTTGCCCGTCCCGTGGGGGAGCACGACGGCGCCGCGGACCATCTGGTCGGCGTGCTTGGGATCAATGCCGAGGTTGATGGCGCAGTCGATCGTCTGGTCGAACTTGGTGGCGACGGCGGCTTCCTTGAGCAGCTTGAAGCCGTCGGCGACGGAGTAGCGCTTGTTGCGGTCCACCTTGGCGGCGGCGGCCTTGAACTTCTTTCCAGGCATGGGGAAATCCTCTTTGAAAAAGGGTTGGGAGAGCGTCGGTTACTTGATCTGAATGCCCATGGAGCGCGCGGTGCCGGCGATGGTGCGCATCGCGGCCTCGAGCGAAGCGGCGGTGGTGTCGCTCATCTTCTGCTTGGCGACCTCCTCGAGCTGCTTCTGGGTGATGGAGCCGACGACCTCTTTGCCCGTCTTCTTGGCGCCCGAGCCCTTCTTCTTCTCGGTGTGCAGCCCGGCCGCCTTCTTGAGGAGCACCGACGCGGGGGGCGTCTTGAGCTCGAAGGTGAACGAGCGGTCCTGGTAGACGGTGATGATGACGGGAATGATCAGGGCGTCCTTCATCTGCGCCTGAGTCTTCGCGTTGAACTGCTTGCAGAACTCCATGATGTTGACGCCGGCCTGACCGAGCGCGGGGCCAATCGGAGGAGCCGGGTTCGCCTTACCGGCAGGGATCTGCAGCTTGACCTGTCCTGTGATCTTCTTCATTGCGTTGCTTCTCCCGTGGTTCGAACGGTCCGGAGTCGTTCTCCGGGCCTCCCACAGTCGACGTGGAGCGTGATTGCTCCGACGTCACCGGCGGTGCTGAAGCCGGCCCTGCATGGAGCCTTCGACACCAGGGCTCCCAAGCCACTCGAAACTCCCAGGGCCCCCGCTGCTACCCCGCCGTCTTCTCGACCTGCATGAAGTCGAGCTCGACGGGGGTGGAGCGACCGAAGATGCTGACGAGCACCTTCACGCGGCCCTTCTCGGGGTTCACCTCTTCGACGGTGCCGTTGAAGT
>JALOQF010000225.1 GCA_025459425.1 Myxococcaceae bacterium | reverse complement strand
GCGCGGCACGAGCTGCACCGGCGGTGAACTGGCCTGTCAGAACCAGAGCGGCCAGTGGCCGACGAATACGGTGAGCTTCGCTGCCACGGCTGGCAGCACGTATTTCATCTGGGCGAGCCTGGGCACCTACAACGGGCCGGTCATCGGCATCTACGACCTGACCGTCGCCCCTCCGCCCTGACGACGCACCACTCAGCGCGTGACGCATCAGGCCTGAGGTCCGGCGCTGGGCGCGGACCGGCGCGGTCGTGTCGCCCAGCGAGGGACCTCGAGCGGCGCCGTGCCTGTCAGCCGCGACGGTCCAGAAGGCGCCCAGCACCTGCGCCATCGTGCGCCCGACGGGTGCGTCGAGCTCAGCGCGCCGTCACGCCCCAGCCTTCAGGGTACAGCCCCCGAATGATGGGCGCGCTCCACTCGGTGCCCACGCCCGCGAGGCCGTCACGCACCAGCACCTCGAGCTGCGGCTTCACGCGGCGCTCCCACGCCTGGCGCTGCTCGGCCTCGGAGGCGCCGATGACGGCGATGAACTCGGCGTCGAGCAGCCAGATGTTCGCGTACAGCCGCACGCCGCGCGCCTTCAGCTGTGGCGCGAGCGCCTTCACGTACGGTGGGTCGCCATGAATCCAGCGAAGAGGGAGCGTCGTCGAGTCGAGGAGCGCCAGCGCCTCACCCTCTGACTCCACCCGTGGCATCAACGCCATGCCGGGCAGCGCCGCGTGCACCCGCGCCAGCGTCTCGAGGTTCGCGTCGAAGAAGAGCATGCGGCGCTCGGCTCCCGGTCGGGCCTGCACGTCGGCGATGAAGGCCGACAGGTCCCCCGCTTTGTAGTCGATGAAGAACGTGAGCCCCGACTCGGCCGTCGCGTCGAGCAGCTCGTCGAGCGTGGCTCCCTGACAGCGCAGCGGGTCGACCTCGGCGCCAACGCAGCGCGCGTCCTTCATGCGCAGCGCGCGGAACTGCGCGAGCGTGAGGTCCGCCACCTTCGGTGAGGTGCCCGCGGGGAAGCGCGCCTCGAAGTCCGTCACCCGCAGCACGTCGGCGTCGTGGTGCAGCACCACCGCGCCGTCCTTCGTCACCCGAATGTCGACCTCGACCATCGGCGAGCCCGCGCGCGCGCACGCGAGGTACGACGCGAGGCTGTTCTCGGGCTCCACCACGTCGCCGCACACCCCGCGGTGCGAGCCGAACATCAAGAACGGACAGGCCTCGTCGTGCAGGCAGGCCTCCGGCGTCCACCGCGGCGGTGCGGGTGACGGGCCGGTGACACCGCCGCAGGCGCTCGAGAGCAGAAAGGTGAGCCAGAGTCGGTTCATGCTCGCTGCCCCTCTACCGTCGGGTCGTTGGCGAGAGCCAGTCAACCCCGTGAAACCATGGTCGCCGGCCGAACGTACGAATTGACACGCGCCAGGATGAGGAATCGTTTGATTTCCAACCATCTTCGAACCATGACGGAACACCGATGAGCGAGACGCGCGACAGCCTTCTGGCCCGCTTCCGCATGGCGCGTGCCCGCACCGACGCGCTCTTCGAGTGGCTGACGCCGCAGGCCCTGCTCGACCGGCCCATCGCCGAGCGGCACCGCCTCGTCTTCTACGTCGGCCACCTCGAGGCCTTCGACTGGAACCTCATCAGCCGTGACGGGCTCGGCCGCGCGTCGCGGAACGCCGCCTTCGAGCGCCTCTTCGCGTTCGGCATCGACCCGCTCGATGGCAACCTCCCCCGAGACGACGCCGCTGACTGGCCGGGCCTCGACGCGATTCGCACCTGGGCGCAGCAGGCGCGCCGTGACGTCGACGCCGACCTCGCGAGCGGCCCGTTCACCGGCTGGCTCGCCGAGGGCTGGGCCGCGCACCTCGCCATCGAGCACCGGCTGATGCACGCCGAGACGCTGGCGTACCTGCTCAACCGGCTGCCCGACGGCGCGCTGCGCCCGGGCCCCGCGCCTTCGTTCGTCACCGGCCGCGTGCAGGAGCCCTCGCTCGTGCGCATTCCCGCCGGCCGCGCGACGCTGGGCCTGGGCCGCGCGCGCGCCCCACACCTCGGCTGGGACAACGAGTACGACGAGCACACCGTCGACGTGCCGGCCTTCACCGTCGACCGCATTCCCGTCACCAACGCCGAGTACCTGCGCTTCGTCGAGGCCGGCGGCTACCGAGAGCGTCGCTACTGGAGCGACGCGGCCTGGGCGTGGCTCGCGCGCGACGGGGTGACGCAGCCGCGCTTCTGGCGTCGCGCCAACGGTGGCTGGCGGTGGAAGACGCTCTTCGCCGAGGTGCCGCTGCCCCTCGCCTGGCCGGTGTACGTCAGCCACGCCGAGGCGACGGCCTTTGCCACCTGGCGCGGCGCGCGGCTGATGACCGAGCCCGAGTGGCACCGCGCCGCGCTGGGCACGCCCGAGGGGCTCGAGCGCACCTTCCCCTGGGGCGCCGAGCCGCCGCGGCCCGGCGTGCACGGCAACTTCGGCTTCGCGTCGCTCGACCCGGTGCCGGTGGGCGCGGCGCCGGCGGGCCGCAGCGCCTTCGGTGTCGACGAGCTCGTGGGCAACGGCTGGGAATGGACGTCGACCGTCTTCGCGCCCTTCGAGGGCTTCACGCCGCTGCCCTTCTACAAGGGCTACTCGGCCGACTTCTTCGACGGGCGCCACTTCGTCCTGAAGGGCGCGAGCGCGCACACCGACGTCACCTTCCTGCGGCGCTCGTTCCGCAACTGGTTCCAACCGCACTACCCACACGTCTTCGCGAAGTTCCGCTGCGTGCTCGAGGGGGCCTGACATGTCGAGGTCGAACCGCGCCGTCCGTCTGAGGGCCGTCACGCCGCTCCCGCGCCGGGCCGTCTCGCTGCGAAAGGTCGACGAGGCTCCGCTGCTGTCGGCGGTGCGTGCCGGCTTGAGCGCGGCGCAGAAGACGTTGCCGGCGGCGCTCCTCTACGACGACCTGGGCTCGGCGCTCTTCGAGGCCATCACCTACCTGCCGGAGTACGAGGTGACGCGGGCCGACCTGCGGCTGCTCGAGGCCCACGCGGCCGAGGTGGGGCGCCGGGTGCCCGGGGCCGACGTGGCCGAGCTCGGGCCCGGAGCGGGGCGCAAGGCGAAGGTGTTCCTCGAGCGCGCGGCCGGCGGCGCCGAGCGGGTGTTCTACGCCATCGACGTGTCGCGGCAGGCGCTCGTCGACTGTCGGCGCACCGTCGAGCAGGTGCCGGGCGTCACCGTGCGCGCGGTCGAGGCGCGGTACCTCGAGGGGCTTGGCGAGGTGGTGGCAGCGCGGCGGCCCGGCGTGCCGTTGCTGGTGCTGTTCCTCGGTAGCAACCTGTCCAACTTCGGGCGCGACGAAGCGCGGACCTTCCTGGCCGAGGTGCGCGCCCAGCTGCAGCCCCACGACGCCTTCCTGCTCGCGACCGACCTCGACAAAGCGCCCGCGAAGCTGGTGCCGGCGTACGACGACGCGGTGGGCGTGACGGCGGCCTTCAACAAGAACCTGCTGGTGCGGCTCAACCGCGAGCTCGACGCCGACTTCGACGTCTCGGCCTTCCGCCATGAGGCGCGCTGGAGCCAGGCCCACCGCCGCATCGAGATGCACCTCGTCGCCACGCGGCCGGTGACGGCGACGGTGAAGGCGGGCGGCTTCTCGGTGCACTTCGACGAAGGCGAGTCGTTGTGGACCGAGTCGAGCCACCGCTTCACCTGTGACGAGCTGGCGGGCTGGGGCCGCGCGGCCGGCTTCGTGGTGGACGCGCAGTGGGTCGACCCGGCCTGGGCCTTCGCCCATTCCTTGTTCCTCGTACCGAAGGAGACGACATGAAGCGCGCAGAGTGGAACGGCGTGGTGCTGGCCGAGTCGGACGACATCGTGATGGTGGAAGGCAACGCGTACTTCCCGCCGCAGGCGCTCAAGAAGGAGCACTTCCGCGACAGCGCCACGCACACGGTGTGCGGCTGGAAGGGCACGGCCAGCTACTACGACGTGGTGGTGGGTGACGCCGTCAACCGCGACGCCGCCTGGTACTACCCGCAGACGAAGCCCGAGGCGAAGCACGTCGAGGGCCGCGTGGCGTTCTGGAAGGGCGTGGTGGTGCGCGACGCCTGAGCGTCGTCGGCGCGCGCTCGCCGCGCTGTGTCGGTGAGCTGGAGCACGACGAATGTCACGCGTTCGTCGCCCGCCCGGACGCCCTCAGGCCGAATCGCTCGTCGCCGCAGGGCTCGCACCCGACGCCGAGCCTCCGTCGCGGGGCGCACGGCCCGGCGTCTTCCACGCCAGCCAAAGCCCCGCCGCGCACATCACCACCGCCACGCCCGTCACCGACAGCGGGGGCGGCTCGCCGGGGCCGAGCCGGTCGGCCGCAGACGGGTGGCGAGCCAGCCACACGACGAGGGCGTTGTTCATGAGGTGCACGACCATCGAGGGCACGATGGAGCCCGAGCGCAAGGCGAGCCACCCCAGCATCACGCCCAGCGCCAGCGTCGGCAGCAGACGATGGACCGACACGTGCGCGAGGCCGAAGAGCAGCGCCGAGACGGCCAGGGCCGGGCCGGCGCCCAGTCGGCGCAGCCCCGACAGCACGACGCCACGGAAGAACAACTCCTCGCAGAGGGCGGGGGTGACGGCGATGCCCAGCAGCGCGGCCCACAGCGGCATCGGTGGGTCTCCGAGCTTCATCAGGTGCTCGAGCGTCTTCGTCACCGACTCCGGCATCGGAACGAGCCGCAGCACCACACCGCTGATGGCGAGTGAGCTCGAAGCGCCGACGAGGACCGCTGCCACCACGTGCCGGAGCGAGGGCAGGCGCAACAAGAGCGTGTCGCGCGCCGAGTAGCCCAACCCGAACACCACCCCCAGCGCTGGCAACAGGAAGAAGCCGTACTGCGTGACGACGAGGTTCGTCACGACCCCGCGTTTCTCGAGGAGCACGCTCGCGTAGAAGGCCAGCGTCAGGCACACCGCGAACGCGCAGAGCGCGACCAGGGGCGACGGCACGCCACCGGCTCTGCGCCCAAGGCCCAACACGTTGCGGGCCGACTCCCGGCCCCCGAGCATGATCTGCTCCCGGGCGAAGACGTTCGTCGCGAGCGCGATGGCCAGCACGGCGTAGAGCACCGTCGACAGCAACACCAGGAGCACGAGGTCGGCGCTCACCGCACCGATGGACAGCGCCTTGACCAGCAGGGCGACATTCACGATGGGCACGAACGCCGTCGACCAGCCGAGCTCCATGCTGGGAAGCGCCGCGAGGCCGGCCGGACCCAGCAAGGCCATGTAGACGGGCGTGAGGAAGTTCTGGCCGTCCTTGAAGTCCTTCGCGAAGACGGCGATGGCGAGGAACAGCGCCGACGTGGCCATCGTGACCGGCACGAGCATCAAGGCGGTGAGCGCGATGGGCCCCGCCGCCAGCGACCCGAGGCCAGCCGGCACCAGCCGGACGAGGGTGAGCGACAGGCTCGCGATGTTGGCCGCGGCCGCGACGAGGCTCACGACCCAGACGGCGAGGAACTTGCCCATCACGATTTCGCTGGAGTGGAGCGGGGCGACCATCAGCGTCTGCAGGGTGCCGCGCTCCTTCTCTCCGGCCGTCATGTCGATGGCCGAGTAGAGGCCGCCGAGGAGCGCCAGGGTGAGGAGAATGAGCGGGAGCACGGAGCCCACGAGGTTCCCGCTGCGACGCGCGGGCGGCGCCACGTCGACCCGCTTCAGGTCGAGCGCCTCGGTGAAGCCGGCGGGCAGACGGTGCGACGCCTCCCGTCGGGTGAGCAGGCTGGCCCGGTAGTGCGACAAGGCGTCGACCAGCCGTCCGCGCGCGGTGCGTGAGTCCTCGCGGACCGAGTCGAAGTACAGGGACACGGCGGCGAGCTCGTCGTGTGCCAACGCGCGCTCGAGGCCCGGCCAGAGCACGAGCACGGCGTCTGCGCGCCCGGAGTCGATGACGCCGCGCGCCGCAGTGAGAATGGGTGTGGGCCGTTCGGGCGCGTCACTGGCGGGCGGCGTGGCGTCGTTCGTTTCGAGTGAGCGCCGCACCTCGGCTGGTGCGTCGAGCCACGGCTCGAGCTCGAGGCGGGGGTCGGCGGCGCGCAGGGCGTCGACGAACTCCGTTGGCGCGGTGCCCCACAGGGCCACCACCGGGTTTCGGGCCCTGGCGCTGGCGTTCTGCGACTCGACGAAGCGGGCGATGCCGAGCGTGCCCAGTGGGTACAGCAGCGCCGGGAGGCCGATCATCATCAGCAGCGTGCGGCGGTCGCGCAGCGTCTCGACGAGCTCTTTCCTGAAGATGATGAGGGTCTGCTGCAGTCGCATGACAGCTCGTTGGGTCGAAAAGACGCTCACCCGTCCGCGGGTCCGCGGGCCGCATGGTGGAGGAACGCGTCGGTGAGGTTGGCCTGGCCGGACCGCTCGAGCAGGTCGGCGAGCGGGCCACCGTCCACGATGCGGCCCTGGTGCAACAGGTAGATGCGGTCGCAGAGGTACTCGGCCTCGCTCATGAGGTGCGTCGACAGCAGCACGGCGCGCCCCGAGGCCTTCTCCCGGCGAATCGCCTCGACGACGAACCGGCCGCTGAGCACGTCGAGGCCGTTCGTGGGCTCGTCCAGAATCACGAGCTGCGGTTCGTGCAGGAACGCACGGGCGATGTTGGCGCGCTGTTTCTGGCCCGACGAGAGGGTGCCGCAGGCCCGCGACGCGAACGAGCCCATCTCGAGGTCGACGACCAGACGCTCGATGCGAGCCTCGAGCGTCGTCTTGTCCATGCCGTACAGCTGGCCGAAGTACCGGAGCACCTCGATGGGCGTGAGCCGCTGGTAGAGCTGGGTGTCTCCCGAGAGAAAGCCGAGGCGCTGTTTCGCGGCGAGGGGGTCGGCGTGCAGGTTGGTGCCGCAGACCTCCACCCGGCCACCGTCGGGCGTGAGAATGCCCGAGAGCATGCGCAGGGTGGTCGTCTTGCCCGCGCCATTGGGGCCGAGCAGCCCCACGACCTCACCAGCCTTCACCTCGAGCGACACGTCGTTCACGGCGACGACGCTCGCGAAGCGCTTCATCAAGTGGTGGGCAATCAGGGTGTCCACGGGCGCGAGCGACCATACCGCGAGCGGCCAACGACACGGCCCACTCGGAACACCCCGCTGAGCCACCCAAGTCCTCCGTGGTGACCCGCGGTGTCTCCGGGCACACTGCGGCGCCGTGCGAGTCGTCCTCCTCGGCCTCTGCGGTGTCGCGTCGCTGGCGACGGCCCAGGTGCAGCAGCTCGGCGACGGGAAAGACGGGCCCCTCGACGTCACCACGGCAGGCGTCGTCGTCAACCGGCACTCGCCGCTGGCGGCCGACGCGGCCGCTGGAGATTCACGCCTCACCGTCGTCGACAGCACGCCCTTTCGCGCTGGCATGACGGTGGTGGTGGTGCAGAGCCGCTTCAAGTCCGACGGCGAGCGCGCGCGCGTGGGCGAGTTCAGCGTGCACACCCTCGAGCGCGTGGTGGGCCCGGTGCTCGAGCTCTCGCAGGCGCTCACCCGCGCGTGGCGCCTCGACGAAGCGCAGGTGGTGACGGTGCCCGAGTACACCGACGTCACCATCGCGCCCGGCGCCTCGCTGCTCGCGCCGCCGTGGGACGGGCGGTCGGGCGGCGTGCTGGCCTTCTTCGCCGCAGGGCGGCTGGTCAACGACGGCGCGGTGTCGGCGAAGGGCGCGGGCCTCCGCAGTGGCGCTGCCGTCGACGTCGCCGAGGCCGAGGCAGGCTGCGTGCGGGAGGACGAGCGCGGGCCGCGAGGCAGTCAGCGCGGAGAAGGGGCCCTCGTGGGGGCGACGCCGGCGCTGACGGGCCGTGGCTTCAACGACAGCGGTGGCGGCGGAGGCGTCTGCCGCGCCTCGGGTGGTGGCGGTGGCGCCGGCCTGGGCCAGGGCGGGCAGGGTGGCGTGAGCGAAGACGGGCGGCGTGACGTGGGCGGGCTCGGCGGAGAGGCGCTCACCGCGCGCGGGCTTCACCTCGGCGGTGGGGGCGGCGCAGCGAATGGCGCTGCGGGCATGGGCCGAAGCGGTGGCCGCGGCGGTGGAGCGGTCTTCGTGCGCGCGCGCTCCCTCGACGGCAGCGGCACCTTCGTCGCAAGCGGAGAAGCGGGCGGTTCGGCCACGACGCGGCAGGGCGGTGGTGGTGGTGGCGGCGGCGCGGGTGGCGTCGTCCTCGAGGTCGTCGACGACGCGCGCTGCACGGTGCTGGCCGAGGGCGGCGCGGGCGGCGCAGGCACCACGCACGGCCCCGGTGGTGGTGGCGGCGGCGGCCACGTCTCGCTCCGCGCGCGCCGGGTGGTGGAATGTCCCCTGTCGGTGGCGGGCGGTGCCGCGGGCGTCGTCACGAGTGGGCCCGGTGGCGCGCAGCCGGGGGCCGAAGGCCAGGCCGCGGCGCGTGAAGTGTCACCGCAGACGGACCCTTTTCCATCGGGCCCCGGAGTGACGCTGGAGCGCCTCGGCTGTGGGTGCACCGGCGGCGCCGATGCTGGGGGATTCGTCACGGTGCTCCTGCTGGCCTCGGGCTGGCGCCGACGTCGGTGGTGAGGCCTCGTTCGCGGTGATTGGAGCCGTTGGTGGCGTGCCGAACGTCGACGTCGTGAACGTCGAGAACCGGCCCACGTTCGACGCGGTGGGCCACGTGGCCAGGGTGGTGGAGCCGCGCACGAGCGCCACCGGCGGGCGCGTCATCGACCTCGAGAGGGACCTCGTCTGGTCGAACGGCGACGCCCGGTGGACGGCGCGAGTCCCGATGCGCGAAGCGCGCTGACCCCGTGTTTTCTCGTGTCGTCGAATCCGGGGGCGGGCACACTTCTTCTCCGTGTTCGGGCTCGGGCTCACGCTGGTGCTGCTGTCGGCGACGCCGAAGGTGTCGGTGGGCCCGCCGCCGCCGCTCATCGTGATGATTCGCACCGAGGGGCCGCCGGCCTTCCTCAAGACGCAGAGCCGGCTCCACGAAGAGCTGACGCTGCTCCTCGACAGCTTCGTCGTCCTCAACACGCCCATCGCGGTGCCCGACTTCCCGAAGAAGCCGCTGGCCGAGCAGCTCGCGGCGGTGCTGCCGGTGGCGAAGCAGAATGACGCCGCGGCGGTGGTGTGGCTGTCGGAGCCGCTCCCCGGCCAGCTCATGCTGCACCTCGTGGCGCAGGGCACCGGCCGTACCCTCGTGCGCACGCTCGAGTTCGACCGCCGCTCCCGCAACGAGAGCGCGCTCGCCCTGATGCTGCGGGAGCTGCTCGGCACCGCGTTCCTCTACGAGCCGGTGCAGACGGTGCCGCCCCAGCTGCGCGCCGTGGTGAAGGCCACCCGCGCCACCATGTCGAACGCCGCCGACGTCGCCCCGCCGCCGGTGGTCGACACGCCCATCGCCCCGCCTGCGCCGATGCCCCCGCCGCGGGTGAAGCACCTGCGCCTCGTCGCGCTCGGCCTCGTCGATGGTGGGCTGATCGATCAGCTCGGCCAGTCCCTGCGCTTCGGCGGCGAGGTGACCGCGCTCTTCCGTTTCGAGAACCGGCTGGCGCTCGGCCTCTCGGTCGCCCTGTCGGGCCAGCGCGCGCAGGTGTTGCCCGACGTCGCCGTCAGCTCGCTCTCGGTGCCGGTGCTGGCGCTGGTGACGCGCAGCTACGCCGTGGGCGACTTGACGCTCTGGCCCCGCGTCGGCCTGGGCCCCGAGCTCACCGTCACCCAGTCCCGCCAGTCGGTGCCCGGCGCGCTCACCACCACCACGGGGGCCGCGCTCCTCGGCGTCGACCTCGCAGCGGGGGGTGGACCCCTCACCGTCGTCTTTCGCCTCGACCTGCTCGGCCGCCTCGGGCGTGCCCAACTCGTTGATTTACCAGCGGGTGACCCGTTCTGGCGGCAGCCTGCTCTTTCTCTCCATGCAGGCATTGGAATCGCATGGGAAGGCCTTTGAGGCCCGACGGCATTCCGGACGAGGTGACGGGTGACGACGACGAGGCCTGCGTCAGGCGCCTGGTGTCAGGAGACGTGCGCGCGCTTGGCCCGTTGTACGGCCGGTACCGGGGAGTGGTGATGAACGTGCTGCGGCATCAGGTGCGAGACAGCGAGCTGGACGACCTGTGCCAGGAGGTCTTCCTCACGTTCGCCCAGGTGGCGGAGCGCCTGCACCCCGGCGCGTCGGTGCGCTCGTTCCTCGTCGGCATCGCGGTGAAGAAGGGCAAGAAGTCGGGCGTGATGGACTGGGTGCGGCGCACGCTCATCGACCGCCACGTCTCGCGGGAAGAGCCCACGACGTCACCGCAGCTGCGCGTCGACGCAGGCCGTGACGCCGAGCGGCTGCTCGCGAAGCTGCCCGACGAGTGGCGCACGGTGGTGGTGCTCAACGTCGTCGAAGGGTGGACGGCCGAAGAAATCGCCGCCTCGTTGGGGGTGAGCCCCAACACCGTCTTCACGCGGCTGTACCGGGCCCGCCAGCGCATCAAGGAGCTCACGGAAGGGGCGACGCCGTGAGTGACGACGCCTCGACGCCGTCGAACGACCCCGCGTGGGAGCGCTTCAGCGAGGGCCTCAAGGCCTCACGTGCGGCCTCGACGACGGCGCCGACGCCGAACGAGGTGGCGCAGCTCATCCGCCGCCTCGACGAGCGTGAGAGTCACGCCCCCGCGTGGACCCGGTTCCTCGTGCCAGTCGCCGTGGCGTCGGTCGTCATCGCCCTCGTGGGCACCGCGCTCCTCTTGCGCGCACGCCCAGCCGACCCGTGGACGGCGGTGCCGCTGGTGGCCTCGAACGCCACCACGACGGGCACGGTGACGGAGACGGCGGCCGATGGGCGGGCGCTCTTCCAGCTCGGAGACGACCGCGTGGGCGTCGGCCCGGGGAGTCGCCTCGAGGTGGCCACGGCCAGCGCCCGTTCGACGCGGGTGGTGTTGTCGAAGGGCTCGGTGGCCGCCCACGTCGACCCGTCGCGTGGGGCCCGGCAGTTCGACGTCGAGACGCCGCTCGGCCGCGTGCACGTGGTGGGCACCATCTTCCGTGTCGAGGTGGGCGCCTCGCTCGTCGTCGAGGTCGAGAAGGGCACCGTCGAGGTGACGACCGGCGACGACACCCGGCGCGTGACGGTGGGCGAGCGGCTCGAGCTGAAGGACGGCGCCGTCTCGGTCGGCGCGCGCACCGGCGGCAGCTTCTCGGAGCTCAGCGAGACGCCGCCCGTCGTGAAGGTGGAGCCAGCGGTCGAGCCCGACACCGAGGGACAGCCCGAGGCGACGCCGAAGAAGCGCCCCGTGGCGCCGGGGGGGCCTTCGAAGCTGGCCGAGTGGCGCACGCGCGCCGCGCGCGGTGAGTGTGGCCTGGTGATGCCCGAGGTGAAGCGCTTCCTCGCCTCGGCGCCGCAAGACGTGTCAGCCCGTCTCACGCTCGCGGACTGTCAGCGGCGCTCGGGTGACGTGACGGGGGCGGTCGAGAGCTACCTCGCGGCAGCCGAGGGCAAGGGCGCCGAGTCGAACCGTGGTGCGCTGCTCGCGGGCTCGCTCCTGCAGGACGAGCTGAAGCAGCCGAAGCGGGCGCTGCCGTTGTTCGACCGCCGACGCCGCGAAGACGGTCGAGCTGGTGCTGAAGAAGTACCCCGAGAGCCCAGCAGCAGCCGATGCCTTGCGGCTGCGCGACGCGCTCCGGTAGCGCCGAGTCACTGCCTGAGCTGGCCGCGAGCACGGCACGCTGCCGCTCGGTGGCTTCGGACAGATACGGTACACTCCAACTTCCGCGGCATGGGCCCCATGAGGGCCACGGCCAACGGAAAGGGGTGCGATGGGACAAGACGATCGTTTCCGCGCGTTGATGGACACGGCCGCCAACGTCATCGTCGCGCTGCGGCCTGACCACACCATCTTCGAGTGGAACCACGCCGCGACGAAGTTGTTCGGCGTCGCCCGCGAAGACGCCATCGGCACCAACTACCTCGAGCGGTTCCTGCCAGCCGACCAGCGGGCCGCCGTGGCCGCCGACATCGAGAAGGTGCTCGGTGGAACGCCGACGCATGGCTTCGAGGACACCGCGCTGTTGCCCGATGGGACCCAGCGCACGCTCATCTGGAACGTCACGCGGCTCGTCGACTCGGCCGGCGTCCCAGAAGGCATTCTGGCCATCGGGCAGGACATCACCGAGCGCACCGAGGCCGAGCGTCTCTTCCGCCTCATGTTCGAGCGCAGCGCCGACGGGTTGTTGCTCGCGCGCGTTCCGAGCGGCGTCGTGAAGTGCAACCAGGCGGCGCTCGACCTGCTGGGCCTCGAGACCTTCGAGCAGCTGCGCGACCGCCACGTCGCGACCTTCTCCCCGCCGACGCAGCCCGACGGCGTGCCCTCGGTCGAGAAGAGCCGCCAGATGGACGCCATCGCCATCGAGAAGGGCTTTCACCGCTTCGAGTGGCTGCACCTCGACGCGGCGGGCGCTCCGCTGCCGGTGGAGGTGTCGTTGAGTTACCTCGGCCAGGAGCGCGGCGAGCCGCTCTTCCTCGTCACCTGGCACGACCTGCGCCCCCAGAAGCGCGCCGAAGCCGAGCGCGCGCAGCTCGAAGAGCGTCTGCGTCGGGCCGAGCGGCTCGAGGTGGTGGGGCGGTTCGCCGGTGGCATCGCCCACGACTTCAACAACCTGCTCACGGTCGTCGACGCGAACCTCGACCTCCTGCGCAGCGAGCTGGTCCAACCGGGCACTCGGAGCACCCAGGCTCCGCCGCTCGTGCTCGTCGACGAGATTGCCGGGGCGAGCGAGCGCGCGCAGGCCCTCGTCAAGCAGCTGCTCGCGTTCAGCAAGAAGCAGCCGACGGGCGTCCCTCAGCGCGTCGTCGTCGGTGAGCTGGTGCGGGGCGCGGAGCGGCTGTTGCGGCGACTCATCGGCGCGGAGATCGACCTGACGGTCGAGGTCGACGACGGCGACGCGGCGGTGCGCGCCGACCCCTCGCAGCTCGAGCAGGTGCTGATGAACCTCGCGCTCAACGCCCGCGACGCGATGCTCGAGCCCGACGTCGCGCGCGCCCGCGGTGGGCACCTGCACATCCGGGTCGACCGCACCGCCGATGGAGCCCACGTGCGTCTGGCCGTCACCGACAACGGCACCGGCATGAGCCCCGACGTGCAGGCCCGCGCGTTCGACCCGTTCTTCAGCACGAAGGCGCCCGGGAAGGGCACGGGCCTCGGCCTGTCGACGGTGCACGGCCTCGTGCAGCAGGCCGGTGGCGTCACGCAGCTCGAGAGTACGCCGGGCGTGGGCACGCGCGTCACCGTCGTCTTGCCGGTGTGCGGTGCCGGCGCGTCGCGCTCCGTCGAGCGCACGTCGGGCTCGTCGAAGTTGGTGGCCAGCACCCGGGGCCTGCGGCTTCTGCTCGTGGAAGACACCGAGGCCGTGCGCGAAATCACGCGCCGGCTGCTCGTGCGCGCGGGCTACGACGTCGACGTGGCGGTCGACGGTGAAGGCGGCCTGCGCCAGTTCGCCGGGCGCACCTACGACCTGGTCGTCACCGACATGCGCATGCCGGGCCTGAGCGGCGTCGAGCTCGCGACGCGGCTGCGGGCCCAGCGCCCCTCGCTGCCGGTCGTCTTCCTCACGGGGTACGCCACCGAAGAGGTGCCCGAGACGTTGCGCGCGGGCACGCGGAGCCTGCTGAAGCCGTTCCGCACCGAGGACCTGCTCGAGGCCATCGAGGCGTTGGCCGTCGCGACACGCTGACCTGCACGAGGAGCGCTCGGCCAGACGTGCGCGGCAGGGCTCACGTCGACACGAGGTCGACGACCGGTCGAACGTGCAGCTCGACCTCGTCGGCGTGCCCCACCACCGCGCGCGCGGCACGCTGGGCCCACGTCGACGGCGTCGGGTCTCCGGACACCGGGTCGTACGGGTCGAACAGCCAGGCGTGCGCGTCGCCGCAGCGCTCGGGCGCGGTGCCCCAGTCTTCGAACCCAAAGGGGTGTGCGAGGGCCGAACCCGTCGTCGAACCCGCGGCCGT
>JALOQF010000584.1 GCA_025459425.1 Myxococcaceae bacterium | reverse complement strand
GCTCATGCCCGCCGCCTGGGCTCTCGCTCGCTCGGCTCGCTGACTCATGGTCGGACCGCGGTCAACGCTCACCCGACCGCGATCGGGCGGACGCTCACCTTCTTGCGGAGACCATGGTTGTCGTCGATGCCAGTCAGCGAGAATCCTTCGTTAGAGATAAGCGGGCGCCGATAGGTTGTTGCCAATCGCACAAGATGATCGTCGGCTGCATTGCCACGTAGCTCTGGTTCGGAGCGATCGATCGTCAGATTCCAGCGGGGGAGGATGTAGTCTTTGAGGAACCAGATCGAGACCGTTGCGTAGTTGCGCTTGAATCTGGATTCCGAAGATTCTTCGGGATCGAGTTGTGGAGGAACATGGCGAGAGAGAATCTCAACAGCTTCCCTTCCATAGGTTTCAGTCCGGGCTCCTTTGGTATGAAAGAACCATGCAAGCAGGAGGGATTCTCTTGCCCGAATACGACGAAACAGAAGATCGCTCGATGAGTGGTCAATGTTCTGACCATGCGCTGACTTCTGGGAGGCAGCCAGTAGGTCGCCAATGCTGAAGATGTCGATGATGATGTTGGTGTCGAGGACGGCGAGAGGGGCTTCGGTCGAGGGCGCCATAGGTCACTCTTCTCCTCCAGACTCTCTGCTCGGCTTTCCGCGTCGGGTTCAAGCTGGCTGGGTAGTCGGGCGCGACCACCTGAACTACTGCAGCTTCGTGAGCTCGACGCTCTTCGCCCACAACGCCTCGGCCAGCGCCTCGTCTCGCGCCAGGCGCGACGCCGTCTTCGCCTTGTTCTTCTCGAAGTACTCACCCGTCACGTTCTCGACCTCGGGCGACGTCGCCAGGTACGTGATGGTCTGCCCCCCTTCCTCGGGGCTGATCATGAAGAAGGCCTTGATGGGCGCCAGCAGTGGCTTCGCCCACACCGGTGCGTGCGACCAGATGTTGGACGCCACCACGCCGGGGTGGAGCGCGTTCACCGTCACACCGCTGCCAGCGAGCTTCTTCGCCAGCGAGCGCGTCATCAGCACGTTGCCCAGCTTCGAGCGCCCGTAGGCCGCCATCACGCTCCAGCCGCCCGTGTCGTACGAGAGGTCCGACAGGTCCATGTCGCCGCGGTAGTGCCCGGTCGAGGCCACCACCACGATGCGCGCCGGCGCGCTCGCCTTCAGCAGGTCGAGCAGCAGGTTCGTGAGCAGGAAGTACCCGAGGTGGTTCACCGCGAAGGTGCGCTCGATGCCGTCGACCGTCTTCCCGTACGCGTCGAACACCGTCCCTGCGTTGTTCACCAGCACGTCGAGGCGGGGAAACCGCCGCTTCACGTCGTCAGCCAGCGCCCGAATCGAGGCCTGCGAGGCGAAGTCGCACAGCGCCGACTCGACGGCCTGGCTGCCGCTGCGCTGCTTCACCTGCTCGACGCACGCCTTCGTCTTCGCCTCGTCGCGGCCCACCAGCACCACGCGGTGGCCCTGCTTCGCCAGCTGCACCGAGGCCTCGAGCCCGATGCCGCTCGTCGCGCCCGTCACCAGAATCGTCTTCATGGTGCCTCCCAAGCACGAACCCGGGGAGAGATCAGCAACCTCCCCGCTGAAACGTGTACCCGCGCCGGTTGCGCGCTAGCCTTGGCTCCATTCCGTGAAGCCCGGCGACGAGACCATCAACGACTTCCGTGGGCCGATGGGGCGCGACCCGCTCCTGGGCTCGCGCGTCGACGACTACGAGGTGCAGTCCATCGTCGGCACCGGCGCCATGGGCATCGTCTACCGCGTGCAGCACGCCGTCATCGGCAAGCCCGCGGCGCTCAAGGTGCTCAAGCCCGACTACGCCGACGACCCCGACATGGTGCAGCGCCTCATTCGCGAGGCCCGCACCGTCAACGCCATTCGCCACCCCGGCATCGTCGACATCTTCGGCTTCGGCACCCTGCCCAACGGTCAGCCCTACATCGTGATGGACCTGCTCGAGGGCGAGCCGCTCGATGCGTGGATCAAGCGCGAGGCGCCGGCGCCGTTCAAGAAGGTGGCCCCGATTCTCGACGAGATGCTGTCGGCGCTCCACGCGGCGCACCAGGTGGGCGTCATTCACCGCGACCTGAAGCCGGGCAACGTCTTCTACGAGAACCACCCCGACGCGCGCAGCCGCGTCAAAATCATCGACTTCGGTCTCGCCCGACAGGCCGACCGCGCCGGAGGCTCGGTGCGGCCCACCAACCCCGGCACGCTCATCGGCACCCCGGCGTTCATGGCCCCCGAGCAGGTGCTCGGCACCAAGGTGTTCCCCGCGACCGACCTCTACGCCGTGGGCGGCATCGCCTACCAGATGCTCACCGGGCGCATTCCGCACGAGGCGCCCACCGCCATCGAGGTCATCAGCCAGAAGATGAAGTTCGACCCGGTGGCGCCGAAGCAGTGGGCGCCTGGCCTCGACGAAGACGTCGAGAGCTTCGTGATGATGTTGCTCGACCGTGAGCCCGAGCGGCGGCCCGAGAGCGCCGACGACGCGCGCCGCATGCTGCGCCGGCTGATGGAAGGCCGCACCCGCAGCGACGAGCGCCTCAAGGCCGTCGGCCGCGCCGCCGACCTGCCCACGGCCATCGTCGCGTCTTCCGCGCTCCCGCACACCCAGCCCGTACCGCCGGTGACGAACAAGACGCCGCGGCCCGCCACGGGCAACCAGCCGGCCCACCACCCCACGCCCGCGCCGGTGCCCAACAAGACGCCGCGGCCGGGCACCAATTCCCAGCCCGCGCACCAGCCCTCGAACCCGGGGCGGAAGTCGTCGGGCAGCATCGTGAACCCCGGCGTGGTGCCCAAGCGGCAGTGGGGTGAGGCCAAGACGGTGCTCGTCGACCCGCTGGTGAACGTGCTGTCGCCCGCCTCCATCTCGGACTCGAGCGTGTCATCGACCGACCCGATGAAGGCGCCGCTCCAGGGCAACCAGACGCTGCTCCAGCCCTCGGGGAACGAGACGCTGCTCAAGCCGGCCGGCAACGAGACGCTGCTGGCCGAGCCCACCGCGAGTGACGCGCCCTCGCCGTTCCGCGCCGCCCGTCGAGCTGCCGGCGGTGCAGGTGGCTCCTGCCATCGAAGAGTCGGGCAGCACGCGCTCGACGGCCGAGCACGACGTCGCGCCGCGCTCGAAGTTGCCCTTCGTCGTCATCGGCGTGCTCGTCGTCATCATCATCGGCGGCCTCGTCGCGCTGTTGATGAACCAATAGTCGTCACCTCCGGAGGCCGTCGCATGTGGTCCGTCGTCCTCGTCTCCACCCTCGCTGGTGTGCCCACGCCGTCGCCTGACGCCGTGCACGCGCCAGGAGGCGTCACCCGCACACGCGCGGTGCATGCTCCTGGTTTTGTCGAGCCCGCGGGCGCTGCGTCCGGGGACCCGGTGCGTGGGCGTTCACACCTCGTCCGTGAGGGACGCGCGGAGCGGCCCTTCCTCGGTGCACCGGTCGTCATCGAGCAGGCTGGGCGCGCCGGTTCCGACCGCATCGACTCGCGGTCCCTCGAAGGGCAGCGAAGGAACTCGGCGCGCGACTCCGAGGCTGGGCGAGGTCGGCTCGTGGAGTCCGACCGCCTGGCGTCGCGCAACGGACAGTCCGGCGCTGGCGAGCCGTCAGGGCGCTCGACCGCGCCCAGCCGAGACGTCTTCCTCGAGTCCACGCGCATC
>JALOQF010000224.1 GCA_025459425.1 Myxococcaceae bacterium | reverse complement strand
CTGTCGGCAGCGACGCTCATCGCGGTGAGCTCGGGGTCGCGCACGAGCCAGCGCACGGCGTTGCTCCAGAGCCGTTCGTACACGCGGGACTGCGCGCCGCTCGCGTGCGAGGTGAACGCCCAGGCCCAGCTGCCGTCGGTGGTGAGCGCCATCACGCGGCCGCGGCCGTATTCCCAGATGGACAGCAGCGGCGCGTTCTTGCCGTCGACCATCGCGAACGGATGGTCGAGCAACACGGTGGCGCCGGGCCGCGCGCGCACGGTGTTCATGCCGGGCACTGGCGGCAGCGCCTCCCAGGCGGCTTCGGACGACAACGAGCCGGTGCCGATGGCGGTGATGGGGTGCCGCGCGCCTTCGGGAGTGAGGCGGGCCTTGAAGGGCGAGGGGTCGCTCTGCCCTGCCGTGGCGACCGGGAGCACCTCGGCGAAGGACGTCCAGCGGGCATCGGCGAAGGTGCGGTCGCCGCCCACGTACGCGAGCGCGCCGCCGTTGAGCAGGTACTGCTTGATGCTGTCCTCGTACATGCCGAGGGTGATGCTGGGGTCGTCGTTGTTGAAGTTGAGGATCGCGAGGAGATCGAACGTGTTCACCTTCTCGCGGAAGATCTCGTCGCGCGGGAACGGAATGAGCGACAGCTCGTCCTGGGGAATGTTCAGGTCGTCGGCCGAGCCGCGCAGAATGTAGAAGCTGATGAGCTCGACGTTCGCGTCTTGCTTGAGCAGCCCGCGCAGGAAGCGCTCGTCCCACGTGGGGCGGCCGGCGACGAGGAGCACGCGCACCCGATCGCGAATCACCTTGAGGGTGAAGGCCTTCTGGTTGTTCTCGGTGACGGCCTCGTCCTGAAAGACCGGCACCGACACCGTGTAGACGAAGCGGCCGGTCTGGTCGGGCGCGAAGGTGAACTTCGCCGTCTGCACGTCGTCGTCGCTGACGAACTTGATCGGCACCGAGGCCACGACGCGCCCTTCACGGCGGAGCACCGCCTGGGTCGACAGGCCCGAGAACCCGCGCGCGTGCACCTCGACCTCGGCGGTGATGCTGTTGCGCACGAAGGCGAAGTCGTCGACCTTCACCGTGTCGATGGCGAGATCCTTCAGCGCGCCCTCGCCCACCGCGACGGTCGAGACGGGAATGCCGTAGCCCTGGAGCACGGTCTTCGCGCGCCCGTCGACGCCGGCGGCGAGCTCTCCGTTGTCGGCGCCGTCGGAGAAGACGAGCACGCCCGAGAGCTTGCGCGCGCTGGTGCCTTCGGAGGCCTTGAGCGAGCGCAGCGTCGAGAGGAGATCGGTCTTGCTGCCGCGCGCCGGCTCGGTCTCGAGGGCCTTGACGCTGGTCGGCGACAGCTCGGGGTCGAAGCCGACGATCTCGAAGGCGAAGCGGTCCTTGAGGGCCTCCATCTGCGGCAGGAGCGCCGTGAGCGCGTCGGCCACGGCCTTCGAGCGGCTCTCCTGGCCGATGGCGGTGGGGAACGTCATCGAGGCCGAGCGGTCGACCAGCACCGCGACGCGGTTCTTCACCCGCGCCACCTGCACACGACGCAGCCCCGGCTCGAAGAGGAAGAAGAGTGCACAGAGGGCGGCGAGCGCGCGCAAGCCCCAGAGCGCCCAGCGGCGGCGGGCGAGCGGCTCGAGGCGAACGCCGAGGCACGCGAGCACGGCGGCCACGACGATGGCCGCGCCGAGGGCTGCGAGCGCCCAGGGCGGCAGGGCCGAGAGGCTGACCAGCTTCCAGGTGTCGACGGCTGCGGAGTCCACCGGGCGCTCACCGCCTCCGCTTCATGATCTCGAGAATGTGCACGCCGTCGTCCTTGTAATCGAGGCACAGCGCGTACATCGCGATGTTGATGGCGAGCCGGGTGGCGTACTCGCGCTGGCGATCGCCTCCGGGCGTGACGTCGAACTCGAAGGCGCCGGACTCGTCGCGAGCGAGCGCGCCGAGCACGTCGTTCTGCGAATAGAGCACCGCGGCGCGCTTGCCGATCATCCACGAGTCGAGCTGCGCCGAGGTGAGGAGCCGGCCTGGCGCAGTGTCGAGGAGGAAGAACGACTTGAAGACGACGTGCGTGGCCGGGAGCGGCCGGGCCTGCACCTGCGGCAGCACCTTCGCCATCTCGCGGCGGAAGCTCGCGTCGAAGCCAGAGCCCTGGGAGCCGTCGTTGGCGTCAGCGAAGACGAAGCCCCCGAAGGTGAGATAGCGGCGGAGGTTCTCGACCTGCGCCGGGGTGAACGCGGGCAGCTCGCGATCCGACGAGAGATAAAGGAACGGCAGCTCGAACAGGCGCGGGCTCTCGAGCGGGAAGGCGCGGGCTTCGAGCACCGTCTCGACCGAGGTGCGGCGCTGGAGCTCCCACGCGAGCCGGCGCAGGCCCGAGGCGCGTACGTCCCACGAGCCTGGGTGCTGGGCGACGGCGGGGATGAAGCGCGAGGCGTCTCCGAAGGCCTGGGCGAGGGCGGGCGCGGTGAGCGACGCGAGGAGCAGTTGCCGACGTGTCACCACCTTCGAACGCACCCGTTGCCTCCGCCCGTTCCCTTATCCCGGAATCACGCTATACGCCCGCGCATGTCGAAGGCGTCGAAGAAGGCCTCCCCGGAAGCACGGGCTGACAAGCCGCAGAAGTCGGTACTGGCAGCAGCCTGGGCCGCGGTGGAGTCGGGTGACGTGGTGACGGCGCGTACGCTCGCGAAGGCCGTCATCGAAGGCAAGAAGGGCCCCGACGACGACGCGGTGGCGAAGTCGCTGGCGAAGGCGCTGTCGGCGCAGGACTTGAACGTGGGCGAGCTGCCGGAGCAGGTGGCGCAGGCCATCGTCGACCGCACCACGGTGCCGCCGCGCACGTACCTCTACGGCGCGATTTGCCTCTTCGTGTTCCTGGTGCTCGCCACCCTCGCCCGCGCGCGGTACGGCGGAGCCTGACGCAGGTTTGACTGGCCGGAGTCGTCGTGGAGACGGTGCTGCGCGCACTCGAGCCGTACAAGCACTTCGACCCCGCGGGGTGGGTCAACCTGTTCCGTTTTTTCCCGGTCTGGGCCGGTGTGGTGGTCGCGCTGGTGGGCGTCGGGTTGTTGTTCCGGGGTGGTGGCCTGTTGTTTCGCGCGGTGGCGGGGCCCCTGGGGCTCGTCATCGGGCAGATCTGGATTGGCCCGCTCGCGGTGCGGCTCGGCTTTCAGGCGATGCAGCAGCAGATCGCGCTGGGGGCCTCGGCGCTGCTCTGTCTGCTGGGCTTCGTGATGCCGGCCTCGACGGTGTTCTTCGGGTTCGGAATTCCGATTGGGCTGATGGCAGCGAACCTGGCGGGGCCTGACTGGCTCCTGGGCTTCGTGCCGGCGTTCATCATCGGCGGCGCGGTGGGCGTGGTGCTGGAGCGCCCGGTGTCGGTGCTGCTGGCGTCGGTGGCAGGCGGGTGGCTGACGGTGATGGGGCTGATGGCGGCGCTTTCGGGCGTGGCGTCGGGCCTCGTCGAGCGGCTGGCGGGGAACTGGCCCGCGGCGGTGTCGGTCGCGTCGCTGTTCGCGGTGGCGGGGTTCGGGTACCAGATCTTCGTGCTGCCCCCGCCGGAGAAGGCGTCGCAGCTCAAGCGCGAGAAGGCGATGGCGAAGCAGGCCGCGGCCGAGAAGAGGGCGCTCGAGAAGCGGTGGGCGAACTACACGAAGGACGAAGGCAAAGAGTGAGGCGTCAGGTGCGGCACCGTTGGCGGTCCCTGACGAGCTGATCGAGCAGGTCGCAGAACTCCGGTACATCGGCAGCAAGGCCGAAGCCGCGGCGTTCCTCGTGGAGTTGGCCAGACACGTTCAGTCCGGCCTGGCGGTCGCCATTCATTGCCGCATGGGCATTGGCCGCGCATCGATGGTCGCTGCAGGTGTCCTGCGAGCCCTCGGCGTAGCGGGCGATGCGGCCCTCGCGCGCATCGCTGAGTCCAGGGGACTGGCGGTTCCGGACACAGAAGAGCAACGTCACTGGGTTCTTCGGCGGGGCGGCTGACGGACCTGGTGCTGCCGCGTAGGCTTGTCGCGATGCGAAGGCGACTGGTGACAGGGTTTGGAGTGATCATGTTCCTGGCATTGAGCCTGATTCAGACCTGCACGGTCGATGGCCTCGAAGGCCTGGTGCTCGCGGCGCTCTTCGACGAGGACACCCAGTTCGCACCCGGCTTCTCCGACGAACGCTTCGCCTCGATCCGCCGCCATCAGTCGCCGGCCGAGGTCCTTGGACTGCTCGGCGAACCGCTCCTTCGGTCGACCGATGCCGCCGGAGTGAGCTGGCACTTCTCCCGCAGCCCGCACGACACCCACTTCCGCGTCCGGGTGGTGCACTTCCACGAGGGCACCGTCGACGAGACGCTCGCTGAGTTCTCCGTCGACTGACCGGCCATGACATCGGCGGCTCCCCCGTGCTAGGGCCGCGCCCGTCATGGGACAGCCGAAGCGCAAGGAGAAGGTGGACGAGTCGACCGAGACCGCGCCCGCCTCGCAGCCGACCGAGACCGCCGCCGCCCCCGAGGCCTGGCAGCGCCCCGGCCCCCTGCCCCGCTTCTCGCTCGGCGTGATCGTCGCCGCCGTCGTCCTCTTCAACCTCCCCCTCCTCCACTACTTCCTCTTCCGTGGGCAGCCCGACGCGCCGCTCCCGGTGCCGTACGGCCAGCAGACCTTCGAGTCTTCGGCCGTCATCGACTCGGACTTCTGGAGCACCGGCGGCCAGTGGCGCGTCGTCAACGGCGAGCTCCTGTCTCCGGGCGTCAAGAACAACCCGCTCTGGCTCAAGGCGAAGCTGCCCGAGAACGTCGCGGTCGAGTTCGACGTGCGCTCCCAGTCGCCCGAGGGTGACATCAAGGTCGAGATCTTCGGAGACGGCTCCGATCACGCCTCGGGCTACGTTCTCATTCACGGCGGGTGGAACAACACCGTCAGCATCATCGCCCGCCTCGACGAGCACGGCGCCTCGCTCGCGCAGCTCCAGGCCGAGGCCGGCCGCATTCAGCGTGAGAAGGGCCTCGAGAGCGCCGACCTCGTGAAGACCGGCGTCTTCCGCGAGAACACCCGCATGCGCGTCGAGGCCAACCCCTTCCCCGTGCAGATCGGCAAGACGTACCGCTGGCGCATCGAGCGGCGCGGCTCGCAGCTCACCTGGTACATCGACGGCCGCGAGTTCATGAAGTTCGACGACCCGTTCCCGCTCAAGGGCGCCGGGCACGACCGCTTCGGCTTCTCGAGCTGGGAAGCGCAGCTCTTCTTCGACAACCTCTCCGTCACGCCGCTCTGAAGGCCCTCACAGCCCGAGCTGCTTGGCGATGATCTCGTTCATGATCTCGCTGGTGCCGCCGCCGATGGGCCCGAGCCTGGCGTCGCGCCAGTGCCGCTGAATGTCGTACTCCATCATGTAGCCCGCGCCGCCGTGCAGCTGGAGCGCCTGGTCCGCCAGCCGGCAGCACATCTCGGTCGCCACCTTCTTCGCCATCGCCGTCGCGCCCAGCGCCCACTCGCCCGCCGCGTGGAGCCGAAGCGCGTGGTACGTCAGCTGCCGCGCTGCCTCGAGCTCGGTCGCCATGTCGGCCAGCTTGTGCCGCACCACCTGGAACTGCGACACGTTCTGCCCGAAGGCCCGCCGGTTCGACACGAAGGCCATCGCCTGCTGGAGGATGTCGTCGGCCGCGCCCACGCTCCCGAGCGCGAGCGTGATGCGCTCCCAGACGAAGTTGCCCATCACCTGCGCGAAGCCGTCGTGCTCGACGCCCAGCAGGTTCGCCACCGGCACCCGGCAGTCTTCGAACACCAGCTCGGCCGTGTCGCTCGCCCGCCAGCCCAGCTTCTTGAGCTTCTTCGATACCTGGAACCCCGGCGTGCCCTTGTCGACCACCAGCATCGACAGACCCTTGTGGCCACGTGACGGGTCCGTCTTCGCGGCGACGATGACGTAGTCGGCCACCACGCCGTTGGTGATGTACGTCTTGGCGCCGTTCAGCACGTAGGCGTCTCCGTCGCGCCGTGCGGTGGTGGTCAGGCCCGCCACGTCGCTGCCGCCGTTCGGCTCGGTCACCGCGAAGGCGCCGAGCTTCTCTGCGCGGATCGCCGGCGCCAGGTACCGCTGCTTGAGCGCCTCGCTGCCGAAGAGATGGAGCGGCCCCGTCGCGATGGTGGCCTGCGCGCCCAGCCCCGCCGCCACGCCGCCAGAGCCACACTTCGCGAGCTCTTCGTGCAGCACGGCCTCGTAGAAGTAGCCCGCGTTCGTGCCGCCATACGCCTCGGGGTACTTGAGCCCGAAGAAGCCCTGCTCGGCGGCCTTCACGTACAGCTCGCGCGGAAAGCCCTCGGCCTCTTCCCAGGCCGCCACGTGCGGCGCGATCTCCCGCTCGACGAACGCGCGCACCGTGCGGCGGAAGGCTTCGTGCTCCTCGGTGAACGTCAGAAACCCGCTGCTCATCGCGTCACTCCAATTGCGTTTCGAAAGGCGCTCTCGTAGAAGCCCAGCCGGTTCTGGCGGCATAGCCAAGTGGTAAGGCAAGGGTCTGCAAAACCCTCATTCCCCGGTTCGAATCCGGGTGCCGCCTCTCCTTCCTGCCCGAAGTGCCTCTCCGGCATTTCGGGCTTTCGTGTTTCTGGGGTTTGATCGGTCTCGTGACGACGCTCGTCTTCGCTCTCACGATCGTCCTCGGCGCCGCACCGACCGACCTGCCGCCTCCCCCGGGCGCCGCCGAGTCCCGCCGGCTCGACTTCCGCGATGGCAGCCCCGTCATCCCCGTGCGCCTCATGGAGGGGAACGCCAGCGTCTCGTTCACGTCGAAGGGCCGCTTGCGGTTCCGCGTGCCAGCGCGCGTCGAAGGCCAGGTGGTCGAGAAGATCGTCGAAGGCCCGGCCGGCGCCGAGTGGCAGGTGAAGCTGGTGAAGGGGGCTCCGGCCGAGCTCGTGGCGCGCATTCAGATCGCCGAGGTCGCCTTCAACGACAAGGTGGGCCTCGCCGCCGCGCAGCAGGAGTGGGCCGACCGTGGCCTGTCGACCCGCTCGCAGGTGCTCGGAGCGCTCTATGGCATCGCCGGCAAGGTCATCGACACGCGCCGCTACGTGCTGGTCGTCGATCAGCCGCCCGCCCCACCCGCTTCGCTCGCCGGGCAGCAGGCCGAGATCCTCACGAAGTACCAGGTGCGCACCTCGCTCCTCGAGGCGGTGAAGACGCCGCAGCGGGCCACGCTCGAGCTGCTCGATGGCACGGGGGCCGTGGTGGCGCGCGCGGAGGACAAGCTGGTGGCCGAGTCTCCCGATGGCGTTCCCATCGACGTACGCCGCGTGGAGTTCGGCGTGGGCTACGACTTCCACAACTTCGAGGACCGCTCGTACCGCGGCGCGATTCAGTTCTCGGCCGATCGGTCCGGCCGCATCGCCGTCATCAACCAGATCGGCATGGAGGAGCTGCTCAAAGGCCTCGTCCCCTCGGAGATCTTCGCCAAGGCCCACCTCGAAGCGCTCAAGGCTCAGGCGGTCACCGCGCGCGCCGAGGTGCTCGCGAAGGTTGGCCTCAAGCACGTGGCCGACCCGTACTTCCTGTGCACGGAGCAGCACTGCGCGGTGTACCGGGGCGTCTCCGGCGAGGCCGCCTCCACGAACGCCGCGGTCGACGCCACCCGGGGCGAGATGCTCTTCGACGGCGAGGGGCGCCTGGTCGACGCGGTCTACAGCGCGGTCTGCGGCGGCCACACCGAGCACAACGAGATCGTCTGGGGCGGCGTGCCCAACCCGGCGCTGCGCGGAAGACCCGACCTCCTGCCCGGCAAACCCGCCACGCCCGCCCCGGGGAGCGATCTCAAGGCCTTCCTCTCGACCGAAGGGGCCTACGCGTGCCGGCTGTCGAGCTTCGCGGCGCCGACGAAGTTCCGCTGGGAGAAGCGCTTCGTCGCGAAGGACGTCGACGACAAGCTGGCGCCCTTCGGGGTGGGCCGGGTGATGGCCATGACGGTGAGTGAGCGGGGCGTGTCCGGCAGGGCGAAGCTGCTGCAGGTGTCGGGCGAAGAAGGCGCCACCACCATTCGTGGCGAGCTGACGATTCGGCGGCTCTTCTCGAACCTGAACAGCGCGATGTTCGAGGTGAAGGCCGAGCGCGACGCCAAAGGGCGGCCGACGGGCTGGATCTTCACCGGCGGCGGCTGGGGCCACGGGGTAGGCATGTGTCAGACGGGAGCGATCGGCCGCGCCGAGGCAGGGCAGACGTACCAGCAGATCCTCGGGCACTACTTCGGCGGAGCGACGGTCAGCCGAGTCTACTGACAGCCACCTGAAATCACTGGTCATTCTGGTGACGGCCCCCACCTGCCAGCGCGGGTCGTGGGCGTTATGCTCTTCTTCGTGCTGTTGGTGCCCCGACAGAACCCGGCGTCAGCTCGAGACCGCCTGCGGGTAGTGCTCGCGGTGGTGCTCGCGCTGGTCGGCCACGCGGTGATGGTGGCGGTGCTGCTGTTCCTCTCGCACCTGCAGCTCGACACGCCGCCGCTCACGTTCGCGCGCGCGAAGGTGGAGCGCCCGGTGGCGTTTCGGCCGCTCACGGCGCAGCAGTTCGAGAAGAACCGCGGCAAGGACGCGCCGGCGCTGGCCAGCCGGGATCGCAAGCCCAAAGCCGAGAAGCCGAAGGAGAAGCCCAGGGCCACCGAGCAGCCTCCCGGCCAGGTGGTGGACGTCGCGCCCGGCAACAACGAGGTGTCGCCCGACGCGCGCTTCGCGGCCGAGACGAACAACGCGGTGAAGAAAGAGACCCGCGCGAAGGAGCAGACGGCGTTCTACCGGAACGCGATGCCGAAGCGGACGTCGACGAAGCCGAGCGAGGCCGACGGGACGGATCCGGTCGAGGTGGCGAGCCAGTCGGGCAACGACGGCATCGGACAGGATGATCGACCGCTGAAGGAGAAGCCGCAGAGCGCGACGCTCGAGATCCCCGAACAGAAGGCGCAGTCGGAGCTCAAGCTGAAGGCGCCGACGGTGGGCGGCACGGGGCCGGTGGTGGCGAGCCGCGACGAGGTGGAAGCGATGCAGGGCAACTCGAGGCGGCTCAACCTCGCGATGGGAGCGCCGAGTCAGGAAGAAGGCTCCGAGGGTCGCATGGGGCGGCCGGGGGCCGCGAACCTGTTGCCCTCGCCCTCGGTGCTCGACTCGGTGTCAGGCGCGGCGGCCAACGATCACCTCGACGACGTCGACGTGGGCGACGGCACGTACCTCAACACCCGCGAGTGGAAGTACGCCAGCTTCTTCAACCGGGTGAAGCAGTCGGTCGGTCAGCAGTGGAACCCGAACGCGCAGCTGCGCCTGCGGGATCCGACGCTGCAGATCTACGGCGGGCGCGATCGGCACACGCTGCTGCAGGTGACGCTGACGGCCGACGGGCGCCTCAAGGACGCGTGGGTCGAGAAGTCCTCTGGGCTCGACTTCCTCGATCTCGAAGCGGTGAAGGCCTTCGAGCGGGCGCAGCCGTTCCCCAACCCGCCGTCGGGCCTCATCGCGTCCGATCAGACCGTGAAGTTCAGCTTCGGCTTCTACCTCGAGATGTCGGGGCGGCCGGGCTTGCGGCTCTTCCGCGGGCAGGACTGACGGGGCCCCGGTCTCCTTGCCCTTCAGTCCGCCTCGACGCCCGCCGGGAACCGCACCTCGAAGGTCGTCCCCCGGCCGGGGCGCGTCTTGAACGTCACGTCGCCGCCGTGCTCCTCGACGATCTTCTTCACGATGGCGAGGCCCAGGCCGGTGCCGTTCTTCTTCCCGGCCGAGACGAAGGACTCGAAGAGCTTGTCGGCGATGACGTCGGGAATGCCGGGGCCGGTGTCGGTGGCGCGGAAGACGATCTCGTCGGCCTCGCGATCGACGGACAAGGTGAAGCGGCCGTCGTCGGGCATGGCGTCGAGGGCGTTGCGGGCGAGGTTCAAGATGACGCGCTTCATCTTGTTCTCGTCGAAGCGTGCGGCGCCGGTGTAGCCGGTGACGACGCGGAGCTCGACGCGGCTGCGCTCGAACTCGCGCTCGAGCTGCTCCTCGAGCTCCTTCATGAAGACGTGCACGTACACGCGCCGCAGCAGCACCGACTTCTCGCCGCGCGCGAAGGCGAGCGTCTCTTTCTGCATGGCGGCGACGTGATCGAGCTGCGAGAGAATCGACTTCGCCATCTCACGGCGGCCGTCTTCGCTCGGCTCCTCGGCCATCATCTCGGCGTACCCGGCGATGACGGTGAGGGGGGTGCGCAGATCGTGCAGCACGCCCGCGAGCATCTGTCCGATGGCGGCCATGCGCACGCGGCGCTCCTGCTCCTCGCGCGACTGCCGTGAGGCGATGGCACGGCCGATCTGCCCGGCGACGAGCACCACCAGCCGCTCGTCGGCGTCGGTGAAGCCGCCCTTCTTGTTGAGCAGCTCGAGCGACCCGAGCAGCCCTTCTTCTCCGGGAATCGGCACGCACAGCACCGCGCCGATCGACACGCCCAGCTTCCGCGCGACCGACTTGTCGTAGTGCGGCGAGTCGTCGGCGCGATCGACCCGCACGATGTCGCCGGTGCTCGCGACGTAGCCAGCGATGCCCTGCCCCGCTTTCAGGCGCATCGACGTCAGGGCCTCGGCCTTCTCGCCGCGCGAGTTGCGGAAATAGAGGCTGTCCTTCGACTCCTCGGCGATGAGGATCGACCCGGCCCGCGCGTCGACCGCGTCGATGGCCGTCGAGAGGATTCGCTCGAGCAGATCGGTCTTGGCGTCACTCGACGCCGCAGCCCGCTCGAGGCCGTAGAGCAGATCGAGATCGCGCACCCGCTGCGCCAGCTCCTCGAGCAGCAGCACGTTGTCGAGCACGGCCGCGATCTGCGTCGCCACGCCCTCGACCAGCCGCTCGTCTTCTTCCGTGAAGGCGTCGGGCCTGCGGTGGAGCACCTCGACCACCCCGAGCACCTTGCCCGAGACGTGCCGCAGCGGCGCGGCGACGATCGAGCGGGTCTTGAAGCCCGACTGGCGATCGATCTCCGGGTTGAAGCGGGCGTCTTCGTAGGCGTCGCCGATGCGCACCGTCTTGCCCGTGCGGAAGACGTGACCAGCGATGCCCGCGCGTCTGGCCTCGAGCCGCAGCTCGCGCATCGCCGAGCCCTTCAACACGCGAGACCAGAGCTCGTTCGTCTTCACGTCGTGCATGAAGAGCGTCGCGGCCTCGGCCTCGAGCAGCGCGGCCAGCCGGTCCATCACCGTGCGCAGCAGCGCGTCGACGTCGCGCGCGGCCGAGAGCTGAGAGCCCACCTCGATGATGGCCGACAGCCGTTCGGACTGGCGTGCCACGGCTGCTTCGAGCTCGGTGAGCTTCTGCGCCAGTCCGCTGACGAGCGCGCCGGGGTCGGTGCGCGGGGCCTTCGAGCGATCGGTCATCTCGCCCCGACGCTACACCTGGACCCGCACCACGTCGCGACCTTCAGTGCGCGTCGGCCCAGGAATGCCCGTGACCGACGTCGACGACGAGCGGCACCACCAGGCTCGCCGCGCCCACCATGACGTCCCGGACCAGCGCCGTCACCTGCTCGAGCTCGCCCTCGGGCACCTCGAACAACAGCTCGTCGTGCACCTGGAGCAGCATGCGCGTCTCGAGGCCCTTCGCGCCGAGCACCCGGTCGGCCTCGAGCATCGCGCGCTTCACCAGATCGGCCGCGGTGGCCTGAATGGGCATGTTGATGGCGGCGCGCTCGGCGGCCATGGCGATGGACCGGTTGCGGCTCGAGATGTCGGGCATGTAGCGGCGCCGGCCGAACAGGCTCTC
>JALOQF010000583.1 GCA_025459425.1 Myxococcaceae bacterium | reverse complement strand
GCTGGTTTCGCGGGGGTTGTCGGGGCGGCCGACCTTGTCACCGCTCTTGAAGTTCTTCTCGAGCTGACGGCCGGACACCAGGCTGCGGTACACGGTGCGGACGAAGGCCGAGCCCTTGCCCGGCTTGACGTGCTGAAACTCGACGATCTCGAAGGGTTCTCCGTCGATCTCGATCTTGAGCCCCTTGCGGAACTCGGACGTGTCGATGACTCCGGCCATGTGCGCCTCGCTGCAGGAAAAAGGTGGCGGTCCCTCTACCCCCACCACCCTGCCCGGGCAAGCACGCTGACGCGGCGGCTACAGCTCCTTGGCCACCTTCGGCGCCGTCACGCGCAGCACGTAGCGCGCCTTGCCGTAGTTCCCCGTCGGCAACAGCCCCAGCACCAGGAAGTAGTCCTGGTTCACCATGCGCAGGAGCGTGATGACCTTCTCCGAGTTGATCGACAGCTCGGCCACCTTGCCCGTCTTGAGCGTCTCGGCGGTGTTCTTCGCCTGGGACATGAGGTTGGCGAACTCGACCCACGCGGCCTGGAGATCGAGCTCGACCGCCGACTCGGGCATGTCCCGGGGCTCGGTCTCGACCGCGATGCCGTCGAAGCCCATCACGCTGCACGCGATGGCGCCGTCGACCTGCTGAACGATGGACTTGAGGTGTTCGGCGAACATTGGTGCGCTCGGGTTACTGCGGCTCGCACCCTGGCACGCTCGGGTCACCGAGTGTCGTGCAGCACTGCGCCTGGGTGAACTTCCGGTTGATGCCGAAGTAGCTACACTCGACGTCGCTGATCGGCGTGCCCGAGGCAACCCGGCCGAGCCGCGCTTCCCCTGCACAGTCCACCGCGCTCTTCACGAGCCGGAAAGAGACCGGGACCAGCTCCGTCGAAATCGGTTGCGTGCTCGGCTGCAACGTACCGCGAACCTGGAAGGTGACGGTCATGTCGTAGACGTCTTCGTTGCTCGCCACGAGGCCTTCCTCGAACACCCGCCTGGCGCCCGCCCCGAAGAGGGGAACCACGATGACGTTCGCCATGCCGTCGACGTACCGGTTCAGCGTCACCGTGTCTTCCACCCGGTCGAGCCCAGCAATCCCTGCCCGCGAGTTCGACCCGACGAGCCGCGAGGTGTACCGCAGGCTGACCGACTCGATGCGAACGTTCTCGCGCCCGGCCGTCGCCAGGGTGCGGCCGCCCACGATGAGCGGCGGGTTGCTCGCCGCCGACTTGATGACCTCGAGGCCCCCGAGCGTGACGGCCATGGTCGCGCTCGGCTGGCTCGCGGCCACGTCGACGAGAGAGAGCGCCGCAGGTGGTGCCCCCGCCCCGGCCATCGACGATGGCGGAATGCAGGTGCCGACCAGGGACTCGACCTTCGAGACGAAGACCGGCCCGACCCCCGGCGTGCAGCCCAGGGTGAAGAGCAAGGAAAGGAGCAACGAGGTGGTTCTCATGGGGGTCCTCACAGCTTCTGGGCCATCGTCTGGCGATTCAGGATTCGCGGGGTGATGAAGAACAACAGCTCGTCCTTGGTCTCGAGCTCGCGGTTGTTCCGGAAGAAGAAGCCGATGATGGGAATCTTCGACAGGAGCGGCAGACCCGACGTGTTGGCCGTGTTGCGGATCACGTAGATGCCGCCGATGACGGTGGTGTCGCCGTCGGGCACGAGCACGTTCGTCTGGGCTTCTTTGCGCGAGATGGCCGGCTGACCGTTCGAGCCTGTGTTCGCTGGGTCTGGCTGGTTGTTGCTCGCCAGAATGTTCATCAGCACGCTCCCGTCGGCGGTGATGTGAGGCGTCACGTTGAGCTGCAGAATCGAGTCGATGAAGACGGTGTTGGCGCCCGCCGCAGAGGTCTGGCTGAAGGGCAACGACGTACCCTGGGCGATGCGGGCCTGCTGGTTGTTCAACGTCGTCACCCGGGGAGCAGACAGGGTGCGCAGCACGCCCTGTGACTCGAGCGCCGACAAGCGCAGGTTGAGGGTCGCTGCCGAGCCGGCCGAGCCGAACACGAGACCGATGGCACCACCGGCGCCGTCCGTGACACCGACGGGGAGGCTGACCGCGTAGTTGGGCGTCGCCGAGACGCCCGTCGCGACGCCCACGGGCACACCACCCGTGGCTGCCACCGTGCTGGGAAACTGGAGCCCGGTCGGGTTGCCCGTGGCCTGCGACATCACCGCCTGACCACCCCACTGAATACCGATTTCACGCTGCTTCCGGGTCGCGACCTCGACGATTCGCGCTTCGATCAACACCTGCGGGGTCTGCAGGTCGAGGCTCGCCACGAGGGACCGGACCCGGCCCATGTTCTCGGGGAGGTCGCGGACGATCAGGGTGTTGGTGCGAACGTCGACGGCCACGTTGCCGCGCTCCGAGAGGATCTCCTTCACCCGGGTCGCCATCTCGCCGGCCGTCGCATAGTTGACCGGCACGAGCTGAACCGACAGGTCCCGCGACAACCGCTCGTTCTTGCGGCGCTCGGCGCGCTGCTTCGACTCTTCTTCGAGCTTCGCCAGTGGCGCGACCCGAATGATGTTGCCGAGGTCTTCCTGGCCGAGCGACTTCGAGCGAAGCACCAGCTCGAGCGCCTGGTCCCATGGAACGTTGCGGAGGCGAATCGTCACCTTGCCCGTCACGTCGTCCGACACCACGATGTTCTTCTTCGAGATGTCCGCGATGATGCGGAGCAGGTTGTGAATGTCGATGTCCTTGAACTCGAACGAGACCTTCTTGCCGACGTAGCGCGCGCGCTGCGGGGCGCCCTCGATGGCCACCTGGTCCGACTCGACCGACAGGCCCGACGTGCGAGACTCCGCCACTGCCTTCTCGACCGCCCCGGTACCCGGCTGAATGCGCCACTGAATGAGGCCGGCGCGTGCGACCACCTTGTCTTCGAACCCCTCGCGGCCCGCCACGACGACCCGAACGCGGTCGTCGGGCTGCGAGAACGTGCTCACCATCGTCGCGACCGTGCCGAGATCACTGGTGTCGAGGCTGCGCTCGAGCGACTTCGGCAGCTTGACGCCTTCGAGCGTGAGCGCCGCGGTGCGCCCGTCGGGGCGCTCCACCTTCCACCGCGCCGCGCCGTCGAGCTTGATCTCGACCAGGCCGGCCTCCCCAGCCTCCTTGAACGCCACCGCCTGCACCTCGGTGAGCGCCTCGGGGCGCTGCAGCGACATCGGCTTGCCATCGATCAC
>JALOQF010000582.1 GCA_025459425.1 Myxococcaceae bacterium | reverse complement strand
ATGACCCACTTGGGCTCGGTCATCTGCTCGTAGACGCGCTTGAGAATGGGCGCCTGCTTCATGTTGATGGTGCCGACCACCATCAGCAGGTCGGCCTGGCGGGGCGAGAAGCGGGGGAACTCGGCGCCGAAACGGGCGATGTCGTAGCGGCTCGCCGCGACCGACATGTACTCCATGCCGCAGCAGGCGGTGGCGAAGGGGTAGGTGAAGAGCGAGTACTTGCGCGCCCAGCCCAGGCCCTTCGAGATGACCTTCTGCAGAAAGCCCGTCGCCTCGTCGCGACGCGTGGTGAGGATCGGAGCGATGTCGGTGTCAGCCATGAGTCAAGACTCCCAGTCCAGCGCGCCCTTCTTCCAGATGTACACGAGCCCGACGACGAGCGTGGCGGCGAACACCACCATCGTCACGTAGCCGAACCACCCGAGCGCCTGGAAGTTCACCGCCCACGGGTAGAGGAACACTGCTTCGACGTCGAACACGATGAAGAGCAGGGCAACGACGTAGAACTTCACCGCGAAGCGCTGGCGGGCCGAGCCCATCGGCGCGTTGCCGCCTTCGAACGCCTCGGACTTGATCGGGTTCGACACCTTCGGGCCGAGCAACCCGGCAACGATGGGAATGGCCACGGCGAGCAGGCCAGCGAGCCCGAGCACCACAGCCACCGGCAGATACGACGTCAGGGGGTGTTCCATCGGCGCGGCACCCTAAAGATCTGCGTGGTTCGCGTCAAAGCGTTTCTCGTCGCGCCGCTGAAGCCCATCTTCTGGCTCCGCGGCGGCGTTGTCTTCCGGTTTTTCACGTCTCTCCATCGAGAAAACAGGAGGCTCCGGCGCTCGGAGGTCGTCAAGGAGACCGGTCATGCGCCACCTCCTCCTGGTCGTCCTCGCCGTCTTCGCTGCCTGCGCGTCAGATCCGAACCGCGGAGCGAATCGCCTCGAGGTGCGGACCGGCGCCGACCAGACGGGCACGGTCGCACGGGCGCTGCAGCAACCCATCAGCGTGCGACTGCTGAGGGCCGAGGCTCCAGTGGCCCAGGCGCGGGTCACCTTCACGGTGGCGATGGGCTCGGGCGCGGTCGAGCAGGCCGACGTCGTCACCGACGCCGAGGGTGTGGCGTCGGCCGGCACGTGGACGCTTGGGACGGGCGCGGGGCTCCAGTCGATCCTCGTGACGGCTGACGAGGCGGTGCCGCTGACTTTCTCGGCGACCGCCACGGCCGACGTCGGCATCAACGTGGCCGCCTTCGAGGGCGACAACCAGGAAGCGCCGCGCGCGACGGCGGTGCCCATCGCGCCGGCCAAGCGCATCACCGACACGCACGGCAACCCCGTCGCGGGGCTCGGCGTCGAGTGGCAGGTGATCGAGGGCGGCGGCTCCATCACCGGGCCGACCACCGTGGTGACCGACTCGAACGGCGTCTCGCGGGTGCAGGGCTGGGTGCTGGGCCCCAGCGCCGGGCAGAACCGGCTCGTGGCGCGCATGCCCGGCCTGCCGCAGACGACCTTCGTCGCGACGGCGACCACCGTGGGCATGCCCAGCCTCACCATCGAAGCTGGGGACCAGCAGAGCGCGCCGGTGACGATTAACGTGCCGGTCGCTCCCGCCGTGCGCGTGCGTGACGCTCAGGGCCAACCGGTGGCGGGCGTGATGGTCACCTTCACCGTCGCGAGCGGCGGAGGCACGGTCACCGGCAGTCCAGCGGCGACCGACGCCTCGGGCATCGCGCGGGTCGGCGCCTGGCGGCTCGGCTCGGCCGCGGGCGCGCACACGCTCACGGCGTCGGCGGCGGGGTACGGCGAGGTGACGTTCCGTGCGTCGGGCCTCGCGACCGGCGCGCCGATGCTCAACCGCACTGTGTTGTTGTCGGGCCTCGCGGTGCCGTGGGATCTCACCTTCGCGCCCGACGGCACGCTCGTGTTCTCGGAGCGGGGCGGCAACATTCGCGTGTTGCGCCCCGGCGCGACGACGTCGACCGTGCTGCACCGCCCGATGGACGTGAGCGCCTCGGGCCAGAGCGGCATGATGGGGCTCGCGCTCGACCCGGACTTCGCGCGCACCCGTCACCTGTTCGCGTATTTCTCGGCCCGGGTGAACCCCACCACCGTCGACAACCGCATCGTGCGCTTCCGGGTGAACGAGGGCTGGGACGGCGTGACGGATCGCCAGGATCTGCTGGTGGGTATCTCGTGGGGCAACGGCGGCGCGCACTCCGGAGGCCGCCTGCGCTTCGGGCCCGACGGACTGCTCTACCTCACGACGGGCGACACCCGCTCGGCGAGCGTCCCGCAGGACCCGAACGCGCTCGGCTCGAAGGTGCTCCGCATTCGCAAGGACGGCACGATTCCGGCCGGCAACATGAGCGCCCCGTTCCGCGCACCGATCTGGGCGTTCGGCTTCCGAAACCCCCAGGGCCTCACCTTCCGCCCCGGCACCGGAGAGCCCTTCCTCTGCGAGCATGGACCCGGCACCGACGACGAAGTGACGAAGCTCACCGCGGGCGGCAACGGCGGGTGGGACCCGAAGAACCCGGCCAACCCGAACGATGGGGCCTACTGGGGCTACATGGGCACGTCGATGACCGACACCACGAAGTTCCCCATGGCGCTGCGGCCTGCATTCCGCGACGGCAACTCGGGCGGCATGTCGGGCTGCGACTTCCTCGTGGGCGCGCAGTGGCGCGACTGGGCCGGCGCGATCGCCGTGGCCTCGCTGGGCGACCGCAACGTTCGGGTGATGCAGCTTTCGCCCGACGGGCTCAGCACCACGGGCATGATCACCACGCTCTTCGGCGGCATGGAGCGCATTCGCGCGGTGGTCCAGGGCCCCGACGGCGCGCTGTACCTGGCGACCGACGGGCGGCCGGGCGGCGATCAGATCTGGCGCGTCACGGCGCAGTAGCCGTCAATCGGGGTCGGCGTAGGCCTCGACCTGGCGGTGCTCTCCGCTCACGCGGCGAAGCGGCGGCGCGTGCGACAGCGCCTTCTCGTACTCGGCCAGCACCACCTTCTCGAACCGCTCGCGCGTCTCGGCGTTGAGCGGGTGCGCGATGTCCTTGTAGGTGCCGTCCTTGCGCTTCTTCGCGGGCATCGCCACGAAGAGCCCCGCGGCGCCGCTGATGACCTTCAGGTCGCGCACCACGAAGCAGTGATCGAGGGTGATCGTCACGTACGCCCGCAGCTTGTCTTCCTCGACG
>JALOQF010000581.1 GCA_025459425.1 Myxococcaceae bacterium | reverse complement strand
GGAAGGGGTTGGGGTTGACGACGTGGAGGTGGAAGACCGCCTGCACCTCGGACTCCGAGAAGCGGCCGGCCTCGGCCTCACCCAGCTTGAGGTGCGGCAGGCGCGGCGTACGCACCTCGCGGCTGCGGGCGAAGGGCAGCTCGACGGGCACCGCCTGCATCGTCGCCTTGCCGTCGACCAGCACCTCGCGCTGCACCGTGCCGGTGAGGTTGCCGCGCAGCGCGATGAGCAACGAGCCGCCCCGGGTGTCCATCGCCTTGAGGTCCTCGGCGCTGGCCACGTAGGTGAACGACTCCTCGAAGCCGAAGGCCGCCGTCTTCCCGGGCGAGAGGTCGAGCCCCAGCGTCTCGCGCTTCTTCGACAGCACGTTGCCGTCGACGACGAACTCGACGTCGGCGCCGGTGATGGTGAGCGCCTCGTCACCGGCCAGCACCTCGCCCGACAGCTTCACCGTCACGTCGGTGAGCGTCTGCGAGACGATCTGCATCTCCTGCTTCGGCAGCTCGGCCGGCTTCGCCTCGGGGCGCGCTTCAGGGGCCGACTTGCAGGCGGTGACGATGACGGCGAGGCAGACGAGGGCGGTGCGCAGGAAGCTCATGTCAGGGGACTCCGGTGGAGCAGGGCTCGGTGCCGCCGTCGGGCGTGCCGACGTCCCGAATGCGCTGCAGGTAGAGCGTCGGTGGGTTGCCACCGGCGATGTTGAAGGGGCTGACGATGGTGATGAAGCCGACCTCGCGCACGAAGACGCGCCGCGGGTCGGCGCCGCGGTCGGTGGGCGACTGCGTCGTCAGCACGTTGAGGCCATCGGTGTACGTGGCCGCCGGCGTGCGGAGCTGGTTCGGCGTCGCCGTCGTCGTCGACACCCGGTACGTGGTGGGCTCGGACATGCCCGCGCCCGACTGGTTGACGATGAAGGCCTGGCTGCTCGTCGTCTGTGACTGGCCGGGGCCCACGTCGGCGAGCAGCCAGGTGACGCCGGTGATGGCCATGGCGTCGTTGCGGAAGGTGATCGACTGGCCCTGCTGCGGGAACTCGCGGCGCATCAGCTTCAGCGAGCCGTCGGCGCCGAAGGCGAAGTTGTCGGTCATGCGCGTCTGGCCGCCGGTGCGGTAGTCGACGGGCAGCACCTGCACGCCGCCCTCGAGGGTGAAGACGGGCTTGACGAAGACGCCGAGCGCCGGCGGGTCGTTCGGCGTCGTCTCGCTGGCCGAGTACTCGAAGCAGCGGTTGACGACGAGGCCGAACGTCTTCTGGGCGACGCAGTCGAGCCCACACGAGGTGTCGATGGAGCCACCATCGGTGGTGGGCCGCGGCGGTCCGCAGGCCACGAGGGCGAGGGCGAGGGGCGTCAGGGCGAGAGCGCGCATGTGGGCCCCGCGCATAGCACGAGGCGGGAAGCGGTCACTCCCCCCGCATGAGGATGGGGAGGACGCTCTGGAATTCGTCGGTCCACACCAGGGCGCGTCTGGGGCCTCCCTTCGCCTTGTCGCCCGCGAGCGCCAAGACGCGGGCCAGCAGCGCCTCGTCCGTCGAGGCCAGGACCCAGATCGAGAACATCGCCAGCTCGCCCTCGGCGCCCACCACCACCACGTTCGGCAGGCCAGCCGCGCGCAGCACGCCCGCGGCCACCTCGACGAGCGCCAGGTACCGGTTGGTGACGTGCAGCGCGAGCAGGCCGTTCGGCTCGAGCCGCGCCCGGTACAGCGCGATGGCCTCGACGGTGAGCAGGTGGGCGGGCACGGCGTCACCCGAGAAGACGTCGCAGACGACGAGGTCGACGCGCGGGCGTCCCTGCTCCACGTCGGCCACCAGCGCGGCGCGCGCCTCGGCCTCGCGCACGGTGACGGTGGCCTTCGAGTCCTGCACGAAGGTGAACCGCGCGCGCGGCCCCGAGGCGAGCGCCACGACGTCGGGCGACAGCTCGACGAACTCGACGCGGTCGCCCTGCTCGAACAGCGCCGCAGCCACGCCGATGCCCAGGCCCAGCGCCTGCGCCGTCACGGGCCGGCCGCGCTCCTCGTGCAGCGCCGCGAGCCCCACCCCCAGCCCGCTGGTTCGGGTGAAGTAGGCCGTCGGTTCGCGCCGTCGCTCGGCGGACTGCAGCTGGAACCCGTGCATGGTGTCGCCATGGCGCAGCCCCACGGCGTGCAGGGCCGTGCCCTCGTTCTCTTCCACCACGCGCACCACGCCGTAGCCCGAGCGCAGCGCCGCCCGCTGGCCCTCGGGGCCCTTCACCCACAACCCCAGCACCACGACGCTCAGCCCCAGCGACAGGTGCCCCAGCCAGCGCCGCGAGGTGCCCCGGGGCCACCAGCGCACCAGCGCGGCCGAGGTGAGCACCAGGGCCAGCGGCAACTCGTAGAAGTCCTCGAAGGTGATGGGCGCCAGCAGGCCCACCAGCGCGGTGCCGAGCGCGCCGCCCACGGCGATGGCGAGGTAGAAGGCCGACAGGCGCTGGGGCTCCGGGCGCGTGGCGTACACCTCGCCGTGCAACCACCAGCAGCCCCCGAAGACCGCCAGGCCGAAGCCGAAGCCCGACAGGGCGAGGTTGACCTCGGGCCGGGTCAGCGTCGTCAGGACGATCGCCAGCACCCCCACCGCCGTCAGCGCCGCGGCGAGGAGCGGCCGCCGGAAGCGCTCGTCACCGAAGCCGATGATGAAGCTCGTGAGGTAGAGCGCCAGCGGGTACGCCCACAGCAGCGGCGTCGGGGTCAGGTCCTGGCAGAGCGCGTTCGTCGCCGCCGACAGCAGCGTCGTGCCGAGGGCTGGCAGCACGAGCCAGCGCCAGTCGAACGCGCCCCGGGCCGGTGCCGGCGTGCTGCCCGAGGTGCCGCGCAACGAAAGGCCCAGCGCGACGAGGTACAGCACGAAACCCAGCGTGAGGCCGACGGCCTGCGCCCGCATGCCGACGAGGGGCTCGATGCCGAGGGGGTAGACGACGAGCGCCGCGAGGGCGCCCGCGTTCGACACCGCGTAGAGGCGCCACGTCGCCACCCCACGCGTGGCCGCCACCGACGCCGAGACGAGTGACGCGGTCGTCGACAGCACGAGGAAAGGCAGCGCCGTCGTTCGCACGAGGAAGCCGAGCACGTCGAAGACGGTGCCGTTCCAGCTCGTGGTGTCTGGAATCAACGGCGCGCCCCAGGTGCGCCACTGCCACGCCAGCGACGCGAGGGCCGCAAGCCCGAGCGTCACCTGCGCCGCCGCGTG
>JALOQF010000580.1 GCA_025459425.1 Myxococcaceae bacterium | reverse complement strand
GGGCAGCACGCCAGGCGCCACCTGCGCTGCGATTCCCGTCGACGCCTCGCTCGCCGGCCTCGGCCTCGCGATGCTGGCGCTGGCTCGCCGCCGCCGCTCGTAAGTCACACCTCGAGCAGTCACGCGGCCCGGCCTGTCCACTGGACACGCCGGGCCGTCGTGTTTTGGTGACTCCCGATGTCGAACGTGGGGTTGGTGCTGTCGGGTGGTGGCGCGCGGGGCGCGTACGAGGTGGGCGTGCTGGCCGGCCTCGTCGAAGCGCTGGGCCCCTCGGAGCGGAACGCCGCCCTCTTCCGCGTCATCGCCGGCACCTCGGTGGGCGCCATCAACGGCGCCTGGCTCGCGGCCAACGCCCACGTGTGGCACCACCGCGTCGAGCAGCTCGTCACCGTGTGGGAAGCGCTCAAGCTCGAGCACCACCTGCGCGTCGACCTGCTGGGCCTCGTGGGGTGGACGAGCCCGTTCAAGTTCCTGCGCAAGCCGACGCGCGACGAAGACGGCGTGGCCGACCGCTTCGGCCGCTCGGTGCTCAACCCGCGCGCGCTCGAAGACATCGTGGCCGCCGCCATCGACTGGCCGCAGCTGCACGACAACGTCAACGAGGGCCGGCTGCGCGCCTTCGTGGTGGCCGCGCTGCACATCGGCACCGGGGCCACCACGATGTTCGCCGAGCTCGCGCCGGGCGCCGAGTTCAAGCCGATGAAGCACCCGCGCCGCATCGCGCGCGCCACCCGCATCGACGCCGAGCACGTGCTGGCCTCGGCCGCGATTCCCGCCCTCTTCCCCGCGCGCCGCGTCGGCCGCTCGTACTTCGCGGACGGAGGCCTGCGCTTCAACACCCCCATCGCGCCGGCCATTCGTGCGGGCGCCGACAAGCTCGTCATCATCACCCTCATGCACGCGCCGGCCCGGCCGCCCGACATCGACGCGCTGGGCGCCTCGGCCGAGCAGTACCCGAGCCTCACCTTCCTGTTGGGCAAGGTGTTCAACGCGCTGTTGCTCGACCCGGTGACGTACGACCTGCAGGTGCTCGAGCGCTTCAACCGCGTGATGGAGGTCATCGACTCGACGCTCGAGCCACACGAGCGCGCGCGCATCGACGCGGTGCTCGAGCAGGAGCGCGGGCAGGCGTACCGGCGCATTCCCACGCTGGTGTTCGAGCCGTCGAAGAACATCGGCGTGCTGGCCGGAGAGCACCTGCGGCACCACGCCGGCTCGTGGAAGCTGGGGCGCTTCTACGAGTGGTTGCTCGCTCGGGCCGCCGACGCCGACTCGACGTGGGAAGCCGACCTCGCCTCGTACCTGCTGTTCGACGGGGCCTGGGCGCGGACCCTCATCGAGCTGGGCCGCGCCGACGCGCTCGCCAAGCGGGACGAGGTGCGGGCCTTCTTCGGCGGGTGACCCCCAGCTCGGACAGCAGTGAGCCGCCTCGAGCATCGCGACAGCCGCCCCCAAAGCCCTGCGTGGCCTGACCGAACGCGCTCCACGCGCGACACCGAAACAGGGCCCAGGGGGTGCCCTGCCTGATGACAACGCCGACGGCTCGCGCGGCCTCTCCACTTCGAGGGTCGGCGAGCGGTTCGGGGAAGAAACCCAGCCCACCCCGACGTCGCCTGTCCCTTCACCGACGGCGCGCGCGGCGCTTCCACCACCAGCCTACGGCGAGCAGCAGCAAGCCGTTCGGAGGAGCGACGCAGCCGCAGCCGACGACGAACTCGCCCGCACCGGGACCATCGACGCCGAGGCCCGCGTCAGCCGTCGGGGGCGTGACAGCTCCACCGGCATCGGGCCCATCGCCCTGCCCCGCGTCTGCTGGAGCACGGCCACCATCGTCCACACCACCATCTCCGCCGCCGTCGACCGTCCCTGCATCTGCGCCGGCGTCGACGTCGTTGCCCCCGTCGGCCCCTCCATCAAAGCTGCCAGCGTCGACGCCTCCGTCGCGCACCATGACGACGAGCGCCTGCGTCGACGACACGAGGTCGTCCGCGTCCAGGAACACCGAGACGCCCGTCGGCCGAACGACACGCACCGCCACCTGGAGCGTCGTCGCCCCGGCCGCCAGCGTGGTGGCCGTCGAGAGCGGTTGCTGGCACTGGGCGTCGAGGAAGACGGCTCCGCCGTCGAGCCGCACCGTCACCGCCGTGGCCGTCACCACTGGCGCCAGCGCTGTCGTGAACGAGCTGCGCGCCTGAATCGTCACCGGCGCGCAGTCACCGAGCGTGACGGCCGTGGGCGTCAGCGTCAGGCGGCTCGCCATCGGTGCCGGCGAGGCGGCGAAGTCGTCGTATTCCATCACCCCGGTCCACTCGGTCTCGCCGTACACGGGCCCCACGAGGACGTTGCGGTACATGGTGCCGGTGTGGTCGATGTTCTGGCGCGCGCGCTCGGCGCCATCGAAGGCAGAGCTGCACGTCGCACCAGCCGAGCCGAGGTTCTGCACCGCCAGCTCGACGAGATGAAACCCACCGTCAGGCGGCACGCGCACCCGGCCCGACGGGTTGAAGAACGTGCCGTTGCGGTCGAAGCACACCAGCAGCACCTCGTTCGTCGACGGGTTCCATTTCGTCTCGGCGAGCGTGCCGATGGAGGTGTTCCCCTGCGTCATGAGAAAGCTGATGTTGGCGGGAACGCCGTTCGACGCGGTGACGCGCCACCACGCGCGCAGGTACTGGGTGCCGCTGCCGGTGGTGTTCCGCCCCAGCACCACCTGCGAGTCGGCGCCGGCGTCGCGGTGGTTGTCGACGGTGCGCAGGCCGGCGAGCCCCCGCTTCGCAGCGCTGCTGCTCGTCGTCACTGACTGGTTGGGGAACTGGAGCCCGATGAAGTCCCACACGCCTGCCGGTGTGTCGAACTGGGTGAGTCGGCCCTCGAAGCCGTCGTCGAAGGTCGCCTGTGCCGCAGCGACGCGCGCCACCAGGGCACCGCAGAGGGCGAGACATCGGACCGAAGGCACACCGCTTCTTACGACGCCACCGCGAGGCGGGCACGAGACTGGCCTTCCGGCGCCGCTCACGTATGCCGGGGCCGCATGACGGCGGCGACTCCAGCCCTCTCGACCCACCTGGTGCTCGACTACCTCGTCGAGCTGGGCAGCGAGCTGCTCGAGGCGGGGTGCCCGGCGTACCGGCTCGAAGAGCTCCTCACCGTCATCGCGGAGCGCGAGGGCTTCCGGGCCGACGTCTTCGCGGTGCCCACGGGCCTCCTCGTCGGC